>CAMAXD010000456.1 GCA_945861975.1 Candidatus Kuenenia stuttgartensis | reverse complement strand
ACTGGACCATGCTGACGTGTAAAAAATATACCGTCTAACGCTTCTGCAGCTCAGCTCGTTGACATGTAAATTCTCTTACATGAACCCGGTAAAGTTTCTCACTGGCTGGCGGCAGCAGCAGTCCGCTGACGACTCAGGTTATTTTTGATCGTTCACAGGAGGTTTGTCCGACCTTACCTGCGTGCTGCCCTTGCCGAGCTGGTAGCGAACTACGAAATGATGGCCGCAGTCACATTGATACCAAGCGTTGAGTTCTGGTTCTCGACGATGCAAAGGATCGATGAACTCATCGAACAGCACTGTTTCTCCTGTCACTCCCAGGCAGATCATTCTCCATGGGTCGACGTGAATGTCGACTGCTTCAGGCTCTCCACAGACTCTTTCGCAAACTGGGCACAGCATATAGCCGTCTCGGTCGCTACCAGACAGGGAGTGATACACCGGGGTTGAAAATAGGTTCGTCATGGTCGGGACTTTCTTCTTCATCATCTGGATTTTCATTGAAGGAGGTTTTTGAGTGGGCACGCACAGTGCGATACCCAGACTCAAGACGGAAGAATTCAGAGTAAACCGGCATCGGCCAACTCTGCATCAGTGACTTCAGCACAGCGTCTCTGGTTGAAATCAATGCGGCCGGTGAGGTGGCCCCCGGTTTTCGGACCAGCGGGAGCGACTGCTAAGGCGGATCGGCTTGGGGCAGAAGTGTTTGTTGTGGACGGAGGTGCTGCCCGTTGAAATGTCGACATGCACAGTCGGCCACGGTATATTCCAAACTACCACTTTCTTGCTCCTGCCCGGGTTCAGAAAGATGCTAGCGACGCCTCACCGTGCCAATGGTGAGGCATCTCACTTTTTATCGTGGCTTGAATAGCGTCGTTGGGATCGTCATCAAAGGTCCGCTCAACCACATCGGGGGCAACCCAGGAACGGACAGGAATACGGGCTTGTTCTTGACGAGTTCCACGACCCTCCGCATTTCAGCAATCGCCTGAAGAAACTCTGCACCGGTCGCAGTAATTTTGCTTCGCCCGCGTTTAGGCTTCCCCATGCGTCTGAGATGGTGAATTCGTTGGAGCACCAAGTCTTTCTCCTGTTCACTCAAGCCTGTTGGCATGTCGAGAAACTGCTGGACAGAATAGTTTGTCGTTAGGTCGAAGGTAGATCTTCTTCGTCGC
Organism: Candidatus Kuenenia stuttgartensis; assembly: GCA_945861975.1. Classification (GTDB taxonomy): domain Bacteria; phylum Planctomycetota; class Planctomycetia; order Planctomycetales; family Planctomycetaceae; genus SXXK01. Next base: position 3,422 of record CAMAXD010000456.1, on the reverse strand, counting down.
GTGGTCATTCGTGAGGACTCCATGTCGAAAAGTGGGAGCAGGCGGGCCGTCGTGGACTCTGAATTGAGCGGAGGACGGCGAAGTGGTCTCTGACATCGTTAACAACAGTGACAACGAGTCCATCACTGTTGACATCAGCAATGAATTGCTGGCAGCGGCAACAATTTGTCATGCCTACCCGCAGCGTGATGTGTGGGGGCAGAATTCAGCCCGCGACTGCATCCCCGAGGATGCCATCATCTCTCAACAACTGCCAGGGCACTCTTACCGAACGCCCGAATCGTTTAGTGGCCAGATCGCCGCGTTGGATCATGGCGTAGATCTGTGACCGACTGAGCCCAGTCGCTGCGACTACTTCCGCGACGCTGGCGAGCCCTGTCAGCGGGTATCCATCCGCCGCAATTGGACGCCCTTTTTCATCTCGTCGAAGGTTGTTTTTGTCTACCTGAATCATCGTGTTCTCCGCGTCTATCGTTTGGATTGGTTCCATCAACGCAGAGCAAATTAGCTGTGAATTCTGCCCCTACAATAGGGTCTCAGGACGAGAACAGAAGTAAGCAGATAACAGCAGATAATTGGCAGATCTGATCAGCCTAGGTCAGGAAATTTGAAGCCGAATCTCTCGCAGACTGACTTTCGCAGCCGCCAAGGGCCGCGTCCTTTTTCTCCACCCTCCACACCATCGCCATTCATGTTCGTGACCTCTCGCCAGCGACGATCTGTGAAATCATCATGAAGCTCCTTCCATTCTGCCTTTCGGAGCGGACGAGACCAAGGGTTTACCTCACTGACTTTGCCTTCAACCCAAAGCCGTATACCAGGCATATCGCGTTGCAAAGCTTCTACACACTCCGTGATCCCCTCCTCCCACTGAGGGTCGCCCTTAGCGTAGTCACTCAAGTCGCTTTGAGTAAATTCGACGATCGTCTCATAGAGATTCCTCAATCGAATCACGTCTATAGGAAGATGCTGAAAGCGGATCTTGAGTGCATCGGCTATGGTCACCAGGTCGTAGAGTTGCTTCAAACACAGGCAGAGTTTCTGTTCATTTAAACCAGCCAATCTCAATGCTATGAGTAACTCGGACAACTGCTCGACTGCGAGTTTTGGTGTCTCAAGGTAGGGCTGAACCAAGCAAAGAAACGTCGCGTTCTCTTCTTCCTGTTTAACGCGGAGTTCACTCTCCGTCATCGCTGGTGTAACTTGGAGCAAGTCAAAATCGCTCTGCAGCACCGATGGTTGTTCTGTGTGGATATTCGAATTGTCGAATCGACCGGCCGGAATTTCGTGGTCGGACATTTGTCTGCCTTTCTTTCATCCGTATCTGGTCGATTCGATCAGTCTCTCGACAGCATCGTCGTATGTTGTGACAACCACAACAGAACGGCAGGAAGTGTAGCCACAAAATGTAGCCACGGCAGCGGAAATCATGGACTGAATGGAATCTGACGGCACTCAAAACTGTCAAAAACGTTGGCAATAGACACACTGGACAACTCACGTTCGAACTTCGGAACCGAAGGTTGGAGGTTCGAGCCCTCCCGGGTGCACTTGATTTTCGCGAAATTCGACACCCCGGTGTACCCAGGTACAACGGGGTGTTTTGTTTGGTCAGGCGTCCTTTGGAGGATTCTCCGGTTTTGGCTTGAGCATACTGTCCAGAACTTCAGCATCCCGCTGGACGTCACCCGGGGCGTAGTGCTTTCGAGTTGTTTCCCAGGACGAATGCCGCATCACGCGGCAAATGATCAGGGGCGGAACGCCAGCTTCCCGCATCTGTTCGCAGCATGACCTTCTGAGATCATGAGCAGAGGCATACTTGACGCGGCGTCCCGACTTCTCAACCGCGGCCTCTACGACGATATTAGCGGCCGTTCCAATCCGGCTGATCACTTTGCTCACCCAGTCCGAGTCCGGACGCTGATGGCGAACTCGGCGTCCGAATTTGGTCTGGAGCGATTTTGGATCAAAAACCCAGCCGGTTCGGTGTTCCGCAGGTGTCTCCAGCAGCAGTGCTGCAAATCCAGGGAGAAGTGGAATCTCATCGTCCGTGTTGTTCTTCTGCATGGCCGCGGGGATCGCGAGAACAGGATGGGTTCCATCCTTCCATCGTGGACGAATTGTTCCCGGCTTGTCCCAGGAGACACTCATCAGTTCATTGATGCGAAGTGCGGACTCCCAGAGACCACGGAGGACGTACTTCCATGATTCGGCGGCATCGTCACCGACGACTTCTTTGGCGGCTTCCGTCATTGCAATGAATTCTTGTTTGTTAATGGGTCGCCCCTTCATTGTTTTGAGTTTGGATGTTTTGATCTTTCGAAGCTTCGGAGGACTTGGCAGCCAATCCTGAAGGTTTGCCCAGTTCAAGGCTCCCAGAATGCATCCCATGTACCCCTTCACCGTGTGCGGGGATCGCGGAACTCCTCGCAGACTTTGTTCGCCCGCCAGCAGTCGTGCCTGAAGTTGCTGCAACGACGTCGAGTTCGCGACATCAGCAAGTGTCTTCGGTTTAAGGATCCGTTCGGCGATATCCAGACGACTCTCAGCGTCAGTGGCGGTGCTTTCGCGGACGGTCGCCAAGTGAAGTGTCCGGTATTGTTCCCGAAAGTCTGACCAGTCCATTTCCGGGCCGGTCATTTTCACCTTGCCAGATTTGGTATCGAGACCGAGCAACAACTTTGCTTCCAGTTCACTCTTCAGCCTTTCCGCTTCGTCTTCGTCCCTGTCCCCAGTCGAGACTCGAATTTCTCGCTTTTCAACTGGGCAGAAAGATCGCAATTGAAATGGACGGCCCGACGGTCGAACGATGCGAACGCTGGGCTTTTTTCGATTTGATGCCGATGGACGCTTATGCTTTGCCATGTTCATGATTCCTCCGCATTCCAGTCTGAGGGCAGGTAATGACGAACATGGGTCAGACGGAATCTGAGGACGATGGACTCTCATGACGTGGTTTGGATTTGAGGACGTATTCGATCCAGTCTCGTCCGTAAACGTAGGCATGTTTGTGGACGTAGAACACGCGGAGTCCGGCTCTCCGTGCGGATCGCAGGGTTGCAGCTTGAATCCCCAGCCTTCGTGTGAATGCCTGGAGTGTGTAAAGTTCATCTGGTTTAATCACGCCGAAGTTGGAATCGTCTGTGGCAGACATGAGAGACCATTTCGCAGGGGATTGTGAAGTTCGTCTACAGTCTGCAAAACGTATTCAAATCGTTCCGTCCAATTCGAATGATCTCCATACAACTCCTTCTTTAACTGTGACTTACGATTCGTATTCGTTCAGACTCCTGTTCTGAAGCAATTCATCCGTTGAATATGATTTTCATTCAGCGTCAGTCACTGTGGAGCGATTACGGTCTTCGAAGCAATCAATTATTCTTCCGACTCCATGAACCTTCAGGCGGCTTGCCAGAGGTTGC
>CAMAXD010000455.1 GCA_945861975.1 Candidatus Kuenenia stuttgartensis | reverse complement strand
AGGAGCAACAGAGTTTGATTGAACGACTGCTTCAACGGTCGATTGTTTCAGCCAATGGATCAGCGAACCGATTGATCAAACTGGCGGTACTTCAGGAGTGCGATGCTGCGTCAAAGCGTGCGGGATTGACCGAGTTGGTTGCTCAATGTGAACAAATTGCGACCGCCGCCGTGGATGAACAAATCAAGGCAACGTCCGTGGGGATCGAAGGCGAAATTGATCTGGCCCATGAAATCAGAACGAGGTTACTGGGGAAATGACCTTGGAGTGCTGCAGCAGGCTGCCGCAGTCCAAAAAGAATGGGTACACAACGTCGAAACTGGAGTTTGTCCTTCTGAACATCTCAAACTTGAAACCTCTAATGCCGCCGCAGGCGCTCTACGTCCATGTGCCGTTTTGTTTGCATCACTGCGGTTATTGTGACTTCACGCTGGTGGCTAATCGGGATCATTTGATCCCACAGTATCTGGAGATGCTGGGCCGCGAGTTAAGTCACTATTGCCGTGACTTCACTGGTCATCGGAAAATCACCACGCTGTTTATTGGCGGCGGTACGCCGACTCATCTATCGCCCAAAGATCTGCAGACGCTCTTTGAGCTGATCGGCCGTCATTTTGAACTCCGTGCTGACGGAGAATTTTCGATAGAAGCCAATCCGGACGGGCTGTGCGATGAGCGACTGAATGTTCTCAAAGACAACGGGATCAATCGTCTGAGTTTGGGAGTTCAGTCGTTTGATGATGCGGTGTTGAAAACGTTGGAACGCAAGCATTCTGCGGCTGAAGCCACCGAGACGATTATCCGAGCGTCAACGTTCATCCCCAATGTCAGCGTTGACCTGATTTTTGGCGTGCCCGGGCAGAGTTTGGAATCGTGGCAGCAGACGCTGGAACATTTGACTCGGCTTCCTGTGAAGCACATTTCCACCTATGGTCTGACGTATGAACAGGGAACCCCGTTTTATCGACAGGAGAAGACCGGCGTTCTGAAACGCATGCCGGATGATCTGGAGCGAGATATGTATCTGGCCGCGATGTCTCACCTGGAGTCTTCCGGCTTCGAGCATTATGAAGTTTCAAATTTCGGCCTGCTGGAATATCAGTGTCGGCATAACAACGTCTACTGGAACGCGGATGAGTACTACGCCTTCGGCCCCGGGGCGGCTCGCTATATTGACGGCATCCGCAGCACGAATGTTCGCAGCGTGGTCAAATGGCTGAATTCATGGAACAAAGGCGAGCCGTGCGAGGAAGATCGAGAAGAGCTAACGACGGAAGAGAAAGCTCGCGAGGCCATCATGCTGTCATTGAGACGCATGGCCGGGCTGCATGTGGCAAGTTTTGAGGCGAGGTTCAAGGTGTCATTGCAGGCTCTGGCTGAGGAAGAAATTCGACAGCATGTTGCCGATGGGCTACTGGAGTATTCTGGAGAATGTCTGCGGTTAACTCAGAATGGCCTGCTGATTGCAGACAGTGTTGTTTCTGATTTCTTGTGATGTTTGGGGGAAATGTTGGTAGGAATAGAATTGCAGGATGGGCATTCCTGCCCGTCGACTAGTTCAAGGAGACAAGGGTCGGACAAGAATGTCTAACCTACGAGGGAATGTTCAGTAACACGGCATTGAACTTGATCTGGATGATGGCTCATTCGATACTGCGTCAACGACGAATAAATGAACCGAGCTTCGGCCATTGCCGATTGAATCCCAGAGGAGCATGAACGGTCAATGGCACGCATAGTGATTCTGCTGCTGACCGTTATTGCCACGGTTTTGTTGCTGCTGGTTTCTGATGTTCCGCTGGGGGTTCCAGACGAATGGGTTTGGCGTCGACAACAGCTTCCGGAGAGCATTGTGGAAGCGTTGGATCGCCTTGCGATCCCGGCAATTGTCGGCGCGATTCTCGTGGCTTTTGCGCAGTTTGTGGATCGGAGAATTGATCGATCTTCAAAGCTGTTGTGTGTATTCTTTGTCATCATGCTGGTGGCTGGAGCGTTTAGTTGGCTCAATGCGGTTCGGCAATCGGCCGCGACGCCTCATCGAGAACTTCGGCCACTGTGGGTGCTGTACGATCGCTTCGCCTCCGGCTATTTCTTCGAAGCGGTATTTCATACATCCTCGGCCAAGGAATTGCTGGCGGGCTATGAGCAGCGAATGGCCAAAGGCGATGTGCTGCACGAGGGAACTCATCCGCCGGGACTGCTGCTGCTCAACTTCTGGGCCGTCAGAGCGACAGAACGCAGCGACATACTGACATCATTGGCCGAATGGACAATCGGCGCGGAATCCGTGCGTCTGTTTCGGCTTATCGAAGCGGATGTCCAGATGGCTCGACCACTAACTCGCAGTGAATTTGCGGCGTTGTGTCTCGTATCGTTTTTATCGACTCTGTTTTCCGCCATGACCGTGATTCCGGTTTATGTGCTGGGCAGTCGACTTCTGAATCGGCGAGCAGGCTGGAGAGCGGCGTGCGTGATGCTGACGATTCCCAGTCTGGCAGTTTTTGCACCGAGATCGGACATCGTCTATGCGTTCTCGGCCACGATGATTCTCTGCTGGCTGGTCCAGTCGGTTGTTGCAGAATCAAAATTTGCACGTTGCCTCTGCGCTGTGCTGGCCGGAGTGGCGGTGTTTGCATCGTTGACGGTGAGTCTGGCACACATCCCGGTGTTGGTCGCCTATGGTTTGTTTTTTCTGTTGATCTCTTTCGGGCCTCGATCTCAGCGAGTCCCCTGGCAACACGTGGTTTTGAGTGGCAGCGTGGCGTTAGTGGTGTTTGCTCTGGCCATCACCATGTGGAGTTATGCGACTGACTGCAATTTGGTGCGTGTGTGGAGCTGGAATTTGTCGAACCATGCCGGATTCTATAAACAATCATCCCGAACGTGGTGGAAGTGGTTTCTCGTTAACCCTGTGGAGCTGTCGTTTTCGATTGGGCTGCCGTTGACGTTTGTGTTTCTTGAATCGCTGACACGGATTGCGCGCAGGCCTAAGGCGGATCTGATCCCTAAGTCAGAGAACGCGGATTATGGTCAGGGAACGGTGATGATTCGGCTTGCCTTGTGTCTGTTCGCCACATGGGCAGCACTGTGGCTTTCCGGAAAAAACATGGGCGAAGCGGCTCGGCTGTGGTGTTTCCTGACGCCGTGGTTTGTATTTGGGGCGTCGATTTATCTCGCACCGGAATTCTCTGCGAAGCGGATCGAGCAGAATCATCTTCATCGAAATCCTGGGACGGTCTATCATTCGTACTGGTTGATTCTGCTGATTGCTCAGATGATCGTCTCTACGGTGACCGTTGGCGGAGTGAGTGGTTATCAGGAGTTGACGAACTTCGCCGGTTGATCAGGGTCATCGCAAAGAGTGGCTCTTGTCAAAGTTTGGCGCTGCCCGGGAAATCATGAAAGTATCTGCTTCCTTGTCGACAATGTATTTGTTTCATCTCGTTTGAGGAATTCGTCTGTTGGAAAACGCCCGTCATACCTATGTCGTTCGCGAAGCTTGCCGAGATGATATCCCGGGGCTCGAGAGTCTTGTGGACCGATTTGTTCAGCGGAACAGACTGTTGCCACGCACGACGGATGAATTGAGTGATCTGATTCCTTTTGGATTTGTGGCGGTTGATGGTGATCAGGTCGTCGGGTTTGCTGCACTGGAGATCTATTCGGCCAAGCTGGCGGAAATCCGTAGTCTCGCGGTGCATGATGATTATCAGGGGCGTGGAATCGGGAAAGCCCTTGTACAAAAATGCGTGGACCTGGCCGTCAAGCGGAATATCCTGGAAGTGATGGCGATTACCTCGGCTGATAGCTTCTTCCAGAGGTGCGGCTTCGACTTTACTCTGCCAGGCGAGAAGAAAGCACTGTTCATGCAGACAAGAGATGAATACTAGAGACTTGCACCTGAATGACGCAGCAGACTCAATAAGCTCGGCAGTGGAGTTTGTGAATCAGGCTCTTTCACGGGCTGGTTTGGTCAAGCCTTCAGTCGGTGTCATTTTGGGATCCGGATTGGGCTGTGCGGCAGATCGATTGATCAACGCTGGCGGCATTTCGGCGGATTATGTTGATATTCCAGGGATGCCTCAGCCTCACGTCACGGGCCATCATGGAACTTTGGTCTGCGGTCAGGTGAAAGATCAGTGCGTGGTCATGCTGAAGGGACGCGTCCACTGGTATGAAGGACGGTGTCTGGATGACATCCTGTTTGGTGTGCGTTTGTTGGCGGGATTAGGAATCAGAAATCTGCTCGTCACCAACGCGGCCGGGGGTATTAATCCTCAGTTTTCTCCCGGTGATCTGATGTTGATTCGATCACATCTGCGCCCGTTGCTCTACACGGTTCCAGCGACAGTTCCGAGGCATTCACGAACGGTAAACGCCTTTGAAATGCAGGAAAGCCGTGGGATGTGGTGCAATATTCTGCGAGCCGCGGCGTTGCAGACAAAGACATCGCTGAGAATTCACGAAGGCACATACGCCATGATGCCTGGCCCATGTTACGAAACACCGGCCGAGATTCGTATGCTGCAGAAACTCGGCGCAGATGCAGTCGGCATGAGCACTGTGCCGGAAGCCGTTGAGGCGGTTTCTTTGGGGCTGTCGGTGCTCGG
>CAMAXD010000454.1 GCA_945861975.1 Candidatus Kuenenia stuttgartensis | reverse complement strand
GAAGATTCTTCATAGGTGTGTTTGCCGTTGATTGCTGTTGGTTCGATCAGAGCCGATAAATTCATGCGGCCGGACAGAGCGACGTCTTTCGCCGGCATCACAATCAGATCCGGGGCACGATGAGTAAATGGGCCGCTGTAGACGTCTTTTCCTCGGAGCACTTCTGAAGCAACAGGCTGGCCATTGACCGTCGCGTTCAGAAATAATGCGGTCAGCTCCTGAAGCAAGGCTTCTGCTTCGTCGGCGTTGACCATGCCGCTCGGATATCGTCCCCGGCGATGCAGATAAATGCGGCCCGGGTCCATGGCGAACGCTTTTGTTTCGGGCAACATGTCGATGTAAGAAGGCCGATCGGACGCACGCAGTTGCAGCATTCCCGCTTCCGCCAACAGACAATTCGCGTTAACACTCAGACGCTGCCTTGCGAAACCATGATCGGAAACAGCACACAGCGTCGTATTGTCATCAAGTCGATCGAGAATAATTCCAATTTGCCGATCGACTTCGTGATAGTAATCCAAAAACGCCTGATGAAATGGTGAAGACGTCTCTTCAAAATCTTCCCACAGATAGTGATTCAGCCGATCGGTGCCGGTGAACACAAACATGATGTTCTGCCACTGCTCGCGATCCCAGTGATGATGCAGAGCCTGGCAACGCACCGTCATGACTCGCCGCAGTTCATCGACGAATCTCTGCTTGCCCTTTTCGATCATGGACATATCGGCATCGACCGCGTAGTTAATGCTTTCCAGCCATGAAAGCTGCTCTGACGGATAGACCGCGCGCTTCAGATCAAGCGCCACAAATCCGGAAACCAGCATGCCGTCCAGCGGTTGTGCTGGATACGTTTGTGGCACATTCATGATCAGGCTTGGGCCAGCGCCTTCGCGAGCCCAGAACGGTTTTGCTCGAAAAGTCCGCGATGACGTGAACCCTAACGTGTAGCTGCCATCCATCAGATCCGTGAAACCAAACACATTGTGGCAACCGGAATTTTCTCCGGTCACGATCGAGGCCCACGCCGCCGAAGAGACTTCGGGCAACGAAGATTTCATCGGCACCAGCGTTCCGGTCTGCAACAGTTTCGCGCTATGCGGCATCACACCGGACGCAGCAAATTGCTGCCACATCCAGCAGGGAAGACCGTCGACGCCGAGCATGAAAAGTTTCATCACCGCAGCCTCCATGCTGCCACTTGTCGTTGCCCGTGTTAAAGATAGCCAAGTTGCCTCAGCCGCTCCGAAACGGCTTCGGCGTCTTGTTCGTCCATGTAGTCGTCGGCATCGCAGGGGTTCATCAGTGTGCAATGGAGATGGGGAACTCGTTGGGCAGCAAGTTCTCTCACCAATAACTCTGCATCGCAGCATTCTTCTTCCGAAACAACGACGATTCTCAATGCTGCGTCTGTAATAAGTCCGCCGATCTCCTGCACCGTCTGCGGTGACCAGCGGAACCAGCAAGGGTGATTTTCCAGCGACACACGGTTCTGTTCAGACGAAACAAACATCGTGCCGGCGATTGTATTCAGGGGCTGCTGAGTCAGATTCAGCACGGCATCACCGGCCAGCAGGACCTCGGTGATTGAATTGGCTGTTGTTACGCATTCCGTTGCCATCTCGCGCTCTTCTTACAAATCCCGCGTGAATTATGCTTTTTAAGGCTCGACGATCCTTCGCCGACCACGCAGAACTTTACCCGCCTTTCCAATTTGCAGCAACGCGGCTTTTGGGGCGGAAATCTTCAGAAAAAGTGGTGTTTCAAGCCACTTTTTGGCGGAAACGCAGGGGCTCCGTCGTAAAGCGGCATGGCGCGAGCCATCCGATCAGTGCCTGAAAAGTGAAAGGCAGCCATCTGGACGCTTCGACGACTCAACGGATGGCTCGCGTCCTTACGCTTCCACAGCAGAGACTATGTTGCCGACGAACCACAGTCTGCGGTAAATCGCTGCGACATCCCGCGTCGCTCCAGTTCTGTATTCAGCACGCTGTGGTAGTGAGCAAGGCGGAATGCTGCGTCATCCAGAGAGCCTCCGAACGATCGCTTCTCATCGAGATAGATCAGCGGCACGGCAAATTCCTGAATCTTCCAGCCCAGATCAACCGCTTGCACCCATAACTGGAGCGGCATCGCATAACCCGGTTCCGTGACGTCCAGCCCAGCCAAAGCAGGCACTCGGTACGCTTTGAATCCGCAGAAAGCATCAGTAATTGACAGCCCAAGTTTCTCGTTGAGACACGCCGTAATTCGAGCATTAATCTGCCGCCGTTCGATCGGAGGAATACTGTCCCCGGAGAACTGCTTCAGATAGCGTGAGCCGGAGACCATATCAATGGGACCATCGGCTCCTTGCAACATTGCTGCAATCTGTTGCACGAGATGTGGCTGATGCTGCCCATCGCAATCCATCGTTACCAAAACATCATAATTCTGCTTCAGAGCATACTCGAATGCTGTCGTCAGCGCAGCGCCGTAGCCACGATTGGGGTTGTGGTGCAGAACCGTGATGTCAGAAAACTCATGCAGAACGTGAGCTGTTCCGTCTGTAGACCCATCGTTCACGACCAAAACGTCTTTGGTGTGATTCTGGAGTTCCGACAGCACGCCGGCGACGTGCGACACTTCGTTATAGACGGGCAAAGCCGTCAGAATGCGCTGGCTCATGCCGTCATCGTAGACTTGCCGACAGTGATGTCAATTCGACGGGCCTGAATCTTAAATTCTCGCCGCGCGATCAGCGTCGTTTCTGGAAATTATGGCGAACAAGACCGGGCAGCACGTCTGCGTCGAGATTGGCGATTTTTCCCGCTTTTAAAAGATCCCATGCGATGGCAGCCATCGCAGCATTATCCGTACACAAATTCAAAGGAGCGACCAGCAGCTCAATTCGTTCACGTTTCGCCATCTTCTGCAACTCGTTACGCAGAAGCTGATTTGCGGCAACGCCTCCTCCGACACAAAGTCGAGAATACCCGAGTTGCCGAACTGCCTGGCGACATTTGGACACGAGAACATCGACCGCTGCTTCCTGAAACGCAGCAGCCAGATCATTCACACACTCCGGCGGAGTTTCAGCAACCTGGTTCGGCCCCGGAACACCTCGAGCCGCGTACAGAACGGCCGTCTTCAATCCGGAAAAACTGAAATCCAGTCGGCCGCTATGAATCAACGGTCGCGGCATGGTGAATTTCTTTGCATTGCCACTGAGGGCCGCTTTCTGAATGGCGGGACCTCCCGGATAGGGCAGATTCAAAATTCTGGCCACCTTATCGAAGGCTTCTCCGGCTGCATCATCCGTGGTGCCACCGATCAATTGGCATTCCGTCGCTGAGCGACAATCGTAGAGATTTGTATGTCCTCCGCTGACAACAAATCCCGCGCAGGGATAGATGGAATGATCCTGCCCCATTCCACACGCATAAATGTGGGCTTCGACATGATTGACCGTCACGAGCGGAATCTGAAGGCTCATCGCCATTGTCTTGGCAGCCGTCAGGCCGACCAGTAATGATCCGACAAGCCCGGGCTCCGTCGTCACGGCCATTGCATGGAGATCCGACGTCAAGCAGCCAGCCTCTTTCAGCGCGGCCTGGATGACTGGAAGAATGCGACGCACATGGGCTCTGGAAGCTATCTCGGGAACGACACCGCCCCACTCTTCATGCAGTTCGAACTGCGACGCAATGATGCTGGACAGGACGACGCCATCTTCGCGCACAACTGCCGCTGCTGTCTCGTCACAGGACGATTCAATCGCAAGCAATCGTCGTAAAGAAGCAGCTTCGTTCATGAGAGGGCGATGCATCTGAGAATCAGGACTTCGTCAGCACGTCCTTGCCGACCCACGGTCGCAGAACCTTTGGCACAACCACACTTCCGTCGGCCTGCTGATAGTTTTCCAGAACCGCAATGATCGCACGAGCACAGGAAATGGCCGTGCCGTTCAATGTCTGGACAAACTGAGTCCCCTTCTTATCAGGGCTCTTGCAGCGGATGTTCAATCGGCGTGCCTGATAATCCGTGCAATTTGAAGCGCTGGTGACTTCGCCATATTCCCCGCCCTCACCTCGCCCAGGCATCCAGGCTTCGATATCGAACTTGCGATACGCCGGACCGCCCAGGTCTCCGGAAGCCGTATCGATGACGCGATAAGGTATGCCGAGTTCCTGGAAGACCTCTTCTTCAATCCTTAGAACTTCTGCATGCAACGCATCGGAGTCCTTGAGATCGGGCCCGGTATAGCCAAACATCTCCACCTTCGTAAACTGGTGGACTCGATAGATCCCGCGACCTGCGCGACCCGCGGCACCGGCTTCCGTACGAAAGCAGTGCGACAGCCCGGCATACTTCAGAGGAAGAGTCGCTACGTCAAGGATCTGATCCTTGTGAATCCCGCCCAGAGTAATCTCAGCTGTCGCCACAAGGCTGAGGTCACTGTTGGCAACGGAGTAGATCTGTGTTTCGTTGCCGCGAGGATTAAAGCCGATGCCTTCCAGGACAGAATCGCGAGCAAGGTCGGGCGTCGTGAACAGAGTAAAACCTTCGCCACGGAGCTTCGTCAGGGCAAACTGCACCAACGCCATCTCCAGCATCACGGCATCGTTCTTCAGGAAGTAAAAT
>CAMAXD010000453.1 GCA_945861975.1 Candidatus Kuenenia stuttgartensis | reverse complement strand
AACTTGTAGATGTTGCGTACATTGAAGGTCTGCACAAGGTTTGAATCGGAATAGTTCTGAATATCGTAGTCGGCCGTTAACTCCCATCGCTGTGACAAATGCCAGTCCAGTGTCGGGCCAATCCCATAGCGAAAGATTTCCTGAGCAATAGACTCAGAGTTCTCGGCAACATTCTCCATGTGACCAACGAATCCCAGTTCCAATCCATCAAGCACACGATGCTTTGCATCGATGCGAAAGACCGGCCTGGTGGAAAAGCCCTGGTCATACTGTTCGACGTTCATTTGTGCGTTGACTCTGAAATTGGGAGTTGCGTTCCAGAGGTATCCCAGATCCAGTGAATTCCCGAGAACATCAGCGGTTCCCGTGGGTTGCAGCATGATGTGCGAATAGCCGATCGAGAAGATGTCATTTCCGGTGCCGACCGGCTTAAAGTATTTGGCTCCAAAACGAGTCCTTGAGACTTCAGAAAGCCCGTTTCGACCGCTCTGCGAAAATGTCGAAAAGTGTGATCCCAGGCGAGGACGCAATTGCTGACGAGTTCGTTCCAGAGCGATCGCCGCCTGAGCATGCAGGGGATCGCGAGCCAGGAGCATTTCCAGAGCATCCGCAGCTTCGGCGTATCGTCCCATGCTGATGTTTTGCTGAGCCAGGAGGAAGGCCGCATGACTCTCGTCCGGATTCAACTCCTGCAACCGCCGCAGAGCGGCCGTCGTATTATCCGGACGCCAGCCCGCCAGAAAGGTGGCCTGTCGTTCCAGTCTGAGAGCAAACAGCTGCTCGGTCGACAGGGAATTGAAGCCGATATCGCTGCGAATCAGTCCGGGATCGTCCAGCAGACTTCGATGAACATCCGAGAGAATCGGATTGTTCAGCGCATTTTCCGCTTCGGTGTAGCCCGCAATAGCGGCCTCGCGCCCCTGCCACTGTCTTAACAGACGTGCGCGATCCCGCGCGGCATTTCGGTGTTCAGGAACGTCACTCAGGACGGCATCGTAGAGCTGCATGGACTGCTCAAAGTCTTCATTTCGCCAGTGCATCAACGCCAAGCCATGTCGGGCCGGAACACTCAGCGGGGCACGCTCCAGCAAAGCCTGATAAGCACTTTGAGCAGCCGGGTCACCAAGGCGACTCATGAGCGATGAAAACTGTTCGAGGACGGTCTGATTACCTGGGTAACGTTCGGATAACTCCAGCACGATCCGTTTAGCCAGAGGATATTGCAGGTTCTTTTCAGCAATCCCCACGAGTCGTGTTCCGAAGGCCGGAGTCGACAGGCAGTTCGAGAGAAACGCATCTGCACGCAGCACATCACCATTCGCGACGAGTGACATGTAGCAGGCATAGGCACTGTCCGGATCATCCTTCGGGAAATTCGTTTCGATCCCGCTGAATCCAAATTCTGTTGTCGCTGCAGCGACGTTCTTCTGATGAAAATAAATGCATCCGGCGAGACGATGCAGATGCTGAGTGAACAACTCGCTGCATTCCGGATTTTGCAGTTCAGCCAGAACTCGTGCCAACGCGTTTGTCGATTCTCCATTTCGAATGGCGGCCTGAACCCAGAGTCTCCAGGTCAAATGGTTCTGCGACCGCTGCTGCAGACTGCTTTCCAGAACGGCCAACGCTTTCATTTCATGCCCGGTCTGCAAATAGAGATTCGCGAGGGCATTGCGAAGTTCTGCATTCTCCGGATAGGTCGCCAGTGCCGACTGATAATTCTGTTCACCAAGATCAAACGCCGTCATCGCCTCGTACAAACGCCCTTGAAGCAGAATCAGGGGCACATCGGAGGTTTGAGACAAAAGTGACCCAATGATGACACGCGACTGGGAGAATTCTCCTGCCGCCAGATGAATTCGGGCTCTGAGTTCCAGCACGCGCGGATCTTCCGGTGAGAACTTACCTCTTTCAAGACTACTGCGTGCCCCTTCAATAAATCCCTGGCGCAGCAACAGGTCCGCTTCTGCCAGCAATGCATCAGGATGCAGCGGATCAACCTCAAAGGCTTGTTTCAGGATCATCTGAGCTGTTGCATACTGCCCCTGCCCGCTCAAGGTTCGTACGAGGGAAATCGCTTCCAGACAGCTGTCCGGATCGTCCAGATTCAATCCCGCGGCGGCTGCCGCGGCGGCGTCAAACTGCCCGAGCTGAACCAGCAGGCTGATCAGATCTTTCGTCGTGGCAAGATCCCCGGGAATCTCGTTCGCCGCCGCCTGTGCCAACGGCAGTGCTTCGTCCAGTCGCCCCAACAACATCAGGGTCGCGATCATTTCTTTGCGAACAGCCGGTTCAAACGTGTTTGCTCCGGACAGATGCTGATCAAAATAGGCTCCGGCTTCCCGCGTTCGCCCACGAGCGACCAGAGCCTGAACCATCATGCGGTTCAGTTCCGGGTCACTGGAGGCAAGAGCCGTGGCGTTCTTCAGAACGGTCTCGGCCTTCTCCAGTTTTCCTGTCCGCAAAAGCATGCCGGCCAGAATCGCGGCCGTCTTGCTGTCAGCCGGATCTGTATTCAATACCGACTCCAGCACGGGAATTGCGGCTGGCTGCTCACGGGAAGCCAGCAAATGCGCATATTCGCGACGCGCATCCACGCGACCGGGCTCAAGCTTTATGCATTCACGGAATCTGGTCAGAGCCTGTTCAATTTCGCCAAGTGCCACGCTGTTGCGAGCAGACCGCAGCAAAATGTCATAGTCCGCAACGGAAGCCGAGTCATCCTGGGAGTCAGAAGACTGCAGTGGCTCTGCCACTCCAATGCTGGATCGCGCCCGAGGCGCCTCCGGAACCAGCGGGCCGATCGGCTCCAGTGAATTCAGGGACGGGGTTTCGTCGTCCGAAAGCAGACGTGACGGGACCGAATCAGTTCCCTCATCTTCAGGAGCAGGCCCCTCAAGCGCTTCCATGTCCTCGTAGGGAGGTAATGCCAACTGAGGATCCACAAATCCGTCCTGGCCGCCGTCCTCTTCACCGTCACCACCCTCCGACTGGCTTCCGGAAACCAGTCTGATCGCTGGCGGTTTTCGTTTTGATTTTGGCGGACTTTCCGGATTCTTCCAGCCAATCCCCGAGATCTCGCGATCTGTAAAGAGTGCTGATTTGGCTCCGGGCTTCTTGCTTGTTGAATTCTTCACGGATGAACGTGGCAATTCCGATTCGTCGGCCACATCATCTGCTTCTGCCTCCGCAGAATCCTCTTCAGAAGTTGACGTCTCCACGGCCGAGGCCCTGACGATCGGTGCGGGCCTGCGAATCCCGGAAACGGCGAGATCTTCACGTCCCGGATTTCCGGCTCGATCGCGCAGCTCCACTCGAATCCGGGACACACCATCCCGCAGCGGACAACGAATGCGACAGATCCAGTGGCGGCCCTCGCTTTTTAAGGACGTGATCTTCGCTGCAAGCTGCTGAGGCGACTTTCCTGGCGCAGACGGCACCGAGAAAACTCGAATACTGGCAGGGTCCGGATAACGTTCCGCAATCATGCACTCGATCTGAGGTTCATTCCACCCGGTCTGGACCAGCGTCAGAACCAGCGCGGGAGCACGCGAGTCCACAACAACAACCAGTTCCGGATCAGTCGGAATATCAATTCGCTCAATGGCTTTAGGATCGTCGTCGTAGAAGGAACGAACCGCCAGACGGTATTCTCCGTCCTTCACTCCGGTCAAAGAAAACATCTTTTTGGAAGCGGCCTCTTTCTTCCAGATGTTCCATCCGCCGGTCTCTCGATCCTGCAATAACAGAACAGCTTTCAGGCGTGGCTCATTGGCCGGGGTGATCTCAAACGGAATCGAAAACTGACCATTGGAAACATATTTGACCGACAGCGCGGAAGAGTCTGGTTGTTGTTCCTGCGCCTTTGCCTGGACCGTGGAAACCCACACCGCACTGCAGAGCAGGCAGATCATCCAGACAATGTTGCAAATATACGTCATGCGTTGGGCCAAACCGCGTGTCGTCCCCTCTTTCAGATGCGCAATCACTGGCGCACAATTGAACGAGGGAAACTCTTCTGCCGCAGGTCTGAGGAATGGAATTAACTTTGACATAATTAAGCTCTAAAGTTAGCTGCTTAAAGACGTTGAGCAAGGAGAGAAGACACCAACTGTTCCGTCAGGCTTCTCTGTCTCAACACCAAATAATCCTGCAAATGTACGTCACACGTTCAGTCAAACCGCGTGTCGTACAGTCTTTCAGAAACCCGCCCCGTGGCGCGTAAAAAGAGGAAGGAGATGCTGCTTCTGCTTCTGCTTATGAAAAATGGATGTAAGTACCGCATATAAGTAACTCTGGCATGTTGTTAATCAAGGGAGTTCAGCATGGGGAGAAGACACTAAGTGTCCGGTCAGGCTTTTGTACTTTAATACCAACGAATATCTTTGATTCAGTGCGGTGTCGTGGGGGACAAACACATCATAAATGGTTCCGAGAGCTGTCTGACGTTCGTTGCGTTTCCAGACATCCGGCTCACTGACGAATTTCCTGCGCAGCTGCCACTCTTCGCCTTGCTGCTCATACACATGAATTTCAATTTGACCGCTGGCCGAGATGGGTTTGTCGGAACCCGCGGCGAAAAACAGCACTTTGCCAACGAAGCCTGGAGTTTTGGAACCATCCGGCTCT
>CAMAXD010000452.1 GCA_945861975.1 Candidatus Kuenenia stuttgartensis | reverse complement strand
AATGAGATTTTCAGTCACGACGACATGTTCTGGATTCAGTACGGTTGGAGTTATTGACCGATGGTCATTTCGATAATGCAACTGAGGACATATTCGCTTATTGATCGCCCACAGAGTTTGTCACAACGTGGATCGTGACTCTATGGCGGAATGCGCAAAGCGACAAGGGGTTTTCAATGACACACGTTGCAGGTCATACATTACGGTTTGCTTTGGGCTGGTTGCTGATTTCCATGGGTGCGGCTCATGCGGTTGATGAATTGAATACCATTACCGACTTCGAAACGTTGCGCCGGACCGGGATGCTGATAATGCCGGGAGAAATTGATTCGTCGAAGACGAATCTGTTGATTGACACAGGTGCTACGACCACCTATCTCGACATTACGCTGGAGGCCCGTGTTGCCAAGAATCGAACCAAAACGCCAGTGAGAATTACAACAGGCTCCGCTACGGAACGCGGCTGGAAGTATGCAAGCGTCCCGGTTTTTATTCGAGGTTTGGAAAGTCGCAGCGTCGATGCTATCCCAGGCGATCTGTCGGGACTCCGCGAACTTGTTGGCGGAGTCGACGTTCGCGGCGTTGCGGGTATGACGTATCTACGAAACTCTTGTTTAACGTCCGAGGGCGGTTTGGTACGGCTTACGGATACAAAAACCAAAGCAGCCATGAATCCCGGCAATATGGCGTACCGTATGACGACTAACGTCGCTGGATGTCCTTCCATCCCGGTAAACTTCCCTGTCTTGGGAGATCGTGATGCGTTGATTGATACGGGCTATCAGGATTTCCTCGGAATCAGTGAATCGCACGCCAACGCGCTCATCCGCTCAGGTAACGCTGTTCAACTATCGGTCGTTCGTATCCTCACCGCTTCAGGTGTTGTAGAACAGCAATTATTGGCCATCCGAGAGTTGACTGTTTGTGGGGTGAAATACCACAACATTCCTGCTGTCATGGGAACAACGACTAAACTGGGTCTTGAGTTTGTTCGATCACGCGACATGGTCATAAACTTCCAAACGATGACGCTGACGATGCTAGTTCAATCGGAAGGGGTTCGAGCGTTTCCGGTCGATGCGAGTGGAATCAGGTTTTTTTGGAAAGACAACGCCTATTATGTCAGACGGATCGAAGACGAGTCGCCTGCATCGATAGCGGGAATCCGCACAGGTGATCGTCTCATCAGAATAGATGGCAATCCGCTGCAAGCAACGGCCATCTGGGACATAAGAGAAAAGCTTTCTGCATCGGGGAGTTCTGTGAAGTTGGACTTGGCTCGGGGAGACCAGGAATTCACTTTGCAAATGCCGCTCGCGTACGGGTTCGAATATCCTCCGCAATGGAAGCCCGTTTCGAACGAAGCGGACGAATTCTTTAATGCTTTGAAAGAGCAATCGAATGATTGAGGGACGCATCTGAGATAGAATCTGCTGGAGAGCTAACCGACAGAAGCGTAGCGCGCGCATTTGGAACACTGACGAGCGCTCGTTCGATCAGTTCCGAAGAAACGATGCTGTTGCTGTCGAGCCTGCGAATGGGTATCCGGTGGGGGCTGGTGTCGAATCTCGATGTCGCGGCCGTCAATGAGTTGTTCATCCATACTCAGCCCGCGCATCTGCAGAAGCTGCATGGTGCCGAACTGGAGACCGCCGACCGCAATGTGGCCCGCGCGAATTATTTGCGAAAGCGACTGGGGTCATCGTCGTTGGGTTGAACAGCAGTGGTGGAATCAGGTACTGGCGTCAGCAGCAGATTGGCACGGAGCTGTTGAATTAATCCCCCCTGAGCCTGCCTCAGGGGCCCGCGGGCCTTTGCACCACTGACTATGATCTTCTCTTTGCTGGTGCAAAAGCCGTTAAACCCCCGACGCAGGGTCGGGGGCGACAAAAACAGTAGCTCGCTTGGTGTTACTCGGCTCACGCATATGACTTCCTCCTTTCTTGCGTCCACGCTTCTGATTCGGAGCACGTGATGACATCCCGTTTCCAATTACGTCAACGATACGGCCTGTTTTTGGTTCAGGGTGTTCTGCTGTTTCTGGCGAGTTGTTTGTTCGTACAAACAGCCGAGGCTCAGCGAGTTTATCGTGATCGAGTCCAGCCGAAGTGGTTTGGTGATCAATCGCAGTTCTGGTACCGCAACGATCTTCCGGATGCCAAACGCGAATTCATTTTGGTTGATGCCAACAAGGCGACTCGAACGCCGGCATTTGATCATGCGGCTGTTGCGGCTGGGTTGGCAGGATTGCTGAAGCGAGACGTTTCGGGCGAACAGCTTCCTGTGAACGAGATCGAATTCAGTGAAGACGGGACTCAGATCCTGCTGATTGGGCCCGAGGGGCGATTTCGTCTGCAACGTGATTCGGGGAAGGTCACTGCCGAGAGCACCGGACCTGCAAACAATGTCACATCGTTGTTTCTGCCAGTTGGGCCATCCGCTGACGGACAAGAGGACACAGAGATTGTGGTCGAGAATCGCCTGGATCGGGCCTTAACTTTGAACTGGATTGATTCGTCCGGAGGGCGGCGAGAATACGGCACTGTGAAGCCCGGTGAGACTCGCAATCAGCATACATTTGCGGGGCATGTTTGGCTGTTCAGTGATGCCGACGGCAAAGAACTCGGCTGTGTCCGTGCGGAGTCTGGTGGCTCGAATGTGATCATTGATGACACCGTGATCAAGAACGTGAAGGTTGATGAGCCGCCTCGTCGTCGACGTCGTAATCGACAAGCTCCTGAGTCAGCAGCGTCAACTTCGCCGGATGGTTCGGTGACGGTCTTCACACGAGCCAATAATCTCTGGCTGAAGAACGCGGCTGACAACTCCGAGGTGCAGCTCACGACTGATGCCGTGGCCGAAAACACGTTTCGCCGCGATGCATCACGGGCTCGAGGAATGGGAATGGAATACGATCTGCCCGATTTCCCTGAAGACAGCGTTGATGCTCACTGGGCGCCAAATTCCAAAGCTGTGGTCGCATTTCAGACGACTCGCGTCGAAGAGCGGATCACGTACTACATCGAATCAACGCCGGCCGATCGACTGCAACCAAAGCTGCAATCTTACCCTTACTTTAAACCGGGCGATGCAATCCCCATCGCGCGGCCGAGATTGTTTCGGATCGAAGATCGCAAAGAGATTCCCGTCTCAAACGAGCTGTTTCCGAATCCGTGGTCGTTGGATCTGATTCGATGGAGTGACGATGGTTCGCGGTTCTGGATGATGTACAACGAACGCGGCCATCAGCGAATGCGCATTCTGGAAGTGACGATCGAAACCGGTGCCGTGCGAGCGATTGTTGATGAACACAGCCCGACGTTTATTCATTACTCGTCCGAAGGCAAGCATGAGCAGCGTTGGTTGCCGGACAACCAGTTGTTGTGGTCCAGCGAAAGATCCGGCTGGAATCATTTGTATCGATACGATGTTTCGTCCGGACAAGTGATGAATCCGGTGACATCCGGCGAATGGAATCTGCGTCGCATTGAGCATATCGATGAGGACAGCGACATGCTCTGGTTCTTCGCCGTTGGGATTCGTCCCGATCAGGATCCGTATCATGAACACTTCTGCCGTGTTCGTTTGGATGGCAGTGAGCTGACCATTCTGACCGAAGGTGACGGGACTCACGATATTGAATGGTCGCCGGACCGACGCTGGTTTATTGACCGCTATTCTCGAGTCGACTTGCCACCTGTGATCGAATTGCGATCAGCTGACGGCAAACTGCTGTGCGTGCTGGAGACAGCCGATGCCTCTGAAGTTCTCAAGGAACGTGGCACATTACCGGAACGATTCGTCGCGAAGGGGCGAGATGGCGTGACCGACATCTGGGGAATCGTTCATCGGCCAAAGAACTTTGATGCATCGAAGAGCTATCCGGTCATCGAAAACATCTACGCCGGACCACACGATCATCATGTTCCAAAGGCTTTTCGCCCGGGCTTTGCGCATCAGCATCAGATTGCAGATGCTGGCTTCATTGTTGTGCAGATTGATGGTATGGGAACGGCGTGGCGATCCAGGGCATTTCACGATGTCTGTTATCGCAACCTGCGTGATGCCGGCTTCCCGGATCGAATCCTCTGGATGAAATCATTGAAGGAGGAGGTGCCCCAGATCGACCTCGCCCGAGTCGGCATCTATGGTGGTTCAGCTGGTGGTCAGAATGCGATGGCCGCCCTGCTCTGGCACGGTGACTTCTACAAAGCCGCCGTCGCCGATTGTGGCTGTCACGATAACCGCATGGACAAGATCTGGTGGAATGAACAATGGATGGGAGTGCCGCAGGGTAATTACTACCAGGACAACTCCAACATGGAGAATGCTCATCGGCTTCAGGGAAGTCTTATGCTTGTCGTTGGCGAACTGGATCGGAATGTTGATCCTGCCACCACAACGCAGGTCGCAAAAAAACTGATTGATGCGGGCAAAGATTTTGAGTTCCTGCTTGTCCCCGCCGCGGGACATGGAGCCTGTGAAACTCCCTGGGCCTCGAACCGCAGAACCGCATTCTTTGTGAGGGAATTGGCACATTAGCACGACGCGCCAGCGAGTGAGTCGAGGAATTCACTTGCTAGCGCAGCGTGCTGGTAATGGCTTAGTCGGAGTTGTTACAGAGGTCTGT
>CAMAXD010000451.1 GCA_945861975.1 Candidatus Kuenenia stuttgartensis | reverse complement strand
TGCTGGCTGATGGTTCGGTGAAGTTTGTGTCCGACAATGTTGATTCGAATGCGTATAATGCGGCTCACTCACGAAGCGGTGGCGAAATTCAGGGTGAGTGGTAGTTTTCACGAGATCTGTTCACAGACCGTGTAAACCAGTGTAAATCTGTCCGGCACGCTCAGCTCTTAAGCTGGGCGTGCCGTTTTCTTTTGTGGGAGCCTGAAATGTGGACGCTCATCGTCGCCACGCTGCTGATCGGGGCAATCGTGTTTGGGGCCTGGTGGCTGCGTCAGGCGGCAGATCACTCACAAACTGAATTTCAGAACACAGCGGACAGTCGATCCACTTCGAAATCCCCCCCTTCCTTCGTGGGAACGACTTCGTGTCGAAGTTGTCACGCTGAGATCTCTGATCTCTATTCGACCAGTGGTCATGCCCACACATTCCACGCAACGAAGGATTCAGACTTCGCAAAGGGCCTGAATGGCGTTACCTTCGAGGATCCACTTCGAAAAGACCAGTTTCGCTACCACTTCGATTCCGAAGGATTAGCAACTTCGCTGCCAGCAAAATTTGGCGATGAGCTTTTCCCGTTGAGCTACGCTCTGGGATCCGGAACCCATGGTGTCACATTCCTGACTCTTCTGCCTCACCGAGATGGCAGCACCATCGGTCTGGAACATCGAGTCACCCACTATGCACAAAAGTCCGGGTTGGATCTGACCGTGGGACATGCCTATCTCGGAGAACCGGTCGAGGATGCAGAACATTTTGGCCGGGTCTTGTCCAGTCGTAAATTGACGCAATGCATCGAATGCCACACAACCAGCGGCCGAGTTGAGAACGGAGACATTCGGGAACTGATTCCTCATGTCGGTTGCGAGAGCTGCCACGGAGCGGCCAGTCACCACGTGGAGATCAGAACATCAGGCGAGGAAGATGCTGACTTCTCTACAGCGAAAAGCTGGCCTGATGCCATGTCCGAACTTCGAACCTGCGGCCGATGCCATCGCCTACCGGAATCAATTAAGAAGTCCGAACTGGTGCGAGAATCCAAAATCTTGCCTCGATTTCAGCCAGCCGGGCTCATGCAAAGTCCGTGCTTCCAGAAATCTGAGGGAGCCATGCGTTGCACCACCTGTCACGATCCGCATGAAAAGGTGTCCAAAGACACAACGCGTTACGAGCGGCTATGCATGGATTGTCACCAGACTCAGACCGTGGCGGCGTGTCCAAAGAGTTCAAACAATTGCATTGAATGCCATATGCCGCCCATCAGCCTGGAAGGAGTCGCCTCCTTCCACGATCACTGGATCCGCATCCGGAACGAGAAGGATCCGTCGGTGCTGCAGCCAGAGATTGATCTCGAAGAATGAGTAAGACACAACGTGCGGGGTCAGGAGACCCTCGCACAACGAGATGGATTCAGAGAACTGACGGAAACTACTTGGCCTGCTTCAGCAGTTCCGCAACCCGTCGATGCAACTCCCGGGCTTCCTCGCGTTTGCCTGCCGACGCGGCCGCTCGAGCTAACGCACCGAGATAACGGACGGTCTGTTGGTGTGAGTCATACAGTTCTCTGAGCCGTTCATAGGCTTCCTGCGGCTTCCGCTCATACAACAGTAAGTCCGCCTCGAGAATCCTGCAGTCGAGATTCAAGGGTTCCATCTGTGAAGCGGTCTTCAGATGCTGCTTCGCAGCTTCGAAATCTCCTTGGTCTCTGGCCGCCAAGGCCAGAATCCGCAAAGCCGCAACTTCCCGTGGATTAATGCCAAGACACCATCGGGCCTGCTCTTCCGCCATCGCGGGCTGCCCAGTCTTGTTGTAAGCGTAAGCCAGATTCAGGTGAGCTTCATAGAAATCAGGCTCCAGACGAATCGCCTGCTGCAGAGGTTCAATCATTTTCTCCGGATGCAGCATCTCATCATGAATTTCTGCCAGCAGCAGGAATGTCTGTGCTCTGTCCGATGCAAGACTGGCGGCTTTGACAGCAAAGGGGAGTGCAGCCTCCGACTTCTGATTTTGAAAATACAATTCCGCCAGTGATAGCTGAGGGCCGAGACTGCCGGGACTTTTTTCCGTCAACTCCAGCAGGGCTGTTTCTGCTTCTGAAATCTTATTGTGAAGTAGGCAGAGCACAGCAATCTGCTGGACCGCATTCGCTCGCTGCGGATCCGAAACCGGAATCTGTTGCAGGTACTCAATGGCTTCATCCGGACGGGAGTCCTGCAGAAGTTTCGCCAGTCGCAACTTTGCGGCCGTCGAATCCGAATGGCGTTGGATCTCTGATCGGAATGCAGACACTGCAGCGGCCTCATCTCCACGCTTCAGTGCGGACGAAGCCTGCTGCATAAAATCGGGAGCCAGGTAAGTTTTTCGAAAGTAGAAGAGCAAGGCAACCATCGACACCACAACAATGACGACAGCCAAAAGCCGAGGTTTACTCTTTCGCGATGGAGGAATTGCCTTCTCGCTAACGGTTGCTTCATCTCGCATCGCCGCGTCCTTCAATAAGCTTGTGGACGCCCTGGGTTCCCAGAGATCGCCAGGACTCCGTCAGGCCACTTGGCCATCGCACAGTCACGCTGTCCAGGGCCGTCTGCTCTCCGATACCAATCTGTGTACGCCGTTCGTCGCTGGCCAAATAGCTTACGCTGCCGTTGCAAAGTCGCACGATGCGGCGATCACCAAGTTTTGCCTCCATGAAAGCACCGATGGCTTCCCGGTCACTTTGCGTGCCGATCAACTCGATGGTCACCGAGTGATTATTGGGCTCGCTGTCGTTACGCAAAATCGCAGCCGAATCATTCAAATGCTGAATCGCAAGATCGGATCTCCCGTCACGATCAAAATCCGCCATCCCGGAGGAACGGCCGACAACCTTTTTCAGAAAATACGATCCCGCCTTCAGTGAAATCTCCTCAAACCGTTGACCATTCTTGTTCAAAAAAAGCTGCGGAAGTTGTGCGAACGGAGTATGGCGTTCCAGCTCGGGTGGATAAGACTGGACATGTCCATTCGCCACGAAGATATCAAGCCATCCGTCGTTATTGACGTCAAGGAATGAAGTCCCGAATCCAAGTCGCTGTTTACTGGGAGCACCAAGGCCGTACTCAGCAGTAACGTCGGTGAAAGCCACTCCATCATTTCGATACAGCGTATTTGTCTCGTTGAAATAATTCGTCACGAACAAGTCGATTCGTCCGTCACCGTCGATGTCACCTCCATTGACTCCCATCCCGGCTTCGGCGACGCCAAAGCCATTGACGGCAACACCTGTTACCAGTGCGTCGTCCACAAACGTGCCGCGGCCGGAGTTGACCCAGAGCTGGTTATGGACGGTATCGTTCGCGATGTAGAAGTCCAGATCACGATCATCATCCGGGTCAAAGACAAAAACGCCGAGGCCCGCTCTGGGAGTTTCGGAAATCAGCCCGGCCTCCTGCGAGATGTCCGCGAAAGTCCCATCGCCATTATTACGAAACAGAATGTCGTACTCGTGCTTTTGAAAGCGCGGGTGACAGCCGCCCGGATATCTTTTGCCGCCTTCTTCGTGGCTGCATAACGGATAATCATCAGGTGGTAGTTGCAGATAATTGGCGACGTAGAGATCCAAATCGCCGTCGGCATCCACATCAGCCCAGGTGCAGCTCGCTCCAAATCGTTTGTCGTTGAGTATCGGCTGATCCGCAATTTCCGACCACGTTCCGTCGCCGTTGTTCTTGTAGAGATGATTGGGGCCATAGCTGGATACATAAAGATCCTGAAACCCATCATTGTCGTAGTCGCCGACGGCTGTTCCCATGGAGCAATCAAAGTTCCACAGGCCTGCCAGAGCTGTGATGTTTTCAAAGACACCATTTCGATTTCGGAAGAGCTGATCGCTATGTTCTGGCTGTTCCGTCTTCACCGTCGGGAATGCTGCGCCCTGACAAAAATAGAGATCAGGCCAGTCGTCGCGATCATGGTCAATCCACGCCAAACCAGATCCCATGAACAGGTGCAAATGTCGCTCGGGCGTCAGCGGGGAGTAATTCTGGAAATCAACTTTGACGTCAACAGTGACGTCAGTGAACTGTGGTTTGTCATCTTGAGCGAGGGCCGGGCAACAAACCAGGAGGCAACCAAGCAGAAGCGCCTGCATGGACATCCCCCCGATGTAACTGCGGAACAGTAAAGACAGGAGCTTTGGCGGCGACATGTGGCTATCTTGAAAAGCTAACAAAGCCATGAATGGGGAAATCCAGCAGGCTGGATTCTGTGATCTGGAAAGGTGCCCGAATGTTAGCCACTCCCGCGTCAAATCCGTAGCCCGCAGCCAATTCGATCTCGTGTGCCATCATCCGCCTCAACATCCTTCGACTGCCAGTGTTCGGCTGTTGCACAGAGATCTTCGGCCACGTAAACTTAAGTTCAGTGCAAAACGTCCAGAAGTCTTGAGCGGCCCGTGCCATAATGCTGCACGCTTCAGAAAAGCGTGCCGTCACATCTCACCAATTCGTCCGCGAATCTGAGCAGAATGAAAGAATGAAGCCGACTCATACCACGCAGGTTGGCCACTCAACTTTCGCGAAGCTGACCCTTCTGTGCATAGTCTCAAGTGCAATACTGGCTTCACTGCATCCAATTTCCTGCAGCGACTATTGGTGGGA
>CAMAXD010000450.1 GCA_945861975.1 Candidatus Kuenenia stuttgartensis | reverse complement strand
ATCAATCTGATTATTCATGAACAGACAGATGCAAATCTCCAGGTGGCTGGCCAGAGCATTCCTCTGCCGAAGAGTCCCGACGACACTCCCGCGTGGCTTCAACAGCACGCGGAGTCACTAATCAAACAATCTACGGGATGGTCGCAACCCGGTGGAAGCTATCGCCGTGCGGCAAGTCAGTCTCGAGGTCCTGCAAAGTTTGGCTTCTCATGGAAGTCGAATCTCTTTGAAGTTCAGGATGTGTTGTACGCCGAGCAATACAATCCTCTGCTGACGGAGTACCGAGAACCCATCGAGCGGGAAGCTCAGCGACTTTTGCAGCGTAATAGTACGATTGTGCCGGCTGCTCAGCCATTGGTCACAGGTCGTCTTGCCATACTTCGTAGCCCCTTCGGAATTCGCGCTGTGGATCTTGCATCCGGCGAACTGCAGTGGGAAGTAACGCGCCCTGATAGTCG
The DNA here is from genome assembly GCA_945861975.1 of Candidatus Kuenenia stuttgartensis. Lineage (GTDB taxonomy): Bacteria > Planctomycetota > Planctomycetia > Planctomycetales > Planctomycetaceae > SXXK01. The sequence goes on along the minus strand of CAMAXD010000450.1, from coordinate 4,189 downwards.
ACTGCGAGCCGCAATCGATGAGAGAACAAACCAGAACGGCGACCGAAACATGGCCGCTCGCGACGGCTATGCGACTCTGCAATACGTCGACCCGCGCGCAAGACTTCTGTACCAGTTGATCAGAACAAACACCGCCTCGCAAATGTCCATCAGCGGTTCAACGTTGTTTGTCGTGGATGAGTGTTCGGCTGCGACATGGACAGACGATTTTGGTTATGGCATTGGAGGTATCTCGGGCGAAACCATTCCGGCCAATTTTGTGCGAGCTTACGATCTCGAAACAGGGCTCTTTAAGTGGGAAGTCGGCGGACAGACTCAGAATGGTGGCCAAGTCGCCGGACGTGGCAATCTTCTGGCAGGGTTCTATTTTCTCGGCGCGCCTCTGGTTCTTGGTCCGCGAACTTATGTGCTTGCTGAGAGTGGGGAAGGGATCTTCCTGATTCAAATTGCAGAACCTCAAACGACCGCAAATGTTGTTGATTCAACCGGCGATCCTGCTGTTGAACCATCGCCAAATCCGAGCATCGTGCGGTCGCAGATTCTGACGGTTCCGGAACATAAACTGCCAAGACATCCGGTTCGTAAACATGCCGGCCTTGTTCCGTCGTTTGCTCAGGGACTCCTGGTCTGTCCAACGTGTGATCAGCGGATCGTCGCCGTCTCAGCCGAGGATCAATCTCTGCGCTGGGTCTTTCGGTATGCCGGAAATGTCAGAACGCAGGAACTGGGCGGAGACAATCTTGTACTCTTCGGCGGACGGGATGCGCTCGATACAGCCAGCGTTGACATGGATTCTCGCTGGGTCGATTCGTTGCCTCGCATTGTCGATAATCGAGTCTTCGTGACGCCGCGCGATTCGGATCAGCTTTATTGCCTGGATCTTCAGTCGGGCAAAGAACTCTGGAAAACGGCTCGCGGTCCATTTCATGCCATTGGAACGATCACGAATGATCGCATTGTTCTGGTGGGCAATCAGCGAGTAGCCGCGTTCAACACGACCGATGGCAGTCCAATCTGGTCGACAGAAATTCGCGACGGTGTCGTTTGCGGCTCATCGGCATCGAATGGTCGAGTCATCCAGATCCCGACTGATGAGCCAGCCATCGTGACTGTGGATCTTGGAACAGGAGCAAGGCTGGTTCGACAATCGCAGGACCTGAACCGTATGCCCGGCAATCTGCTGATGACGGAGCAGGGACTGTTGACTCAGAATCTCGGTGAGGTAACGTATCTTGCTGCAAATGCGTCCGCACCAGACTTGTCGCTGGCTGATAAAGCCACGGAGTTCCTGCTCGATCAAAAGCAGGCGCAAGCACTCGCTCTACTCGATGAGGGACTCATGGCAGGACAGGGCGATAAAGCGGCCCGTGAGCTGTTGATCGAGTTACTACTGGAAGAATTGCGAACAGACTTTTCGAGCAACCGATCTCGAGTACCCCGTATTCGCGAATTGATTGAGCAATCTTCGGCGGATCTGGCAACCGCTCCTTTGTTGCACTCAGTGATAGGCATGAACATCACCGACGCGGCAGTCATTCCAAGTCAGCTCAAAGGACGCACGGATCGCTACCTCGGCGATCTTTCAGAATTGATTACCCGAGGCATGGAATCAAGCCACGATCTGCCAACAGGAGAACTCACGGAAAACATTCGCCAACTTCTGCGTGAAATCTCAACCGCCCATCGGGAAACTGTGGGTGCGGGCTTTCTGATACGAAACAAGGCGACGATTCTGTGTGCCGGCGTGCGACGGGCGGTCGCAGCTCGAACGATGGAGGAACAGCAGCAGATTCAGGACAGCCTGCGGGATTCGTCCGTGGAGACCCTGAAATCTCTGCCAGACGATCTCCTGCGTTTCGAGTTTCTATGCTGCCTGATGTCCTGCGGGTTGCCGCAGTTGACGCTGGCCTCATTGGAAAATCCTCAGATGCAGACCATGGACGATCATCGCTGGCTGCTTCAGGAGTTTGCTCGCCTGGAAATCAGTCAGTCTTCATCGTTGACGGCAGCGTCCGCAGCCACCGATTTGTTGATGCAGTGGAAATCGGCCAATGATCATTCGGCTATCCAGTCATGGCTCAAGGATCTGGCTCAGCCGATTGACGCGAACAACCTGCTTCGTTTCAAAATGGCCGACCAGACCTTGCGCGATCAGCACATTGCTGCCTGGGAAAAATCCGCTGACGCTGTGGCGAAGCCCCCACTCATCTGGGGCGATGCTCCGAAAGTCGAAGAATCGCCGGACCGCACCATGATGGAGCCCACAAAGCTGCCGGACGGTCTACCAGATAAGCTGATTCCCTTCTTCGGGCCTCAGGGCGTTTATCGCGACTGGTCTTTCGTCCGCGTGAGAACTGCCGGCGAAGTTTATGCCTACGATGCTCAGGGACAGATCCGCTGGAAGACTAAAACGTTCGGCATTCCCGTCGAAAACAATTATGGATACGGTGCGCAATCGTATGTTGTCGCTTACGGACACTTGCTGTTGCTGAATCTTAGCGGAACTCTCATCGCGGTTGATCCGGCACAACTCAATGCAGCAGGGGAACCGAGAGAACTCTGGCGGCGAAACATTGAGCGGCTTGCAGCCGATACTGATATCGACAACTTCCGTGACTACGTGCCGCCATCGGAACGAGTTCCTCAGTATTACCCTCAGCCAGCCGGCTTTTATCCCGTCGGCCCGGCAACACCCCTTGGTATTCCGGTCATTGCGGGTCGCCGATTGATTGTGCTGGATCCGCTCACCGGGATTCGTAGTTGGCAAACGGACGGTATCGCTCGTGATGCCGTTTTGCTTTGCAGCGGAGACAACGTGCTGGTTCTCTCGGAGGGTTCACGTCAGATCGAAGTTCGTAGTCTCGTTGATGGCTCAGTGCGATCCGTTTCACGGCTTCCCGAGTGGTGGGGTGACGCCAATTTGAATGTTGGCTCTTCGGTCCGCGATATCGAAGTCGAAGCCGGTGTTGAACTCCTTTGGAGAATCGTCCTGCAGGGAGACTCGTGCGTGCTGTTTCGTCTGACCGCAGGCAAGGCGACTGTCGAGAACCGAGATCTGCTGACGGATACCGTCAAGTGGTCAATCGATCTGCCTCAGGAAACGGTATTCTCCAATGTTGCCAACGATGTGATCGCCGTCCTGAGTGAAGGACGTTCATTGAAGCTTATACAGACTGATACTGGAAGAATTCTGGCGGAACACGATGTCACCGCTGTGAAACTTCCGCGAGAACTCATCCTGCAACACTCCAGCGGTCATTATGTCATCCTGCCGGACTCAATCGATGACAATCTGGCGGAGTATGATCCTGTGATCGATGCCCTCCATGTCTATGGCCGGATGTACGGGATACGTGAAAACGACATGACACTGGCGTGGGACGAGCCGCTCGATCATCGCCATATTCGACTGGCGGTCTCTGAAAGATCCGTTTTGCTTCCGAATTCCCCAGCCCTGTTGCTGTTATCGCGAGGCGGAACGACAAATCCCGGGAGCCCGATCCGTGGCACCCACTATGGGGCTCGTGTGATCGATGTTCGCACCGGAAAAGATCTCTACAACGACGACGACATCGGCACGACGCTGAATTTGCTATGGATGCATATCAACTCTGCCGATCAGCAAATTCAATTCAGCTTCGATAATCGCAACGTGACGCTGGACTTCAAGAGGGCGGATGAGAAGTGATTCTTCTAACGGCCTGTTGATTGAGTCGTTTAACGGCAAGCCGCAGGCGTCGTCATCTGATTTCGCCTACGCCTGCGGCTCGCCGTTAAACAAAAATACTCAATACGCGACGAACTCAGCAGCCTACGGTGTTTCCGCACCGGCCTTGGCGCGAGCGATGGTGAAATCCACGAGCTCCTGGCATCGAAAGAATCCTTCCCAGAAGTTGTGCCCCTGACCTTTGGCCACAATGACGGTCACTGCATCTTCGGCCCTATGGGCCTTGTAGGTTTCAGCAAACGTAGCGGAGTTTTCCTTCAGCGGAACAACGACATCTTCATCCCCATGAATCATCAGGGCCGGAAGTTTGGCTTTGGCCAGAACGGACATGCGTGCGATGGGGTTGTGTTTGTCGAGCTGTTGCTCCAGCTCTGCGGCAGTCATCTCATAAGCCGGTGCTGCTTTCTCCAGGCCCGGGTACGTGCGAAAATCAAACACGGGATAGATGCCGGCCAGCCCGGC
>CAMAXD010000449.1 GCA_945861975.1 Candidatus Kuenenia stuttgartensis | reverse complement strand
GCTTCCTTGATGCCGGTTGCGAGTAAATCGTTTACGGATGTTTTCCGAACGGGCACTGCAGCGATGGAGGACGTTGCTGGCGTCGCCAGATAGCCTGACATCAGACGCTCGGTCTCGACCGGCGGCGGATCCGCAAGACCCTGGGGATTCTTGTTGGTAGCTGCCAGTGCAAAGAAACTTGTCAGGACCGGGGCAGCCAGTGATCGACCATTTGCATATCGATAAACACGATCCGTACCGCTGTCAGAGATCCAGATGTCCAACACGGCATTTGATGGATCCAGAGTAATTCCCGTAGGGCTTGTATTCGTGTTACTGATGGACCATGACGTCGAGCCAGTCGATACTCCACTGGTATTCAGTGAATACCGGAACACACGATCAACAGAGTTTGTATTATCGACGGTCCACAGATAATTGACGCCGCCCTGTGATCCAAACACAATGTCCTTCGACAAAACATTGCCAGCCGCAAGAGCAAAGCTGGAAGTCGCATTCTGGCTTCCGGAAAGCCGCGAAGCGGCTGCTGCATAGTAAAACACTTTGTCTGATCGGGCATCGACGATCCAGATGTTCAAACCATCGGTCGCGATCCCTTCCACAGTGGCATTGGTCGCCAGAGTTCCGGCCAGCCACGATCCCTGCAGTACACCACTGTTGTTATAGATGTACACCCTCCGATTCGCATCAACCGTCCAGAGTTTATCACCAGCGACAACTGTCGCAATTCCGCGGGGTGCGGCATTCCCTGAGTTGGTCAGATAGTTTTCAATTGGCATCCCGCCAGCGTCGTATTCGAACGTACGGTTTGAGGCGGCATCATCAACAACGAAAAACTTTGTTGACGGAGCGAAGTCATTATCGGTATTTGTCAGGCTGACATCCGGAGGATTGATGCCGTTATATAATGTGTCGGCCGAGGTTGCTGCAGCAACTGTGATTGTATAGGCGATGTTGCCATCGTAAATCGTATCATCAACTCCGGTCACCGTCACCGTCCGAACGACGTTCCAGTCGCTCGGAGTAAAGATCACTGAAGCCGTGCTCACCACGCCTTCTGTGGTGTCGGTAGAACTGAGTGAAATGGTGACAGCACTAACAGGCTCTGAATTAAGACGCAGGGTAAACGTCACTGTCCCGCCACTTTCTGTCGTCGTGGTCCCCGACGGCTGACCCACAGTCACACCTGACGTGTCGTCATCGGTGTTGCTCAACGTGACATCAGCAGGATCGAGCCCGTTGTAGACCGGATCACTGGAATTGGCTGATCCAAGGATAATACTGTAACTGGTATTGCCGTCGTCGAAAGCGTCATTCACACCGGTCACTGTGATCGTTTGGGGCGTTGACCAGTTCAGGGGCGTAAAGACGATCGGCGTCGCAGCAACCGTGCCTTCTGTCGAGTCGGAACTCTGAACTGGAATTGTGACGTCAAATGCGGGCTGTGAGGCCAGAACGACTGTGAAGGACACCTGTCCTCCGGCTTCCGTTGTTGTTGCCGAAGGTGTTGGTGCCGAGACATTGACGCCGCCAGGAGTTAAGCCGTTCAGAAAGTCGATCGTCTTCTTCAGGAAAGTCGCCTGATTATTTGGCGCCGCAGCGGTGCTGCTGATACTTTCGAAAGGGGCCGTGGAAAACACGATCCCGAAACCACCCGCAGAGTAATCCCCACGATAACTGACCCCGGAATAAGGTGATGCGGCTGTTATGACTCCATGCATCAGGAGCCCGTCAGCACCCACGGCAGGTACTACGGAATCGACATACAACGATAAAAAGTCATCTGGCGCCACCAATGGAAGACTCATCCCACCCGTGATCAGATTTTGTGCGACCCCCCTCTCCGTGTGAGCAGCCGTAGCAACATCGTTCGTAAACGACGCAACCTTCAGATAGTTCGCCTGAAAATCTGGCGACACCCCGTTATAAAGCACATCCTGACCGGAGACGAAAATTCTGCCACCGGTACTGAGATAGCCGCTGATCGCCGACTGCTCCGCGGCAGAAAATCCAGCCGTCGTACTCTGAAAATCCCTCCCGGTATTCCAGATCACTACCGGATACTGCTGAAGATCCTGAGCTGTGGGCAGTAAACCGGAGCTGAAAACATTCCATGTTTCAAAAATCAGGGAGTTGGAATTCAGAGCGGGCGTAAAGAAACGCTCCAACGTAGCACCCTGGTCATCATCCACAAACAGAATGCCCGGCCGATTTGCGGTCGTGAATGAGAGTATCTCAGAATTGCTGAAATTTCCTGCGACATCCTGAGAGACAATCTGATAGTAGTAAGTTGTCGCGTACGCCAGACCACCCACGACAGCAGAATGACTGGTTGCACTTACCCCCTCATTGTAGGTCTGGTTCAATGCCGCCGCATCAAGACCATACCACACCTGCCCGGTCGTTAATTCGTTGGTGGTCCACGCAATTGTGGAGGTTGTCGTGGCAGGGGCCGCGTTGATGCCGGAGATCGTCGGAGCAACCGAATCCACGTTGGCTGTAGCGGTCAGATTCAAAGCCGCATACGTAGCCGTCATGGTGTCATTGTCTGAAACCTGAAGAATGGAATCATCCGGAATCGGAGATCCGGGGCCAAGCTGAATCGTGCCGGAGAACTGTCCGGTGCTGACTCCCGTTTCGGTCAGTGTCAGGTTAATCGCCGTCGCTTCTGTAGTGCTCTTGACAGAGACCACCACGGTCTCCGCCACCGCGGAGTTCACATTGGCCGCTGGGCTATTCAGCGAAACTCCCGCCATCTGCGATGGTGTATAAGCCGTCTTATCCAGTTGGAGGGAGTTTTGTTTTTTAATCGCCTCGTAGACATCAAGGCGTCCACCAGTCACGGTCTTGCCCGCCAGGGACGCCGTCGGAACTGCACTGCTCAAAATCGCATCGCGAATCGATGCTGCAGAAATGATCGACCCGGAGGCCGACGCATACAGGGCAACCGCTCCTGTCACATGCGGCGTTGCCATCGATGTGCCATTGTAATTCGCATAAGTCGCGTCAGGTACGGTGGAATTGATCGATGAACCGGGGGCCCCAATGTCCACTGTCGTGGAGCCGTAGCTTGAAAAGCTGGAGATGGCTCCCGTGTTGGTAATCGATGCCACGGCAATCACAGAATCATAACTGGCGGCTGTCTCCGTGGAAGTGCCCACCGTGGTATTGTAGTTGGATGGATACGATGCCGTCGCATCATTATTCGCTGTGGAATTTCCTGCGGCCGCGACAAACAGAATGTCCTTCTTCGCAGCACGAATAATGGCGTCGTGCAACGTCTGCGAGTATCCACCACCGCCCCACGAATTGTTCGAGGCAACAATATTGATCCCATGCCGATTCTTCAGATCGGTCAGATAATCCAGCGCTCTCACGGCATCCGCGGTGGTGCCACCGGTCGGTCCCAGAAACTTGGTCGAGATCATGGTTACTGCCCAGTTCACACCAACCACGCCTGCCGCGTTATTGCCCTCTCCTCCAATTGTCCCGGCCACATGAGTTCCGTGAGCATCCGCAACGCCGTCGTAAACAGTATTGTCGTTGTTGACGAAATCCCAGCCATTGATGTCATCGATGTATCCGTTGCCGTCATTGTCGACACCATCAGATATCTCGTAAGGATTCACCCAGATATTTTCATTCAGATCCGGATGCGTAATTTGTATGCCTTCATCGATAATCCCAACGACAATACTGCGAGATCCTGTGAAGTTGTTGTTCCACGCCTGTTCCGCATTGGATCCCCAGGCATTTGTCGTTCCAGCAGGGCCCGCTGAAGTTGGAGAATCACTGCCAAACATCCCCCAGAGCCCACCATTCGTATAGTCGGTATCATTGGCGGTCGCCATCGAATGGTACACATAGTTAGGCTCTACAAAACTGACGCGTGGATTGAGACTTAATGCCTTCGTCAACTGCTCCATCGACACACCGTTGCCGAGCCTGACACGCTGCAGCGGCCCTGTTCCTGTTGCCTTCATCACGGACGTGTGAACCGTCTCCTCCACATTAAGATTCCAACCGGCATGTGCCGCTACCCTGTCCTCTGCCGTTGCACCGTGCTTGAACTGGATCAACAACTCGTTCGCGAAAGTTTCCGGTTTACCAGTAACGACTCCAATGCCAAGCGGATTCGCCGATAACAAGAAACGAAACTCGAGTTGCTCAGCTGTTCCCCCAGAACTTCGCCGACAACTTCGAAGTCGCTTGTTTCTTCCATATGCAGTCATAACTTTTTTCCTGAGAGACAGAGTCTGTAGCCGAATTTTTCCGTAAACGCAGCATGAACACTCTGGCCCCGACCGCACGTCACCTAGCGTAACACGCAACCGACAGATTTTCTAGACGCTCAAAAAAGCCTTTTTTTTGCGTGACTGGCTCCAGCTTGCCCCAGCAGAAACTCTTCTCGTAAAAGTATCGAGATCTTACGCCGCAGCACGATTTCGCAACGTTGTTTTGAAACTGAGTTTTAGGCCCAAGCTTTACGGTCCGCGAGGCAGGAGTGCGACCGGCGTAGTCGGTGGACGGGGAGTTGCATTAAGGCAATCTTGCGCAACAGACGAGTGTGATCTGAGCGACTCGTTTTAATCATGTGCACAGGCTGATCACGTCGCTGATCAGGGTTCTGAATTTCCTCAGGTTCAGGGTGCCGGGCAGA
>CAMAXD010000448.1 GCA_945861975.1 Candidatus Kuenenia stuttgartensis | reverse complement strand
TTCGCCATTTTCAGCAGCTTCACGAACGCGAGCTTCCGCCGCGACGAAGATATTCTGAGCCATCATGATGTTCGCAGGTTTGAAGAAATAGTCGCGACCACCACCGATGGAGCGAGTACTCTCGTTCGCCAAATCCTGCCAGCTCATGTTATCGGTCCGCGTCCAGATTGCTGCCTGAGCAGAATGCTGCTCAACTCGACCTGACCCTACCATCCGGATCAGCTCTGCCAGCACGGGATCTTGTGTGTAATCAGCAACACGCACCAACTTGTATTCCACTCGAGGGCTCGGATCCGCTTTGCCATGATTGAGGCACGCACCGACATAAGGAACTTTAACGGACTTTTCAGGTGGCACCGAGAAGAAGCCACCACCACCGCCACCCATACCGCCCATGCCTCCACCCATGCCGCCGCCACCTTGTTGGCCACCGCCGCCAAAGCCTCCGCCCTGGCTCTGGTTCTGACCGCCGCCCTGCTGTCCTCCCATACCACCACCCATTCCTCCACCCATGCCGCCGCCCATTCCTCCAAGGCCGCCCAATTGCTTTAGAACAGGAACTGCGACGAATGAGTCAGGTAACTCAACAGTCAACGGCTGGTCCGAGCTATTAGAAACAATGACGAAACCGCCTGTTGCATCTTTTGCGATAACTTTCACCTCGACTCGACCGTCTTCCATTGCCTCAAATAGTCCGACTCGTTCTGCCGTCGGATCAAATTTAGGGTTGGTCAGGACTGGTTTGCGAGTTTCCGTGCGCTTTGATCCGGCGAAGCTCTCCGCCGATACGGTCAGAAAGAAGCCAAGAATTCCCGTGGCAAGTAATGCCTGGAAGACCAGGGATCGACGAAAAATCATAGGAAAACTCCAATACTTTGCGGCGCATTCAAGTCACCAACAACCGAACCGACGGTCATCGACCACCACAATCCCGACGTAAAACGCAGAAGTCGAGCAGGCATCAAGCAGTTTATCGCTGATTTGCCCCACTTCACAACAAAAAACCTCACAGACTTTGCGAACTCGATCCCGACAACCCTCGAAAAATCGGGCCACGTCATCACTCGCGAATGTCCGGAATGCTCCCGAACGGAAATCATGTGCGGTTATGAGGATTATCCCGGAACGATCAGAACAAGCCGCCAATCGTCTGCAGAACCGCAGATGGAGTTGCCGTCGAACCCGGCTGTGTCCACAACCACATCGTTCTGATCAATTCAATTCCAATGACTGCGCAGAACACTGATAGCAGTGTCGTAAAGCCAATCAGCGATTTGAGTCCAACACCCCAGTCCACATCGGCCAGGACGCCACCACGAGCAGGAGCCTGAAATCCACTGACCTGACTTTGACCTTCTTCGAAATCTTCGTCGTCAAAGTCTTCGGCGTCATGCACGCCCTCATTTTCATCGTCACTGTAGTCGTCATCAAGCCCGCCGTTGTCATCGAAGCTGTCTTCCAGATCGTCTTCAACTTCGTCTTCGACCGGAGCACTCTTCTTTTTTGCCGCTGGCTTCGCTGCCGCACCAGATTTCACTGGGGCTGCGGTCTTCGCTGTCGGCGTTGGCACCACCACGGTCTTCGAGTCATCGTCCTCCTCGTCTTCGAACGTGAGCACACTCGTGTTCGTGCCGACATCGTCATCGTCATCATCGAGACCGGCCAGTTCGAACTCGCTGTCCTTGCCATAGTTCTGGGCAGGCATGTCGAACTGAGTTGTCATCGCATTCGAATCCGACAGAGCGGCTTTCGCTCCCGGAATCGCCTGCATTGACATCGTGCGACCCATATCGTCGGGCGGCATCGATATGCCGCTGTCATCGTCATATTCCAGTGAAATCCCACTGTCGCCGGCATCCAGCGAAATACCGCTGTCGTCGCTCAGATCGACTCCACTGTCGAAACTTTCCAGACTAATACCGCTGTCGTCGCGAAGCTTCGCAGCGCTGTCAAAGCTCTCAAGGCTAATGCCGCTGTCATCAGCTTCCAGACTGATGCCGCTGTCCATCTCCAGTGAAATGCCGCTCTCTTCAGCGTCGAGACCAATTCCGCTGCCGATACCCTGAATTCGAACTCCGGATCCCCTGGGAATCAACTTCAGGTCACTGTCATCAGGAATCGGAGGTAGAAAGATAGTCCTGTTATTGCTGCTGCTCGGAGAATCTGACAGGCGAATATCACTGTCAGTACGATCGAGACCGGCGGAAAGCTTTACGTCACTGTCACTGTCACCGTCACCGTCACTGTCACTGTCTTCAACAAGAAAATCATCGCCACCCATCAGCTTCACGTCGCTGTCAGAGTCGGACCCGATAAACGTCATTTCTCCAGTGTTGTCGACGACTTCCTCGGACAAACGCACATCGCTGTCTGAATCCGAAAAGTTCAGTTCCGAATCATCAGCCAACCGAACATCACTGCCTGAATCATTAAGGCTGGCGAGATCGATCTCCGCTTCAGTCCCTGCTCCAACCAGTTTCACGTCGCTGTCTGAATCGGAAATCTTCGCATCCCCGCCCCAGCCATTGAATTGAAGGACCTCCTCGGGAGCGGATTCCAATCCGGGACCAGAATCCCCGGAGAGTTGCACATCACTTCCGGAATTCGCCAGCTCTTTGGCGTCACTGTCATCCTCAAACATCGACTCGTCGAAGAACAGCCGTACATCGCTGTCGGAAGATGATAAATCCTCGAAATCCGGTTCTTGCAGCACCGAAGACGAAGACTCCCCTGTAATAATTGGGAAGTCCGGAGATGAATCCGTTTGCCGTGTTCGCAGGAACTCCTCGATGTCCTGTTCGCGAAATTTCCAGCTTCCACGATCGGCAAAGCCACGAATATCGCCCTGTTCACGGAAACGCTTCAACTGATCCGCGCTCATTCCGAGTTGGCTGGCTGCTTCTTCAAGACTCAGGTATTTCTTGGCCAGTTCTCGCATCTTTCCCGGTGGGGGATTGTCTCAGGATCCACTTCGGAACTCGATAAACACGGTTCCGAAACAACAGTACCAGACCGCTCTTATTTACGGTCTTCCTGACCTGACTACAATATCCTGCGCAGTTTGTCCCAACAGTCAAATTCTAAAACCCCCTGTCGTTGATGCAAGTTCTTTGTTGAGAACTGCCAACGAGTTAGGAAGGTTGTGCGGGCAACACATGAATTTTTCATAATTTACGGTGGGACGTTGCAATCTGCATCTCTGACAAAGTCCGGAAAATCGCCCCGAGCTGACGACTATCGTCTCCCGAACTGAGCAGAATCGCGATACCGGAAACCTCAACACACGCCCCATAGTGCTCAGAAAGAATCGGACGGAGTCTGATCGTGCCGCCCATTGGCTCCCCCTCAAAACCTCATTCTTTGAGTTTACAGTTTCGTGGCTCTGACCACTGCTTTGAGGCTGAACCCCCATTTTGATGCTGAATCCCCATTTTGATGCTGAATCCCCATTGTCTACAAACCGGATTCGACGACCATTCCGCTCAGACTTCAGGAAAACCCCAGGTTGAGACTCCAACCACAGACTTCCCCCCCCTGGGTCAATGTCCAGCCGGTGCATGCGTCATCACAGACCACCTCGGCTTCCCGATCGGCACGCCTGTCCGAGGAATCGCCCTTGCCTGATGGGCCAATAGTCAAACGCCGGAGCTCAGGCGAGACAAAGCACGACCTAAGGTATGCTTTCCAGCGAAGCATTGAAAAGAGCCTCTGAACATTTGGATGCAGCACCAAAACTCGCAACCAATAAGTCACCGGGGAGTTCCAGACACCTTTTTCAGCAGCTTCCTCCGCTGCGTTGCGTTCAATTCTGCTTCGGTCCCGCAATACGATACGACGTGGCTCAATCAGGTGTGATGCGAAGAAGTGTCATAGCCAAAACGGCCCCGATTCCAAATGACGACTAGTGCTCTGTCAAGGCTCAATTTTCGGGTACGACGGACTTCCAGTCCGTCGACAAAGGTTACCGCCGACGGACTGGAAGTCCGTCGTACAAATACAATTCAACCCCAACTTTAAAGGTTGACACAGCAGTAGACCGCAGTCCTGCGGTTGTGACCAGTTGATCTCATCGTTAATCGGCAAGCCGCAGGAGTCATGGCCCGATTCGCCAGCGACAGCGGCTTGCCGTTGAACGAAAACGCAGTACCCACTTCGCCAGACATGATTTTTTAGAGCCAGAAGGCAAAGCTGGCCTCAGCCACCACCACGAGCGGCACGGCAACTTATCAACAGCCCGCTTGACTCCACCCAACGACTTACCTGCAGCCCCGCCCCTTTCCATCAAATCCGCTTCGTATCAGTGTTGACAACATTTCTGAGCTTGCCACCTGTCACGCATAAAATCGTCCATCAGGAATCTTGCCTGCGACCGTATTCTGAATTTGACTGTCGTGCCTGACCATCGCAATTCAACAATCAGGCGGACCTTTGCGCTTTAACAGTCGCGGGGAAACCAACAACAAGGACCGGCGGATTCTGCGCGTCTCTGTCTGAATGCGGCGACAACCGCCGACGATAAAGGGAGTGCTACATTGAACTCAGGCAGCTCCCTTCTCAGGCTGACACAAATGACTCAGACGACTCGCAAGAAGCGCACTCCCACTTCTTCACGATTGCAGACGCCGCTGGAAACTTATCTCCGCGAAATTAACGAAACCGCT
>CAMAXD010000447.1 GCA_945861975.1 Candidatus Kuenenia stuttgartensis | reverse complement strand
ACTTATCCAAATCGAAACACAGGCATTAGCTCCGTGGTGAGTGCTGGAGATCGAGTGGGTCAGGTTGAGTTTGTTTACAGCAAGGCGGAAACGGCTCCGCTTGCTGTGACCTGTGACTTCCACGGTTGGATGAAAGCCTATCACCTTCCTTTGGATCATCCGTATTATGCCGTGAGCGATGCGAACGGCGGGTTTAATATTCCAGAGCTGCCTGCCGGAAAACACACATTTGTGGTGTGGCACGAAGCCGCGGATGGGAATTATGTCGAGCGAAAGTTGGAAGTGGAGATTCAATCTGGTGGCACTACGGAGCTACAGATTGATTATCCTGTGGAAAAATTGAAGCTGTAAGCGGCTGGTTTTCGGTTTCTGCGCACATCACTGAGCTGAGGTTTTGGGAATGTCACTGACTCCCAGTTGGAATAGGTTTCTCCTTCTCCCGATGCTGACGGCTGTCGTCGCTGGAGGATGTTCGGGGTACGATTCATCTTTTGCGTACAGCGAGCGCACGACGTCGCTGATGCCAGAAGCACAGGATGGATTCAAAGGCGATACCGAGGCAACCCCGGCAATCTCCGGGGTGAAGCAGCTCCTCGATGATCGATTTGGTGATCCGCAGGATCTGAAGGCGTGGTTAAAGTTGCCTGTTGAGTTCGGTGGAACTCAATCAGCAGTGGCGGAGTATTCTGCGGTCAAGGGCGTGGCGACTGTTAAATTTTCGGTCGACGAAGGAAAATCACTTCCTGAGACTGCATCGTCTGTGCAGTTCGTTTCCGGGGCAGTGGCCGGTGAGACATTGCTGATCAGTAACTGGGATGCGGTAACCGGACAAGCGACTCTCGAGGGGTTGCCTCCGAAAGAGATTGCTGCTGGAGACTCCTGCGTCATCGATGGCGGGACAGTGATGCAGTCGGGGCGGGTTCTGTACATGCGTCATTGCAGTCATTGCCACGGAACGTCGGGCGATGGTGCAGGTCCAACCGCTCAATATCTGAATCCTCGTCCTCGCGATTATCGTCATGGCATCTTCAAGTTTACGTCTACCAAGGATGTTTCTAAGGCGAGTCGTCAGGATTTCAAACGGGTACTGCAGTATGGGATTCCTGGCACATACATGCCTTCCTTCCTGTTGTTGACTGATAGCGAAATTCACGCATTGGTCGAATATGTTCGCTTTCTTTCCTTGCGAGGGGAGTATGAGCGAAAACTTGTGAATGAGTTGGCCGGTGACTTTTCGCAGAAGGCTGTTGCCACCCGAACTGAGGGTGGTGAGTCGCTCGATGCGATTGTGGCTGAATTGAAGGAAATGCTGGCTGGTGACATTGTCGAAGCAGCGACGTCCATCGGTGATGGAGTGGCCGAAGATTGGTCTATGTCTGACACTGAAGAGGCGGTGATTGTGCCGACTGTTGCTCGTGTTCCGGACAGTGCGGAGTCTCGACGACGGGGTCGAGAACTGTATCTGAGCAAAACTCTCAACTGTGCCGACTGTCACGGTGTGGACGGGGCGGGGAATGGTCCTCAGACGATTGCCTACGAGAAGAATCCGATTACCGGTGAGCCCTATAACGAGGCCGGTTTACACGACGTGTGGGACAATCTGAATCAGCCACGCAATCTTCATAGGGGGATTTATCGAGGAGGGCGACGGCCTATCGATCTATTCGCTCGGATTCATGCCGGGATCAAGGGATCTCGAATGCCGTCGTTCAAGAACACACCTCACGAAGATATCTGGCATGTCGTGAACTACGTTCTGAGTATTCCGTTTGAAGCAGAGCCGGGAGCCACGGGTGTCCCTGTGGCTGCTCCCGTTGCGGTCGCTCCTTAGTTTTCTGTCTTGAGTTTTGATCTCTGCAGGGCATCCTGTTCGGAGTAATGTCGTGAAGAAGTTTTGGGCACTGTTTTTCATCTTCTGGCCGATTGTTGCACTATACGTCTGCCTTATCGCGCCTTCGCGCAACTGGTGGTTTCCAAGTGCGCCGATGTCGACCGTGGGACGTCAGATTGACGGTTTGTTTTATTTGATTTTGATCATTGTGACGGTGACGTTCGTTGGGACTCAGGTGGGCCTTGGTTATGCGTTGTGGAAAGGCGCGACGAAGAAGCCCGGCGACAAGGCGGTGTTTTCGCACGGTAGTCACAAGTTGGAAATCATGTGGACGATTGTGCCGTCGTTTGTGCTGGTGTTCATTTCTCTGACGCAGCTTGAAGTGCTTGCAAATATCCGAGTGTTGTCGCGATTTCCGGATGAAGCTCGTAAGGATCCAGTTGCTGAAGTCACAGCCCGTCAGTTTGAATGGCGAATTCGTTATCCTAAGCCGGGCACGCATTTGGCGACTGAGCCACAGCAGGGTGATTTGTATTTTGTCAATGAGCTGCATGTGCCTGTGTCTCAGCCAGTGATGGTTCACTTGAGAACTCAGGACGTCCAGCATGCGTTCTTCGCTCCGAAACTTCGTGTGAAGCAGGATGCTGTACCTGGTCTGGTGATTCCAATTTGGTTTGAAATCGAAAAGGCCGGCGAATATGAGCTGGTTTGTGCGGAGCTCTGCGGATGGGGTCACTACAAGATGAAGGCCCGAATTATTGCAGAGTCAGAAGAGTCCTACTTGAAGTACCTGTCGGCACTTGAGACTGATCAGAATGAAGATGGCGTTGCGGATGAAGCATTGTCTGCGTCCGCTGCAGAGTGATTTTTTGCTCAATTCAGCGATGTTGACGTCGCTTTAAGAGTCTTTGAGGTTTGTTGTCATGGCAACTGTTACTCCCGCGCTTCTTGGTGCACATGGCCAGGCAGATGATCATGCTCATGGTCACCACGAGCAGACATTTATCGCTAAGTACGTTTTTTCCGTCGACCATAAGGTGATCGGGATTCAGTTCCTGGTGACCACTTTATTGATGTTGATGGTGGGCGGAGCACTGGCACTAGCGGTTCGCTGGCAGTTGGCGTTTCCGTGGGGAAGCATGCCGATTGTTGGGAAGTTGTTCGGATTGTTTCAGACCGAAGGTGGTCAGATCAGTCCTGAGTTTTACACCATGCTGTTTACGATGCATGCCTCGGTGATGATCTTCCTTGTGATCATTCCGGTCCTTGCCGGAGCGTTCGGAAACTTCCTGATTCCGCTGCAGATCGGTGCGGACGATATGGCGTTCCCGGTTCTGAATATGCTGAGCTATTGGTTCATGTGGCCAGCCATTGCCTGCTTCGGGATCAGCTTTGTGGCGAGCGGTGCAACTGCAGGTCCGGGGAACGGGTGGACGAGTTATCCCTTGCTCAGTGATCTTGCTCAGGCCGCTCCAAGTTCGGGGGCTGCTCAGACGTGGTGGTTGTTCGGACTGACGCTTGTGGGTGTGTCGTCCATGATGGGATCGGTCAACTATATGACCACCATTATCAACATGCGAGCTCCGGGGATGACTCTGTTCCGGATGCCACTGACGATTTGGTCCATGTTCATTACGGCCATTCTGCAGGCATTCGCTCTTCCCGTGCTGACGGCTGCAGGCTTTATGCTGGTATTCGATCGTCTCAGCAGTTTGTTGCCGACGGATATTCACTCTGTCTTCTTTATTCCTGCGGGAATCGTGGTGAATAACGCCGCGCCAACGATTGGTGGTGGACAGCCTTTGTTGTGGCAGCACCTGTTCTGGTTCTATTCGCATCCGGCGGTGTACATCATGCTGCTTCCGGCGATGGGCATGGTCTCTGACATGCTGGCCTGTATGTGCCGCAAGCCTGTATTTGGTTATAAGCCGATGGTGTATTCGATGGCCGCGATCGCCGGGCTTGGCTTCATCGTCTGGGGCCATCACATGTTTACAAGCGGGATGAATCCGGCTCTGGGCATGACGTTCATGACATCGACCATGATGATTGCTTTGCCATCTGCAATTAAGGTGTTCAACTGGATTGGGACGATCTGGGATGGGAATATCAAGTTCAACGCGGTATTCCTGAACTGTGCAGCCTTCGTCGCACTGTTCGTGGTGGGTGGATTGAGCGGTATCTTCATGGCGGCCGTACCAGTGGATATTTACTTCCACGACACCTACTTCATCGTGGCTCACTTCCACTATGTCTTGTTTGGAGCGACTCTGTTTGGTGTGTTCGCGTCGATTCAGTTCTGGTATCCGAAAATGTTCGGACGGGAGATGAATGACGGCGTTCAGAAGTGGCATTTTGCACTGACGTTTATCGGAATGAATGGGACGTTTTTCCCGATGCACCTGTTGGGTATCGCCGGCATGCCGCGCCGTTATGCAGACCCTTATCTTCACGGCTACCTTGAGCACTTGTTGCCCATGAATCAGTTCATGACGATCTCCGCGATCATCATGGGATTTGCTCAGTTTTTGCTGCTTGGAAACTTTGTCCTGAGCTTTTTCTTCGGAAAGAAGGTAGGGCGAAATCCGTGGGGTGCAAACGGTTTGGAGTGGTCAGCTCCTTCTCCACCGGGACACGGAAACTTTGACGTACCTCCAGTTTGCTACCGTGGGCCTTATGAGTACTCCTCCCCGGAAGCTGAGGCGATGGGGCAGGACTTTATCCTGCAGACATCTCCGCCTCCTGCCGGGTTCAAGCCTTCTCCAAAACACGGCCACTAGTTGTCTGACAAGACCGGAAAGTTACCAGTGTCTGTTCCCGATGCGACTGTTCATCCCGTTATTCGAA
>CAMAXD010000446.1 GCA_945861975.1 Candidatus Kuenenia stuttgartensis | reverse complement strand
CCCCCCCCCCCCCCCCCTCTCTCTCTCTCTCTTTTTGATGTCCCGCCTGAGGATCATGGTCATGTGTAAACATTTACTGCTGGTCGCTGTTGCGTGGCTGACTACGAACGATGTCGGGCGGGCCGAAGAAAAGCCGCGCCCGAATTTCCTGTTTGTGCTTGTTGATGATCAGTCGCCATTTGATCTGAAGGTCTACAATTCTCGTTCTGAGCTGCAAACACCGACGCTTGATAAGCTGGCTGCAGAAGGCATGGTCTTCGACGGCGCCTATCACATGGGCTCGTTTATGGGAGCCGTCTGTACCCCATCTCGGCACATGATTATGTCCGGGCGGACAGTGTGGCATTTGCCGATATCACCTCGAGCCAAAGAGGATGGCCTTTGCCCGGATAGTCTGGAGCAGCACACGATACCTGCCGTCTTTAATCGCGCGGGCTATGACACGATGCGAACGTGCAAGCTGGGCAACAGCTACGAAGCTGCGAACAAGTTGTTTGCAGTTCGGCGGGATGACACAAAACGCGGGCCAACTGATGACACCGGAAGTGCGTGGCATGCGGAGCAGGTGCTGGAGTATCTTCAGAATCGCCAGCAAACGCATGATAAAGATCCTTTCCTGATCTACTTTGGTTTCTCACATCCGCATGATACACGTGACGGAAAACCAGACATGCTGGCAAAGTATGGTGCGGTCAACCACAGTGATTCAACAACTTTGCCTCCAGCGAATCCACTGGCCCCGAGACTGCCTGTTAATTATCTGCCTGCACACCCGTTTCCGGATGGACATCCCGGGCTGCGTGATGAAGTGGATGTAAGTGGTGTCTGGAAGAATCGCGATGAACATACGATTCGCAACGAGCTGGGTCGTGAGTTCGCGTGCAGTGACAACATCGACACTCAGATAGGTCGCGTCCTGAAGCAGCTCGAAGCCATGGGAGAAATCGAGAACACTTATATCATCTACACCGCAGACCACGGAATGGCGATCGGGCGGCATGGGCTGCAGGGCAAGCAGAATCTTTACGAGCACACCTGGCGAGTCCCGTTCATCGTGAAGGGGTCCGGCATCAAGCCTGGTACTCGAGCGATCGGAAATATCTACTTGCTGGATCTCTTGCCGACTTTCTGTGATTTGGCTGGCTTGCGACCACCGGATTCCAGTGAAGGCATCACTTTCAAACCTGTGCTTGCGGGCAGCAAAGAGATCGTTCGTGATGTGATGTACGGTGTGTACAACGGAGGAACAAAGCCGGGCATGAGGTGCGTGAAGAGAGGCGACTGGAAGCTCATAAAATACGACGTTCTGGATGGAAAGGTGCGTGAAACACAACTGTTTAATTTGAAGCAGAATCCGGACGAATTTTTGCCCGAACATCGGAGAGATCAACTTGTGGCACTGACCGGCGTTGCTCCGGAATCATACCAGACCAATCTCGCATCTGATCCGGCATATGCTGACCGGCTCGCAGAGATGGAGGCGCTGCTGCTTGACGAAATGCGCCGGTTTGATGATCCCTGGAGATTGTGGAATCAGCCAGACGAGGGGAAGGTGATTCCCGACAATAGAAAGCAATCCCGGAAAAAGTAACAAGCTTGAGACGAGAGTACTCTCTGGTCGCCTTCCGGGCGTTCAGTCCGTCTGGCAAGGTTGCAAACTGGGCAATTCCTTGCTGGCACTATGCTCAACAGAATAAGAAACGGCTGCAGTGAATTCTCCATTCAATGCAGCCGTGGATTCATACTTCAGACAAGCGTGCCGCTTTGACGCGTGACAAGCCCGCAAAAATGCTTCGGCAATTCCTAGCCAATTCGTTCGGTGCTGCGGACACCAAAGCGAACGGACTTGATGTGCTCTTCGATTTCTTCCTCGTCGTTGCTCTCAACGTCGGCCATAAATTCACGGCGATGGAACTCAACCTGTTCGTTCGGCGTATTGTTTCTCATTCGCTCGTCCGTCAACAGGAATGTTTCGTCGGGCTGGCGAACGAAGAACATGCGGAACCAGAGCATCTGCTCCACGTTTTTCTGGGGCGCATCAAGGCGAACTCGCATGCCCTGTTCGTACCATTCAAACAACATGCCGAAGAAACCGCTCGGGATATATTTGACTGCAGAAAGGTCGACACCAATCGCTCGGTAGCCATCTCTCTCAATCAAAGCAGTAAGGGCCTCTCGGAGCAAAGCCAGATCGGCTCCATCCCAAATCTCCATGTCTTCCAGCGATACGACCGCAAAGTCATTTTCAATGCGAACGGTCAGACGCTGCTTCTTTCTTGAACTCATCGCCATCTTTCCCAGAATGGATTGTTCACTTTCACCACCATGTTCGTCGGGGCGAGACTAATGATGCAAAGGGTGAACCGAACGAAGACGAATTCGTGGGGTAGAAGCTAACTGAGTTGCAAGTGGAATTCAGGAAGACGTTTACGTCAATTACGGTTCGCGTGGCAGCGTGCCAATCCGCAAAAGACGCGTTGCCAAGCGACATCATTTGGTCCTCCGATTGAGGTGAATGGTCAACAATTTGATGCTTCCTGTGTTCAGTTGCCAGGAGACAGCCGAACACTTTCTGAGCTGACACTGGCTGACACTGGCTGACACTGGCTGACATTAGCTGACATTAACGGAAAGAACTCCTCCGGGTTCCCTCGCAGTAATGCGGAGACCTTGTGCTGTGCATGGACTTCTAAGGATCCTGCCGGGGCGTCGTGAGGATTCAATGACTTCGCGATGCCGTCGTTCCCTGAACCAGATCTGAGACAACATCCCAGCAAATACGCGGGATTAGAGCCACAATTGGCAGCAGATAACTGCAAGCCTTGAGACACGGTCTCACTTTTGTGCATTTCTGGCATAGTTAATTGCCAGAATGTATTTGCTCGATAACATTTCGATGGCTAGTGCTCTGTCAAGGCTCAATTTTCGGGTACGACGGACTTGCAGTCCGTCGACAAAGGTTACCGCCGACGGACTGGAAGTCCGTTGTACAAATACAATTCAACCCCAACTTTAAAGGTTGACAGAGCACTCGGAGCTTTTCCGCCACTTGTTTGGGTTTCCAGGTTTATCAATGTCTTCCCCGCTTGATGCACGCGATCGCGAGATTCTTGAGCATCTTCACCGGTCCGCTGGTGGGGACATTCAGGCGTTGTGCGATGTCTTAGGTGTCACAAGGACGGCGATTCGTCAGCGAATTGCTCGACTTGAAGGGGCCGGGGTGATTTCTTCGGAACTTCAGGGTCAAAGCCGAGGCCGTCCGCGTCTGGTTTACCGAGTGACGGCAGAGGGAATGCACGAACTGGGCGAAAACTACCGCGAATTGGCAGTAGTTTTGTGGAAAGTAATCACTGGCTATGAAGACCAGACTGTCCGTACTTCGCTTTTGGGGCAAGTTCGGAATTCACTGGCTGAGCGGTTTCGGAGGCAATTGGTCGGATGTGACTCGGTTGACGAGCGGCTGGATCAGTTAGCCAGCGAAATGAAGTCCAGTGGCTTTAATATCGAGAGTGATCATTCTGGCGGGCTGAGGATACTGCGCGAAACATCCTGCCCGTTTCCGATGCTGGCGGACGTCGACGAAGCAATTTGTCAGGTGGAGCGGGAGGTTTTGCAGCAGGTATTGGGGGCTCCGGTGGAATTTCGCTCACGCTGCAGAGACGGTCAGGGCTGCTGCGAATTCCAAGTGATGGGCGGTTCGGATTTGTTAGTTGTCGCTGCGGGAACAGTGGGTGTTCAGTCCCTGGAAACTTCCGGGGGCGATTGCAAGACAGAGGCGTGCTGATAGAGTGCCGATCGCACTTCCGGCGATGTGGCAGTCGCGGGTTCAGTCAGTGCTTTTCAGTTAATAGATGTTCTGGCAAGAGGTTTCAGCGTCATGACATGGATTGAAGGTCGATTCGAAGAGAACGTGATCACCACGACAATGGAGCAGGCCATGAATTGGGGCCAGCAGTCCAGCATCTGGCCGATGACGTTCGGGCTTGCCTGTTGTGCGATCGAGATGATGGCTGCAGGGGCCAGCAAATATGATCTCGACAGGTTCGGTGCGGGAGCATTCCGTGCAACTCCTCGACAGGCCGACTTGATGATTGTGGCCGGGACTGTGACGTTCAAAATGGCAAGTCGTGTTCGACGACTGTACGAACAGATGCCGGATCCGAAATACGTGATTGCAATGGGCGCCTGCACTGTGGGTGGCGGGCCTTATTTCAAGCACGGTTATCATGTGGTTAAAGGTGTAGATCTTATTGTCCCGGTTGATGTTTATGTGCCCGGGTGTCCTCCGCGTCCGGAAGCTCTTCTCGAAGGGCTGATGCGGATTCAGGACAAGATCAAGGCTCGCAAAGTGACTCGTGGCGAAATGGCACTGCCAGTTCCGCATCACTCGGGTTACTCCGCTTTGAATGTTTGATTGCTGCAAGATAACGAGTAGCAATCCCGGCACTGCCACGGCCGGCTAAGTAATTGAATCAAGCTGACTGAATTCCAGATTGTTAATGTCAGTACTTCGGTCATTTTCTGACCTGGTGCTGTGCACATTTGAGGAAGTGTGGTTGCGATGAGTGCTGTGTTGAAGATTTCCAATCTGCATGTCAATGTGGGTGAGACGCCGATTCTGAAGGGCGTCAATATGGAGATTCGTCAGGGCGAAGTTCACGCCTTGATGGGTCCGAATGGATC
>CAMAXD010000445.1 GCA_945861975.1 Candidatus Kuenenia stuttgartensis | reverse complement strand
CTTTCTCAATCACGTCGTCATCAGTGCTTTCTTTTCCGTCCGGACCCACTGAGAAGACCTTGAGTCGAGGTCCGGAATCTTTGGACTGACGACATCGCAACTCATAGCCCCACGGGTCGATCGGCGATGACTCCAGATACGGTCCGCTCCATTGCGGATCAGAGTCCTGCGCTTCGAGCAGTGTTTTGATGGCCATATCGGATTTGGGCCACTTACCGCCATGATCAATGGCATACATCTTCAGAGCCTGTTCCGTGGCCTTGATTGAAATCAGGACGGAATCAGACTGAGCTTTGTTCTGACGGCTCAGGAGGTCGGGAACGACCATCGCTGCGATCGCCCCGAGAATGGCCAGCACCAACAGAACTTCGACCAGTGTAAAACCAGATCGTCGCGATGCTTTCGTGGCTCGGCTTTGTTGACGGCATCGTGCTGATTGAAAGTTCACCATAGATCTCTACTCCACTGAGTACACTACTAAAACGCTTTGATTCAAAGATCCGATGATCACTAGCCAACAAGGCTTGAAGATCGCAGGATCGGCATGATCAAAGCAAACACAAACAATGCGACGATACTTCCCATGACGACGAGCAGGGCAGGCTCAAGCAGCTTCAACATGGCATCCAGCCGGTTTTGAATCTGAGACTCCAGTGAGTCAGCCGCACCCGCCAGAATTTCGTCCAGGCGATTCGTGCGTTCTCCGATGTACACTAACTCGCGGTACTCTCTTGGAATCCATTTCACAGATCGCAGCACCTGAGCGAAGCTGGTCCCCTTGCGAACCTGCAGAGCACAGTTCAGCACCACATCATCCAGTGCCGGACTTCCACTCGCACCGGCACACAAAGCCAGTCCCTTGTCTAATGTAATTCCATTTTTCAGCAGCGTGCTGAGCAAACGCGAAAATCTTCCCATGGAGATCAACACGCCCAGACCTTTCAGGACTGGAAGCGAGAGGCACAATTTCAGAAAACTGCGGCGAAAACCGGGTTTTCGCAGACCGACGACCAGTCCGCAGACAGCGGTAAAGGACATTCCCCCGAAGAGCAGGAGGTTATCCCTCAACCACAAGCTTCCGGTCAGCATCACTTCAGTCAACACAGGTAACTGACCACGTTCACGCAGACCGGAAAACATCGGTTCGAATTTCGGAACGAAAAGTGTCGACAGTACCAGAAACATCAGGCTGCTGACGGAAATCAAAAAACCAGGATAACTCAATGCTCCCAGCACACGGGATCGCAGTTGCAGCTGTCGCTGAGTCAGAGTTTCCAGTTCCTTTAAAGCGTCGGCCAGAAAAGCTCCTTCAAGGCTCGCACGAATGATCGCAATCTCTGCCTGCTCAAACATGCCCGGATAGTCGACCATGCATTCTGCAAAACTGCGACCGTCGATGACTTCCGCGTGAATAACTCGCAGTATTTCGGCAAAACGAGGATTGGACGACACATCGCCGATCAGCTTCAGAGACTGAGCCAGTGGCATACCGGCCTTCAGCAGCGTGGCCAGCTTGCCGTAGAAGGCAGAAATCACGGATCGAGGAACACGGTCGGAAAAGACTCCGCTCGCGGCAGCCTGCTCGGCAATTGAAACAGGCGTCAGAGATTTCTGCGATAACTGACGAGTCACTGCACGTCGAGAAACAGCATCCAATGCTCCCTGAACTCGATTCCCGGTCAGATCAATTGCTTCGTAGGTGAAAGTTGTCATGGTGCCCTGTCTCCGTGTCTGCTGTTTCGATTTCTTGTCAGACCACCAGAGGCAAGGCACATTCCATTCGTGGTCCGAGGTGCGTAATTCGCCGTGCCAGACCGGCTTTTGAATGATCGACTCAGGGATTCCCCACCTGCGATTCCGGAGCCCGTCGCACGGGAAAAAACGGATTTCCGTCTGCCACTGTGAAATTCACACGGGATATATCCGAGGACTTTCCCTCACAGCATGTTTCTGAGATCGCGAGCTCTGTTTCACGAGGTTCCTGAGCAACAAAAGCCACAACAAATGATGCCTGATGTCGACGGATGTGTTCCTGAAGTGTCAGCTCATCGCGAGCAGACCACCCTTACTCCGACTTGCGGACAAATTGAGGCCTGATGCATCAAAACACTGATTGACACCTCTTATTGCCGACCTAAGTTCTCTATGAACACCTAACAAAACCGGGACTGGTTCCCGAGCAAAGAAGAGGACGCTTTCAAATCAGCATTGGGAGGGTGCCTGTCCCGGTTTTGTGAGTGCCTCTCAATATGATTTCCACATGTGTCAGATGTGCTCGAGAACGGATCCATGTTTCAGTTGTCTCCACTGGTCAGAATCGCGGTCGACCGGGGATTCGTCCCCGCGAGCGAAGTGCAATCCTTGCAGGGACTGGATTCCCAGAATGTGATTGAAGCCATCCTGCGGAATCCGGCAACGTCGGAACGACAGTTTCTGATGGCCATCTCCGAACACCTCGCTTTGCCCTTCGTGGATTTGTCGTCAATTGAAATTGCTGATGCACTGATGCGGATGATCTCCCCATCCATCCTGTTTCGTCATCAGGCGATTCCGGTGGAACTTAATGGAGACTGTGTCACAATTGCCGTCAGCAATCCGTGCGTGGAATCTCTGGGCCAGGAAGTGGAACAGGCCACCGGACTGGACGTTGAACTGGTACTGGCTGAAACCAACCAGATCCGCACACTTCTGAAAGACCGACTTGGAATTGCCGGGGGAACTCTGGAAGGGATGCTGGACGACGATAGCCGATCAGCAGATGCGGTCAGAGAGGGCGAGGATGAAGACAGCCTGGCAAACGAGTCTTCGATTGTCAGGCTGGTTAACGAGTTGCTGAGCGATGCGATCGCTTCGGGAGCGAGCGATATTCATCTGGAACCGTCGCAGCATGGATTCGGTGTGCGTTATCGCGTCGATGGACTGATGCTGGATCAGATCGTTTCCCGCGAAATGGATCGTTTTCACGCCGCCATTGTCAGTCGAATCAAAATCATGGCAATGCTGAACATTGCCGAAAAACGTCTGCCGCAGGACGGTCGAATTCGTTTTCAGGCCTCGCGTGAAGACGTGGATGTGCGTGTCTCCACAATTCCTATGATCCATGGGGAAAGCGTGGTGCTGCGTCTCCTTCGCAAAGGACGCAGTCAATGGGGGCTGGCTCAGCTGGAGCTGCCAACCACTACGGCCAGGCAGTGGCAGCAGATTATCAATCGCACCAACGGAATTATTCTGGTCACCGGCCCGACCGGCAGCGGGAAAACCACAACACTTTACCATCTGCTCGCCGAAATTCGTGCCACGCGTCCTGATGCGAAAATCATCACCATTGAAGATCCCGTCGAATACTCGCTGCCGGGCGTTCATCAGATTCAGATCAATGAGGCGACCGGGCTGACCTTCGCCAGAGGATTGCGAAGTATTCTGCGACACGATCCAGACGTAATTCTCCTGGGAGAAATTCGCGATCAGACCACCGCGCGACATGCGATCGAAGCGGCATTGACCGGACACTTGGTGTTGGCGTCACTCCATACGAACGATGCCGCCGGTGCGTTTACTCGTTTGATGGAAATGGAAATTGAACCGTATCTGGTGGCCAGTACTTTAGTCGCTGCCGCTGCTCAGCGTCTGGTCCGCCGACTGTGTCCCCTGTGCAAAAAAAGTACGCAGGTGATGCCGGGCGAAGAGAACATCATTCTGCCACAAGGTACGACCATTTATGAGCCGGGAGGATGTCGGGAATGTCAGGGCAAAGGATTCAAGGGCCGACTTCCGGTGCTCGAACTTCTGCAGACTGATGCCGCCATTCGCAAACTTTGTCTCGAACACGCGTCCTCTCACGAGATCTCAGATGCCGCCACAAAAGCCGGCATGCGAACTCTGATTGATTCAGGATTTGAACGAGTCAGTGAAGGCAAAACCTGTCTCTCTGAAGTGCTGCGTGTCGCCGGTGATGCTCAGCATCGACTTTAAGCGACCGGCCTGATCAGGGAAACGGGCGTCAGCAGCAAATCGGACTGGGTTAGCAGACGCCAGATCGCTCTTCAGGAGAGTTGAACGCTCTGTTTGATCGTGTCGGGCGCCTCAATCGGCCTGCACGCGATAGAGTCGTCCGCTTTTGTCCAGGATGATGGCCGCTCGATCATTTTCGGAAAGGACCAGTTTGTGGAGGTCCTCTGAGGGCAGCCGAAACAGCGTGGTTAACTCCAGAAGTTCGCTGCTAAAGCAACGCAGAAAACCATCAGAGCTGATCGTGACCAGCGTTCTTCCGTCCGATGTCCAGGCCAGATCGGAGATGGCTCCGCCCTGCAGTTTCGATTCCTGAAGCAGAGCGGCATCTGCGATTCGGTAGATTCGCAAAATGCGTTCGGAGTACGCGATGGCGACTTTACTGCCGTCCGCAGAAATTGCGACGGCATTCGCGCCAGGCTCGCTGTTTGGCAGGGTCGCGATGACGGTGCCGGGCCGCAGATCATGGAAGTAAATTCCATCATGAGTGGCTCGCACCAGAAACCGGCCGTCGCGTGAAATCGCCCAGTAGAGCCAAACAGATTCAAGGCCGCTCACGCGACTGATTTCAGTATTAGTTTTGAGATCAACAACCACGATGTCGCCTTTGGTCCATGGGCGATAGCTCGGCTGCTCTCTTGGCATCGTACTCAGCACCAGCCAGCGGCTTTCAAAGCA
>CAMAXD010000444.1 GCA_945861975.1 Candidatus Kuenenia stuttgartensis | reverse complement strand
GAACCCATCGTTCAGCACTTCAGCCGTCAGCTCCATTTCGAAAGCGTCTTTCTTCGCGATGGCCGGGATTTCCCGGTACATATTGAAGATTTCGCCTTCATTCAGCCCTAGGCTTTCCACAACGTACAGGAACGTATGAGAGTGAACCGCTTCTTCGAAGGCCTGACGCAGCAGATACTGTCGGCATTCCGCGTTGGTGATGTGCTTGAAGATCGCAAGGACAAGATTATTGCCAACCAAAGATTCCGCTGTGGAGAAGAAGCCCAGGTTTCGCTTGATAACCAGTCGCTCGTCGTCAGTCAGGCGATCTGATCGCCAAACTTCAACATCCTGATTCATCGGCACTTCAGTCGGCATCCAGTGATTCGCACAGCCGTTGTTGTAGTGTTCCCATGCCCAATGGTATTTAATTGGCATCAACTGATTGACGTCGACCTGAGCGTTGTTGATCAGCCGCTTTTCAGTGGCTTTCACGCGGCCCGATGTTCCGGTCAGCATAGTGGTTTGATCTTCGAAGGTGAGCGTAGACATAGGCAACCTCATTCCATGAGTCGGGGAAAACAGAACAACAAATTTAGTAGTTTCAGAACAATTCAGAACAGTGATTTGAGATTTCAAATCTGTTTTTCAAATAACGAATCGCAGCGAGATCAGTTTAAAAGCTGTTTCGCGGGAACTCGATGCCAGGCGTTATAAAGGTAGCCCTTGAGGTTCCACGGACCAGACTCGGGCATCGTGTTTCCCAGAGAATCTGTCGCACGCACGCAGACCTCTGTTTCAGGATTCATAATCGTCAGGGTCGCAGACCAGAACTGCCAGCAGAACTCACCGGTCTGTTCTCCCATGGCGGCATTCACCCAGGACTTTCCGCCATCCGGTGAGACTTCGACTTTGGAAATCGAACATCCCTTTTGACCGGTTGGCAGAGCATATCCTTTTACAGTGACCTTGCCGTCTTTGTTGTCCGCAGAACACAAAGCCGCATTCACAGGGTATCTGTAAATCGGAGCAGTTTCATCAATCTCGACCGGAGTTCCCGAATACACCATTTTGTAGACATCAGCAATGAAGTGATTCGGAGAAGGCTTGTCACTTACGACAATCTTCTGCAACCACTTGACGCTGCGGGCTCCGATGTATCCGGGCACGATCGTTCGCAACGGAAAGCCATGATCCGCCAGCAGAGGCTGGCCATTCATATGAGTCGCCAGCAGAACGCCCGGCAGTTTCTCATCTTCTTCCCGCGTTTTGCTCATCGGCACAGAACCACCGAAGGGAAAAGCGGCATTGCCATCGACAACCGTATCGGCCCCTTCAAACCAGACATGTTTTGCATCAGAGCTGACTCCCGCAGCCGTCAGCACATCAGACAGGCGAACTCCGGACCAGACGGCATTGCCGATCGGGCCTTCCTGCCACGGGACGCCCTTCATCTGCTTGATCTTGATGAACTCATACCGCCGAATCCCGGCACAACTGACGGTACAGGTGACGCTGGATTTGGGAAATCTCTCCAGCAGCTCCGGAATCGAAAACGTCATGGGCTTGTCGACCATGCCTGCAATCGACACTTTAAACTGATCGGCCACAACGGTCGGATTTGCTCCATGGCTGCGAATGTAGAACTGCGGCGTCGGAGTAATCCAGTCTTTGACCAGTTCTTTGAGTCGCGGCTCACCATTCCGCGGTGCTCGAGTGCGATAGATCAGGTCGGCTTTCGCAGGATCAACCGGAGCTTCATCCCATGCGGCAGCCACCGTTCGCGATGCCACCGACCACGGCAAGAAAGAAGCCGCTGCTGTGCCAGCTAACGCTGATACAGAACGGCTCATAAAATGTCGTCGATTGAGGTGGTTCAAAACAAGGGCCCCGTCATAAACAGAATGAACCAGGCTAGCGGCAGGGCATTAGCCCTCCGAATTTCACTGGAGGGCCACGGAGGCCTGACGCCCTGCCGTTCCCCTATTCAACTTTGCAACAGACAGCCGCAATGACCCAACGCTCATTGCGGCTTCGTTGGCGATGACTACTGACACGCTTCGCAGTCAGGATCTGTAATACTGCAGGCCTTGTACTGAGAAACCTCAGTCACCGGCACAACATGCGGAGCCGGAATGTCGGTGCGACTCTGTTCCGGAGAACGATCCTCATCCATACGGGCCATCTGGATGTCGCTGGAGGCACTGCGGCTCTTCACCCATCGTGGCTGAACACCAAACTTATTGATGTCGACCGTCGATTTTTCAATCTGAGTCGCTGCCAGGGTGCGTAAGTAGTAGGTGGTCTTGAGACCTTTTCGCCATGCCCGCATGTACATCTCGTGCAGCGTCTTGCCGCTTGGTTCGCACATGTAGAGGTTCAGCGACTGCCCCATGTCGAGCCATTTCTGGCGACGAGCGGCACATTCGATCAACCATTTTGGTTCAACTTCGAACGCGGTCAAATAGCGAGCTTTGATGTCGCCTGGAATTCGCCCGATCTCCGACAGAGTTCCGTCGTAGTACTTTAGAGATTCCAGCATGTCGGCATCCCACAGACCACGCTGTTTCAGCTCATTCACCAGCGAATTGTTCAGATGAGTAAACTCGCCTGACAGATTGCTCTTCACAAACAGATGCTTGTACATCGGCTCGATCGACTGTGCCACACCGATGATCGTGGAGATCGTCGCCGTCGGAGCAATTGCCATGCAGTTGCTGTTACGCATGCCGTGGGTTGCCACAGCGGCTCGCACAACGGACCAATCCATTCGAGCTGAACGGTCGACATCGATTCGACACCCGCGTTCCTGCTCCAGCAGATCCATCGTGTCAATTGGCAGCATCCCGCGATCCCACTTGGAACCCGCGTAGGTCCCATAGACACCTCGTTCAGCCGCCAGTTCTGCCGATGCCTTAATCGCAAAGTATGAAATGGCTTCCATGCTGTAGTCGGCAAAGTCGACTGCGGCCGTGCTGGCGTAGCTGATATTCAGCGCTGCTAAAGCATCCTGAAAACCCATCAACCCAAGACCGACCGGGCGATGACGCTGGTTGGCAGTCTTTGCTTCATCCGTAGGATAGAAGTTGATGTCAATCACGTTGTCCAGCATTCGCATGGCTGTGCGAATGGTCTCTTCCAGCATTGGCAGGTCAAACTGACCGTCAGTAATATGCGCCAGAAGATTGATCGAGCCCAGGTTACACACCGCAGTTTCTGTTGCGGAAGTATTCAGCAGAATTTCCGTACAAAGATTGCTGCTGTGAACGACGCCCACATGATCTTGCGGCGAACGGATGTTCGATGGGTCTTTCCATGTGATCCATGGATGACCAGTTTCAAACAAGCGAGTCAGCATCTTACGCCAGAGTTCCAGCGCCGGCAGCTTCTTGGACATCCGGATTTCGCCGGCTTCCGCCATCCTTTCGTATTCGATATAGCGAGTCTCGAAGGCCTTGCCGAAAAGATCATGGAGGTCAGGAACTTCGTTCGGGCTGAACAAAGTCCATTCGCCCTCTTCTTCAACTCGCTTCATGAACAGGTCTGGAATCCAGTTGGCCGTGTGCATGTCGTGAGTACGACGGCGGTCGTCCCCGGTGTTCTTGCGGAGATCAAGGAATTCCTCGATATCCATGTGCCACGTTTCAAGGTACGAGCAAACAGCTCCCTTGCGTTTTCCGCCCTGATTCACCGCAACGGCGGTGTCGTTGACGACCTTCAGGAACGGAATCACACCCTGACTGCGGCCGTTTGTACCTTTGATGTGTGAATTCGTCGCACGAATGCTGGTCCAGTCATTACCCAAACCGCCCGCCCATTTGCTGAGCTTTGCGTTGTCAGAAACACACTTGAAGATATGTTCCAGATCGTCTTTCACCGTTGACAAGTAGCATGAACTGAGCTGAGGATGATTGGTCGCGGAGTTGAATAGTGTCGGCGTTGCGGACGTAAACCGCATCGAAGACAGCATGTTGTAAAACTCAATCGCCCGCTCTTCCGGATTTGGCTCATTCATAGCCAGCCCCATCGCAACACGCATCCAGAAGTACTGAGGCGTCTCGATGCGTCGACCTTCAATGTGCAACAAATAGCGGTCATACACCGCCTGAAGACCCGGATACTTGAACAAACCGTCCCGATCCGGCTGCAAAGCTCCGGCAATCCGCGTCAGGTTGAGATTACGAAGATCCGGAGTCAGTCGGTCTTCATTGATCCCGTCGATGACGTAATGCTCGAACTGGTTGCGATACAGTTTCGCGTATTCGGCTGGATTATGCGGTGAGCTGCCCAGAGCTTCGTTGCTGATCACCATTCGCAGCAGGCGCGCCGCCACAATGTCGAAAGCCGGATCCGTTTCGATGCGACAGCGAGCCGCCAGGATCATCGCTCGGTAGATTTCCCCAACAGAAATGCCGTCAAACGCGGACTTGATGACTTCCTGAGTCAGCTCTTCGGCATCACATTCTGCCAGGCCGGCACAGGCCAGTTCCATCCGACGACGAATACGGTTCACATCGAAAGGAACCCTGACGCCATCTTCCAGCTTAACAAACATGCGAGGCTGCGCGACAGCGTCGGCGCCTTCGACGACATCAAGTTGCTGGAGAGCACGGATTTTGGCGTGTTCTGCACGGTAGACGATGTAACGTCGAGCAACCCGGTAGTGCCCGCGCTTCATCAGCTGCATTTCGACGAAATCCTGGATCTGCTCCAC
>CAMAXD010000443.1 GCA_945861975.1 Candidatus Kuenenia stuttgartensis | reverse complement strand
CCCAGTCGACTCCGTCAAAGTATTCCCCCGCGGGGCCAGCAGCTTCGTTGACTTTCAAATAGCCGTTTTCTCTGAGCCAGGCGTTCAGATTCACGCCACGACTGAAATCGCAGAAGCCGTGATCGGACAGAACAAACAAATAGTCATCGTCTTTGACTTCCTGTCGAACCCGACCGATCAGTTCATCCATGCGAACGTACATGTCATCAATCACATTTCGATGCTTCAAAGTGTCGCGTCCTCGATTGGCCGGATGGTCGGCCACATCGTGGCGCCAGAACATATGTTGAATTCGATCGGGGCCATCAAAAACGCATACCGTCAGACCGCGTTGCATTCGTCGTAAGGAGTCAAACAGCATCCGCTCACGTTCATCATGAATCGCCCACGCCTGTTCCAGGAATGCTTCTTCGCCAACCACGCCTGAGTTCAGGCCCCAGGTATCTTCTGCAAGGCCCAGTGTTCCGAATGAATCGTGCAGCTTTGCCAGATACATGGAAAAATACAGAGGATGAGAGATCGGCATCGCCGGACGTTCCGGATCCAGATGAATCGGCGAGACGTACAATCGAAAATGAGGAGCCAGCGACTCCAGCCGAAGCTTGCACAGCCCGCGAACCTTCGTAAACCAGCCGATCCGATACTCGATGCGCAGCCAATCAGATTCCTTATGCAAAGGCACAACGATTTTCTCTGAACCGTTTCGAACTTCGATCGATTGCTGCTCATCGAACACTCGAATGTTCAACAAAGTCTGAAAGTCGGTTGGTTCCGAACCCATCGGTTTGGGCGGTCCCGGCAGATAAGCCTCAATACGCTGGCCGTTGCGACTAACCTGTATGCGAAGTCCGCCGGTTGTGGCACGAGCTTCTTCGGGATCTGTCGTGAACAGCGTAAAAGACCCCTGAGTTCCTCGCAGATCGGGGGTACACATGGCCGACAGAGACAGGCCAAAGAAACGTTCGGGCGGGAACGTGATTGGCACTCGCAAAATGGTGCTGAAGGTGCCGTAATCGCCGAGGATTTTCCAGAACGGCTGGCTCTTACGAAGCAGTCGCACGGATGTTTTATTGCCGAACAATTTGCGCCAGCCCGTCGCTTGCCCCTCAATGATTCGGGCCGACGAGAGTTCCGGAAGATATGTGCGGACATCACGATTGAGGAAATCGTAAATGTTGTGTTTTCCGGGATTCACGCCCGTTTGAAATGAAGACCATGCCACTGGCGAAATCGGGGGAAGTGTCGTCGCGAGATCTGAAAACGTACCAGTCTCGGCAAGCCGTTGAAAATTCGGCAACCGACCTTCTGACATTAAGCGTCGGACTCGACCAGGATCAAGTCCATCGAGTCCAACAATGACCACGCGGCTGGCAACCGGTTTCAGTTTCAGGCGAAAGCGTTTGATCAGCAGGATCAGGACGCGGATGGGCCACGTCAGAATCGAAAGGAGCAGCAGCCCCATCGCAGCAAACAGCACCAGGAATGAACTCAGAAACGTAATTCCGGCGCCCGGACCGATGTAGGCCTGTAAAACGAGACTTTCAAGACTAAACACGGAAAGCCCCTGCCACCGAAAGATTCGAATTCGGTGATGATTTTGGCCATGAAGAAAGACTGAACAGCAACGTTGCTGCCAAAGGTCTCTTTTTGCTCACCTCCTTATCGTAGTCCACCTGGTGGCAAGTCGAAAGCGTTTCCGGAATGGTTATTCTGTGCGCGGCCACGATTGAGATCATGATCTGAATGATTGATCCCGCGAATGCCCGGCCTCAATCTGTGCCGCCCTAACAATTGCGGGAATTTTTTTCTCGGCAGATACGCCTGTCGGTCATTGCCTCACTGGACAGCGGCAAGTTCGAGATTCAGTTTGTCTGTCCCGCATGGTACGGAAACGAGAAAACATCGATTCTTTCAAGCAATGAACAACCGTTTTGTGGCCTCTGTGATTCATCCGTGTTCTCCGTGATAAAACAGCGATTGTGTTTTTGACCACGGAGAGCACAGATTTCGCGGATAAAATCGCAGGCACAGCTTCATATAAAGCCTGAACATCCGCCCCAACAGGGTGCTGTCCAGCGAAGCGTTTTCGTTTAACGGGAACTGCAGAAGGAGGCGAAATGGGGCAACGACGACTGTGGCTTGCTGTCAAACGATTTAATCAACACGCCACTTGTATCGAGGGACTTTGGTTCTTCGGCCGCGAACGCTCCAGTCAAAGCGGTCGCCTGGGTCAGAGGCACGGTAAACGCTCGGATGTTGAACATGAACCTACGGCACTTTGGAATATACCCGCATTTTTAATGCGGCAAATTTCGTCCCCCTGGTTGCGACTCAAGCAGTGCAATAATACTATCTTCTCTGCCTTATGAGAGACCGCTGCTGTTTTTTCCCGGTGGGAGACCAAGTTGGGCCTGTCGTCGATTGGCTGAAGTTGGCCAATGATGCTGTGATGATACAGGCGGCCGGTGTGTGGTGTTGTCGGAAGAGCCAGATAGCAGGCGACAGTTTCCGGGTAGCCAATGGATCTCGCCGATTCCGTGGGAGTGAATCATCCTCTGTTCTGTACGGGTCGGAGTTACGGCCGGAATCCGTACCGCAGCGTACTGCGGTCCAATCACCCGAAGGGAGTGCCAAATGACGTTTAAACTTGAGAAACAGCACTACGATCAACATGGTTTCGTGATCGTCCGCCAGTTGTTGGCTGAGAGCGAGTTTGCGGAGCTGAAGCAGAACCTGGATCGTTATATTTGCGATGTGGTGCCCGGACTTCCCGATGCCGAGGCTTTCTATCAGGATCGTTCTCGCCCCGAGACGCTGAAACAGATGCAGCGAATGGGAGGCGATCCCTACTTTCGAGACTACGTTCATCATCCGAAGTGGAAAGCACTGGCCGAGGCGATGATTGGCGAACCCGCCACGGTTGACCAACCGGAATGGTTCAACAAGCCGCCCGCGACACATCATGTGACTCCGCCGCATCAGGACAATTATTACTTCTGCCTGAAGCCGGCGAATGTGCTGACTATGTGGATGGCCCTCGATCCTGTGGATGCAGAGAACGGCTGCCTGCGCTACGTCGATGGTTCACATACGCGTGGTTATCGCAAGCATGCAAAATCGCAGATCCTGGGGTTTTCGCAGGGGATTATGGATTTCACCACGGACGATTTTAATCGAGAAGTTGCTGCCATCCTGCAGCCGGGCGATGTCGTCGTGCATCACGGGATGGCGATTCACCGAGCCGATGCCAACCTGTCGCAGACTCGCCATCGACGCTCCTTCGCGATGGTGTTTACAGGTGTCTCATGCCAGCGTGACGAGGAAGCCTTCGCTCGATACTCTGAGTCGGCTCGTGAGCAGCATAGCGCAATGGGATTGAAGACCTGAGGGCATCGTCCGATAGAAACTCCGTATTGCCGATGTTTTTGTAGGGTGTGACAAGCGTAGTGCAGGCACACCATCTTACGCTGCCATGTGGTGTGCCTTCGTTCGCTCGGGCGAACTTGTCACACCCTACGGTTTGCGGTGTTTTTTTGAGCGGATCCTCCGGGAGCGACGGCGATGATTGATCTTTCGAAATGTTCGACAGCTTCTCCGCTGGTCCATACCGTCGAAGCGGATCCCGGAGTGTTTTGGTCAAAGGAAATGCACGTCGCGATCGACGCACCG
Organism: Candidatus Kuenenia stuttgartensis; assembly: GCA_945861975.1. GTDB lineage: Bacteria > Planctomycetota > Planctomycetia > Planctomycetales > Planctomycetaceae > SXXK01. The sequence goes on along the minus strand of CAMAXD010000443.1, from coordinate 1,028 downwards.
CCGGATTCCGACACGAATCCTCGTCCTGAAGCCACATGGCCCCGCGAAGATCTGCGCACCGGACGATGCGGTGTGGTGTCTCCGCGAGTGATCGCACTGCCCGGCGGTGGATTCCGCATGTACTATTCGCAGATCATTCCTCGCCCCGGCTTTCCGGCTGGAGCGAACGACTATGACAACGCGTCAACTCGCATCCTGAGCGCGTGGTCGCAGGATGGTCAGGCGTGGGTTCCCGAACCGGGTGTGAGACTCTCGCCACAAGAAGGCGGCGCGGGCGAGTTCCGCGTGGTGTCTTCGGAAGTCGTTCCCATTGGTGATGGGCAGCGGTTGCGAATGTACTTTGAATGCTGTGAGGGTTCTCAGGCGGTCACGAATACTATCCGCAGTGCAACATCTTCGGATGGGCTCAAGTGGATCATGGATCCGGGAGTTCGCGTCGCGTCCGAAAGCCACAACTACGCTTCGCCACGAATCGTTTTTCTGGACGACGGACGCTGTCGGATGTATCTGTTCGATCGAGGACTGGGAATCATCAGTCTTCTTTCGCATGACGGACTGGAATTCCATCAGGAACCCGGCCTGAGGATCGCTCAGGACGGACCGTATGATTCGCTCTGCGCATTCGCCCCGGAGATTGTCCGCGTGGCCAGTGCTGGTTATGTGATGTATTATGCTGGCTACAGTCAGGTGTCGGAAAGTTCTGCGTCTCGCGCGGATATTCTGCGAGCGGTCTCGGCCGATGGACTGACATGGAAGAAGGAGGCCGAGCCGGTCATCGCTCCGGGACCCGGCGGCTGGGATGCGGCAAAGGCGTCAGAGATGTGTCTTATCCGTCTGCCCGGCGCGTCGCACGAATCTCCTGGTTACAGGATGTTTTATGGTAACAGTTTAGTCCCTCGCCTGCGCGATGATGTTTTTTTTGTCAATGAATGGACGCGTCAAGGCGATTGCCTCACTCTTTTTTTAGTCGTCATCGCGGCCGGTCGGCGCAGCGCGCAGCGGCGAATCCTGGCGGAGCACGGCGAGTG
>CAMAXD010000442.1 GCA_945861975.1 Candidatus Kuenenia stuttgartensis | reverse complement strand
CTCATGACGGATTTGTAGCGGCAGGAAAAACAAAGTCCAGGAAATTCTGGATAGTTTCTGGCTACACATGTAATTTAATAATACCCGCTTTTTAACAAATCCCCAGTCTTCTACCGCTCGAAGCTCAATTTGGAGCCGTTCAAGTTCGGCTTAGATTGGGAAGATCGAACGTTGAGCAGCATTTCGGGCACGTCGGAAGGACCCGTGAATTACGTCTATCTGGCGGCTTGCTGCTCGTCCCCTGACAATGTGCTCGCGGCAACGCGGACCGACACTCGGGATGATCACGCGTTTGCGGGGGCGGGCTGCAGTTCCTGCTCGATCTCACCAAGGGCTTTCAGAATATCGGCTTCATACTGGCCCACAACTCGCAGCATCTGTGAGGCCTCTGAATCACCAGCGGATTCAAGTGAAGTGACGCCCAGGGAAATGCGATCACAGATCCGCTTCTGACTGTTCCTCAGGCGACCAATCAGGACATTCAGCCCCAGAAATTGCTGATCAGTGTACTCGGTCGGAAACGAACCGAAGTCGATGTGATACTCGCGAGCACTCAGCAGGCTGACGATCTCGCCGACATCCTGTCGCTGGCGAGCCGCCAGCACTCGAACCTGCTCTTCGATTGAAGTGGCCTCAAGACGTACCCACGGCCATGACTCAGACACGTATTGCAGAAAACTGCATGACATCTGGATCAGCGTATTGTTCAGAAGGATCTCGTTGTCCTGGCAGGTCATTTCCGAACTCGATATGCAACAAAAGAACTCTGAACGGTGACAAACACGCTAGACAGTCTCAGGGGGTTGGCAACTGAGCAATTGCCTGAGCCGCATCATTCGCAGTCTGACTCATCATATGAGGCAGAATACCCAGCAGCAGCACAAACACCGCGAGTGTTACCACGAAAGCGGACTCCCAGGAAGCCAGACGAACCGGCACTGGTCGAGCATCCGCAGGGCGGTCTTCAAGAAACATTGTTCGCAACACTCGAATATAGTACACGAGGCTGAAAACGGTGTTCAACGCTCCAAAGGCGACGACCACATACATGAATCCATGAACCTCTCCTGCTTTGAAAGCAGAAGCGAAGATGAAGAGTTTGCCAACAAAACCACCAAATGGCGGCATCCCAACAAGGCTGAACATGCAGATCAGCATCACGATACAAAGCGTTGGCGATTGACTAATCAGCCCTTTGAAGCTGTCAACTTCTTCGCTGAAGGTGTAGTTGCGAGCAATCGCGATAACCGCAAACGCTCCAAGATTCATGAAGAGATACACAACCAGATAGTACAGCAAACCCTCAATCGACTGGTTAATGTTCTCCGTCAGCGTTGCCGCCTGAGGACTATTCTTCATAACCAGAAGGGCGGCAACGGCCATGACCATATAGCCTGCATGCGCGATCGTTGAATAAGCCAACAGACGCTTGAGATTCGTCTGCGTGTAGGCTGCAAGATTCCCGAAGGTTGTCGTGATACAGGCAATAAAGCCCAAACCAAGGCCAAACGAAATCATTAAGGACTCAGTCCCTTTGGCTCCTGACAACGCCAGGCAGAATCGCACCAGAAGTCCGAATGCACCAGCCTTGGAGGCCACTGAAAGGAATCCCGCGACTTCCGCAGCCGCACCTTCGAAAGCATCCGGACACCAGAAATGAAACGGCACCAGCGATAACTTAAATGCAAGACCAACCATGACCAGCATTATGCCAAGTGCCACGGTGCGAACTTCCGGATCGTTTAGCCCCCCAGAACCACCTGCGGCCGCCTCAGCCAGTCGCTGAGACAGCATGGACATATCAGTCGTCCCAAGGACGCCACCGATCAGGCTGATCCCATACAGCATCACTCCGGCAGCGCCGGCTCCATAGACCACATACTTCAGAGCCGCTTCGCTGCTGACCTTACGTCCCTTCAGGAATCCCACCATGGCATAGCTCGGAACGCTCGTCATTTCTACACCAATAAACAGCATCAACAAATTGTTGGCACTGGCCATCAGCATCATGCCGATCGTTGCACCAAACAATAGTGAGTAAAAGTCGGGGCTGTCTTCTTCATCGGGAATACCCGTGAGGCTGGTCAGGGCGACTGTCAGCAGTAGAAATAGCGCGAGGAACCCGCGAAAAAACACGGTAAAGGAATCATGGACCAGCAGCCCCGTGAAAATGTGCGTAGTGACTACGGCATCTTTTGCATGCAGGGCATCAAACTGCTTGTAGGCCAGGAATGTTGCAACGAGCGCTCCAACAGTCGCCGTCAGGCATGCCGGAATCAGCCGATCAAGTCCGGACAGCCGCATCAGCAGCATGAGCACAATCGTTGCACTCAGGCACAGCTCGACGCCAAAGCGAGGAATCGACTGAGTCGTGTCAGTGATCAGCGAGTTGATAAGATCAGTGAACAGCATTGCGACACTTACCGACAATGGAGAAAACAAACCGGGGTCACGAAACCGTCAGCAATTATCGCTGAGCCTGCAACTGAATCACCTGCGCTGCAGACTGCTGATAACCTGATTCTGCTGCTTTTGACATGGATGTGATCGAAGGTTCCATGATGTTAAACAAAATTGCAGGGAAGATTCCAAACACAATCGCCAAAGCCAACAACGTTACCGCGATGCTTGTTTCTCGCATGCTCATCGGAGTCAGATCTTCTGGATGCGGGCCTCGATATTCGGCTCCCAGGTACACTCGCTGCATGGCCCACAAAATATATCCGGCGGTCAGAATCACACCTGATGCCGCCACGATCGCCAGAACCGAGCTGAAGTTCCATGTGCTGAGCACGACAAACACTTCGCCAATGAATCCACACAGCCCCGGCAGACCAAGGCCCGCGAAAAACAGCCCGGCAGACAATCCGCTATAGAGCGGCATCTTGCCCATCAAGCCACCGAAGCGATTCAAGTCGCGATGGTGAACGCGGTCATAGATCACTCCAACCATAAAGAACATGCCGGCTGAAGAAATCCCGTGAGCAATCATCTGGAACATGGCACCATTCAGCCCCATCTGCCAGTAGTCCATCCCGATCGACTCACCATTGGCTTCATTCACTTTCCAAACCGCCAGGCCCAACAATACGTATCCCATGTGGCTCACTGAGCTGTAGGCGACAAGGCGTTTGAAGTCTGTCTGAGCCAAGGCTGCAAAAGCACCGTAGATAATGCTGATCACACCAATCGCCACCATCGTCCAGGCCCAGTACTGTGCTCCGTAAGGACAGAGCGGGAACGCGATGCGAATGATGCCGTAACCGCCCATCTTCAGCAAAACACCCGCCAGAATCATGCTGATCGGCGTTGGTGCTTCGACGTGAGCGTCAGGAAGCCATGTATGAACTGGAAATGCGGGCAACTTAATTGCAAAGCCAATGAACAGCATGACGAAAGCGGTGATCTGAAGCGACGGACTCAGCAATCCACCTTTTGACGCAGCATCAGCCAGATAGATTAGATTGAATCGACCACCTGGTTCCGGAGCGTTGAAGTAAAACATCAGCATTGCAACGAGCATCAGCACGCTGCCTGCGAGCGTATACAGGAAGAACTTGAGGGCAGCGTATTCTTTTCGCGGTCCACCCCAGACACCGATCAGGAAGTACATCGGCAGCAGCATGACTTCCCAGAACACGTAGAACAGGAAGAAGTCGAGAGATAGAAAGACGCCCATCATGCCAGACTCAAGCATCAGGAAGAGAACCAGATAACCCTTCACATGCTTGGTAATGCTCCAGCTGGCTCCCATCGCCAATGCACTGATCAGTCCGGTTAACAGCACGAGCGGCAGGCTGATTCCGTCAACACCCAGACGGTAGTAGACATTCCATGTGGGAATCCACTGCTTGGCGACTTCAAACTGAATGCCACTGGTGCCTTCCTCGAAATCACCCCAGAGCATGAGGGTTAATCCGAAGGTCACCAAAGTCGTTGCCATCGCAAACAGTCGCATCGCCTCGGAGTTCTTGCTGTCAAACAAGAGCGCCAACAGCAAGGCACCGATCGTGGGGACAAAAATGATGGCTGAGAGAAGAAATTCAGGATTCATCGTCTGATCACAGTCTGACTAAAACCGTCGGATGGACGGCGAGAAACTGAAATAGGCCGCAAGAACTCACTAACCAGGGAAGGTCGTGAACAGAATTGCAAAGAGTGCCACAACACCGACCACAATAAACATCACGTACTGACGAAGACGACCGGTCTGCACTACTCGCAGCGAACGCCCGACAGCAAACGTTGAATTACCCAGCAGATTTACAAAACCGTCCACAACACTTTCATCAAACAGGCGATCCCATTTAGAAACCGCAATCATAACTTTTGCAGAGCCATGAATGATGCCATCGAAGATCGTGCGATCAATCCACGTGCAGAACTTTCCAATAATGTGAGCCGGCTTCATAAACAGGGCATCATACAGTTCATCGAAGTGCCACTTGTTAACAAGGAAGCCGTGCAAGCCGGAAAGCTGTCGCTTCATTTCAGCAACATTCACCATCGTGGTGCCATACAGCAACCAGGCGATCAAAGTCCCGCTGGCGGCTGCAATCAACGCATAAGTCCCGGCTTCGGCATGGACAGCATGGACGGCTTCGTGTCCAGGCAGTGTCAGAGTACTCACACCTGCGACCGCTGCAACGCCGTGACTCACATGAGCAGGCTGATCTCCAGTGATCAACAGAAACAGAGGCCCTTGTTCGCCCCCAACGGC
>CAMAXD010000441.1 GCA_945861975.1 Candidatus Kuenenia stuttgartensis | reverse complement strand
CCTGAAGTCCGGCCACGAATCCTTCGCTGTAGGCTGCCCCGTCGCCCTTTTGAACGCGACCATAGCGGAGTGATGCCATGGCAGTGATCACAATCCGAAGCTCGTTGTAGACTTCGGTGGCCAGCTGGCAGTCTTCCAGGATTCCGTAGAACGTGATGGTTCCGAGTGGCTCTCCGCCGTTCATGACGAGCCCGGCCGGCGTCCGTCCCACGGTGTGATCTTTGTAAACTCCGATCCCGCCCACGAAGTCACGCACGAAAGCTGCGAGGAAACCTTCCCACGCACAGACCTTTCGACCAACGTAGGCGTTGGCTCTTCCACGTTCTGCATTTCGAGCTTCTGCAAATTGATCCTGTTCAGACTCCTGAAGATCTTCTTCGCTGAGGTGGTGGGATTCCATCATGCGGGCAGCGATCCGGAGAGCAGACTGAATTTCGTTTTCGCTGGCGGCATCGTCTTTTGCGATTGCCAGAAGTCCCTTGAGACGTGCCTTGATTGCGTCGAGATTTGTCATCGGTCGAGTTCCTGTGTTGGTTGTGTTTTTGTTGTCCCCACACTCTCTCTGGGATTGAACGGGGGTTCCGGGTTGCAAAGTGGGATTCATCGGGAAGATTTCCGGAAGTTTGTCAGTCGATGCTGTGCTGCTTCAGTACCCTTTCGATCGCGTCGATGGCTCGCTCGACTGGTATCACATGGTGTGGATCGCCGTTCGAGCCTTTATTGAGGAACTTCCAGCACGATCTCCGTGCCTTGATGAGGTCGAACATGAGCCCGTCCAGATGGTCCCAGCACAGCCGATCGATCATCGCGAGGTCATCGGCAGTCACCTCTCCGTCGCAACGGTGTTCCTGCACTGCCTTCATGATCAGGTTTCGATACTGCTCGACTCGTTCGGACGTCAGGTCTTCGTCAACGACCCAGGTCAGTGTCAGGGTTTTCTTCGCCATCGCAGCGCTCCCGGTTGATTCACAAAAAAAGGCACCACCCTTGCCACAATGGCCGGGTGATGCCTCTCTAACCGGTTTGAAACTGGCCCGGACTACAATGTTCCAGGATTATTCATCCTCATCCGCGGAGTCATCATCGCTTTGGTGATCGATCTCCATGACCTTCATGACCTGGATGCTTCCCGTGGTTCCAGCGAGCCCGACTAAGAACATTGGGTCGATTGCATTGCGACTGAATTTCAGTCTGGCGGTGACCTCACTTTCACCGACGCTGATTCGATTGCATTTGCAGATCCCTTCACGATATTCGTACGGGTCTTCCATGCCTTCGAGCATGCGCTGCTGTGGAGGATTCGGATCCGTACTGAGACGGATCAGGAGTTGCCTCTGAATAAACAGATGCCTCCGTCTATCTGGGATGTTGGCATCTGCGATCGTAATGCCGATACCAGCCGTTTCAACGCCGAAACTTGGTCCACCGAACTTGACGGCACAAGAGAACTCAGGCTTTGGACCTGTGTCTTCCTCCTGCGTCTCATCGGTTTTCGATTTTGCTTTTGTCACCTTTAGTCCTCCTGCCCTATCGGGTAATCCAGTGCCGACTGGGCCAGCCGGCACTAGTGGTTTTTACGAACCAAAGAATCCTTTTTCCGGATCGAGTTCACGGAACTGGCTGCGCCTGCGATCGAACACCACCGGGATGTTCCCAGTCATGCCGCCGCGCTGTTTGCCTATTATGATTTTTGACTCCGCCCCATCGTCTGAGTGATGCAGGAGAATCACGACATCGGCATCCTGTTCGATCGAACCGCTCTCTCTGAGATCCGTGAGACGCGGGGGACGGTCCTCTTTCTCGCATCCTCGGTTCAACTGACAGCCCACCACGATTGGTATCTTCACTTCCTTGGCGAGCAGTTTCAGACCGCGTGTGACTTCGCCAATTTGTTGATCGCGTGTTTTCCTTGTGTCCTGAACCCCTACCAACTGCAGGTAGTCCACCACGGCGAGATTTGTGCCGTATCGACGAACTGATGCTCTGATCGCCTGCCGTATTCGATCGATCGTAAACGCCGTTTCTGTGAAGTGGATTGGCAGACCTCGCAATATCGTGCGGTCGATAGTCTCCGTGTATCGCTCAGCCAGTTCATACTTAGCCATCTCCAGCGAGACGATCAGGGCGTGAGCGTTCTTTTCCGCGGCACACTTCGCAATCTGCCCGAGCAGCACACTCTTGCCGCCGCCCGGACGGCCGGCCGCCACGACCAGTTGGCCTGGCGTAAATCCGCCATGCTTCAGGTAGTTGTCGACTGAACGTAGTCCGGTGGAAATGCCATGGCACGGGTTCCTCTCCATGTGTTCCAGTTCATCCACAGCTTCAGCCATAGACGCGAACGCTTTGCCGTTGGTGCCATCGATTAACTGCTGGATTCTTTGGTCCAGTTGTTCGATGATTTCTGCCGAGGTCGCAGCACCGCCTTCGTAGGCGTACTTCATCGCGTCAGTGCAGGCATTGATGATTTTTCGGCGTCGAGCACATTCCCGGACGATGCCCGCGTAGTAATTGACGTGGGCGGCATGGGGGACAGTTTCGAGAATTCGCTCCAGATATTGAGCACCACCAACGGATTCAAACTTGCCTGTTTTGACCAGTTCCTGAGCCACCGTAACGGCATCAATGCCACGATTCCCGGCACTCCACATTTTCTGCAACGTCATGTAGATCGTCTGGGCCGGCATCGAGTAAATGTCGTCCGGATCCAGCGATACTTCGTCCAGGTAGTTTGGTCCCAGCATCAGTGAGCCGACAAATGACATCTCCGCGTCCAGATTCTGTGGCGGCATATGGATTTCAGACATCTTGCTCATGCCGCACCTCGCTCAGCCCGAACTTCCTGCAGTATCTTTTTGAATCGAAGCCTCTGGATCTTATCCCCGGAATCGGTCCGTGATAGCACACCAAAACCGATACGTTCAGCGGCAGCAGCAACGTCCGGATTTTTAATCCTGGGGATCACATCGTGGGTGTTGCGGAGATCTCTGAGGTAGTACCGATTGATGGTCTCAAGGAGATCAAGAAACATGAGGGAAATTTCATCATCAGTTTCCGTAACGGCGGCGGTGGCAGCAGTGGCTGGCCTCCCGCACGGACGTCCGCACCATTCAGTGTTCCAGATTTCGTCGGGAATGCCTTTCCAGCCAGCTTCGGTCGCCTTGCTGACGATGGCCGTGGCCTGATCCGCGTCACCTTTGCCGAGAATGTTCAGCTGACGGTTCCGGACCCCGTCTGTGATGGATTTCTTAGCCTTCTTGCGATGGTCCCACCATTCATTCCAGGCAGCCCGAAACTCTGGGGTATCGAGCTTCTCGGGGAAGGCCTGTTCGATCAGTGCCGGCTGTTCTTCACTCCCGACCGCGCAGTGATTCTCAAAGTCTTTGACCTGTTTCCGAATGGCCCTCACCAGCTTGCGACTGGCGGCGGCCCGGCCGTTGAGTTCCCACTGTTCGAAGCCCTTGAGTTGTTTAGTTCGGATCTTGAACTCCGTCTCGACCAACTCCGTTGCCTCAGAGTGGGAATCCGGGAGTTGTCCCAGGTAGACAGTCGGCTTCAAAATCTTGCCAGCGATCATGGTGGGCAGAAGTTTGGCGATATCCACCCTGCCCGAGCATTCGAGAAAAACCAGTTCCACAGCTTTCGCGGAATCTTTGGTCGTCAGATCGAGCAAGAGTTCCTTGAAGGCGTTCACGAGTTCCTCTGGAGTGTGGGGAGTTGTTTTTGGATCTCCATCTGACTCCGAGAGCATGACACCGCAGTCAGCCACAAGCAGACTCGCCGCCGAGGCCCGGAGTTCAGGTGCCAGAGCCTTAACGAACGCACCGAGTGCCGTCTTCGCCTTGGCTCGCAGTTTGGCCCGCACTGCAGATTTTGATTCATCCTGTGTCTTCTTCGGGGCTGGCTTCTTCGATGTGGCGGCTGGACGTTTTGTTTTCCGTGCCGCTTTCTGTCCAGCCCGTGCGCTTTTGGAAAGACCTTTGGTGATCGCTTTGACCGACTCTTCGTCGCCAGCGGCAGTCGCTTCATCCTTTGCCAGGATCGCCTCTTTCAGTCGGTTCGCTGTGTCGCGTGATATTCCCAGTGACTCTGCCGCGATCGCTGCGGCGCGGGTTGGCTCAGCCACAACGTCATGAGCGGTGGAACCTGTGGTGCCACTGGCACCACAGGTTCCATTCTCATGTTTTTCTGGCTTCCGAATCAGATCGTTTCGTTGCCCACTTCGCTTCTTTGCGAGCTCCGCCTCAACACTTTCCCGGAGAATGAAGAGCCGCCCCTTCTGTTCCAGACTCAGCTCCTCATGCTCCAGATTGGCATCCAGCCACAACTGAGTGCATTCCGCAGAATCGGGAGCGTATTCATAGACTCTGGCATTCAGAGACGTGACGCCAGCGATCAACGCTGCAGCTGCCCGGCGATGTCCGGAGATGATGGTCATTCCATCAGCCGCAATACTGATTTGTTCGATTATTCCATTGGTTTTGATCGAGTCGATCAGCGACTGCGATGGCGCTCTGCCCGGAAAGATTTCATCCTGTCTGGGGTGTGGGATCAGCTGATCAGCCTGCACGAGTTCCGTTTTGAGATTCACTGTGACGTCCCTTCATTTTCGTATTCTGTTTACAATAGGCAATACGGTGAAATTTCTGAAATCAGCGGGCTCGGGCGGCCATGCCCGACACCAAACGCAAAAGCGTTTCATTAGGCCCGTCAAAAATTGGCCTCATGTTTCCGCTATGTCTGATTTGCTCGATC
>CAMAXD010000440.1 GCA_945861975.1 Candidatus Kuenenia stuttgartensis | reverse complement strand
GGGTTTGAAGAAGAATTGCGGTCGTTGGGTGTTGATCCCGCTTCTCCAACGGCAGCCAAGCCGGGTTCTGAAGAAAAAGTCATGATGCTTGCCGCTCGCTATGCGGCTGGTCTTCCATTGTGGCATTCAGACGATTGTTATGATCACGGACCTGGCAGTGTTGGTAATCTGATTGTTGACGACGAGATTAGTGATGATGGTGCAGAGTCGTTCGACATCGCCTGATGCTGCACGAACCCTGTGATTGTCAAAGCCAAATAAAAAACGCCACAGTTTACTGTGGCGTTTTTTCGTTGGCCTCAAAGATCTATCTCACAGGCGGTTTACATCTACCAAAGCCACTGCGGCCGGGACTGTCAGAATCCAGGATCTTCTTCCAACTGCGACTGCAGTTGATCTCGTTCTCGACGTGTTGTCTCAAGGTCAAACATCAGATACTTGATATCCAGTCGAAGTTGGGACAACGCTTCCTGAACAAGGTTGAGAATTCGTCGGCGGCGTTGGATTGAGTCAGAGACTCGGTTGAACGCCAGAACCAGATTCTCTCGCTCCGAACCTTTCATGGAATCTATCAAACGCCCCAATTCCAGCATTTCTACTGGTAAAGCTTCGGCCTCAGTGTCGTTAAATCGCTTTTGAACTGTCATGGCAGACATCCTGGGTGGGGGGGAGCCCGCGACTTGCGATATCGCTGGCAATGCAGGAGATTCTTGTCGTCATGATTCTTCATCACAAGCAAATAGCCGGGACGACATCAGTTTTTTTGCAACGTCTGACGGAGTATTTCACCATTCTCTCACGACCGGGCGATTTTTCGGGAATCCAGTCGGTCCACCCCCGGATAAACCAGCACGTCGCCAGCCGGAGCCGCAAATCTGGGCTCGATAAAAACTGCGACTTTCGCTAGCATTCTGACTCCTTGCAGACAGTCTGCGGCAGATTAAGATTGAAAGACAGAATGAACACGGATGTTCAATGTTGTCAGCTAATTCTCATCCTTCACCTGAACCACAGCTTCCGCAAAATGCGAACAGCCGAAGGCCGGTCACGTTCGGTTCGCGAAGTGCTTTCGCCCGACGTCGTTTCTGTTGGAAGTTTCTGATATTAACTGTACTCTTTGGACTGACGCTGGCATCATTCACTGCCGCCGACGAGACATTGTCTGAAGCGGTTCCTTCAAGGTGGGCCGTTGTCGGAACACAGAGGAACACTCGGGTTGAGAAAAAGCCCGCAACCCACGACGGCGAGGCGGTTCAGCGATTTCGACTGCTGAACACTCGTTTGCCCGAAGATCTTCAAATCCGAACCAGTGTGCCTGCATCGATAGTTCACAATGACTATCAGGCCTCTGTCGGGATCCACTCGTCTGTGATTGGCATTCAACTGGGGTTACTGGTGGTGCTGCCAAACCATGTTGATCCAAGAACTGGTAAGCCCCTTGAGCTTATTCTGCCCGGTGAAAAACTATCAGCGGCCGATCAGTGGCAGACTCTCCATGTGGAAGCCACAAAGAAAGTGATTGAGGCACAAACCCGACGTATCCGCGCTGAGTTAAACAGCTCAGATATCCGCATGCAGCAGGCAATAATTACAGGTCTTGTACTGTTCGTAGAGGCGACGCCCGGGGAGGTGTTTTTTGACCTCGGTGTCGTTTCCTCCGGCCCCGCCATCGCACCTGCCGAGTCTCTCATTAAGCTTGTTTCGGAATCGTCTCCTGAATCTTTATCTTCGGAGAACGAAAGACGGTTTGTCCCTGTCGACGTTGAGCTGGGAGGACTCATGCTCGATCATAAACCCGTCGTCATGAGGATGGCTCCGGATCATGCCGAGCACATTCAAACACTGAAGCAAATCGGCCTGAACTCAGTCTGGGTTCCGGACAGTAATGATCAGGGTCGTGCGAGGAGTTTGTATGAAGCAGGAATTGCAGTCATCGCAACCCCTCCCCATCCCGAATTCGAACCCGGCGACTATACGCGTCTGCTGCAATCACTTCCACCTCTCGATCAGCAGTATCCTCATGTGTCAGCCTGGCTGACAGGAACTCGAGTTTCTCCGGAGGAGCAACCTCATCTCTTGGCATGGTCTCGCGAAGTTCGTAGCGCTGACAGAAAGTATCAGCGACTGCAGATCGCTGATGTCACCGGGTCAGAAGGTTCAGTTGCTCGGGAAATCGACCTGGTTGGAATCGGGCGGCATGTTGTCGGGCGAGATATTTCCTTTGGCTCTCTTCGCAACTTGCTTATCCGTCGCCAACAGAATGCCGGCCAGATTTCCTGCCCATGGACATGGGTTCAAACTGAGCCGTCAGCATTGCAGCGAGCCTGGCGAGACAATCTGGGACTTCGTCAGACGTTGCTGGAACCGGAGCAGATTCAGCAGGGTGTCTACACGGCGTTGTCTGCCGGTTATAAGGGCATAGGCTTCTGGAAAACGCATGCTCTGCAAATCGACAATAGTGCGGATCGTGAAACCGCCATTGCTATCGAGCTTGCCTGCATGGAAATTGAACTGCTGGAACGTTTTCTGGCTCGCGGCAGAATTGAAGGGTACCTCGCACTTCATCAGGGCGAACAAACATCAGCTTCACGAAATCGTGACACGCGATCACGTTTGAATTCTGCTCTCGGAGGCCGAACGGCTGGAGCTGCGGTCGCAGACGCCGAGGGACCTGCAACACATGATGCCGTTGTCATTAATGGCAATGGAAATACTCTGATCCTCGCAACAGCGTGGGATCACGTCTCGCAGTTTGTTCCAGGCCCTCTGTTTGAGCCGGAAGTCAATCTTATCGTGGCAGCGTCGGAAACTTCTTCCGCATGGCGGATCTCCACGACAGGGATCAGTGGGCTTCCTCGGGAAGTGACGGCAGGCGGTCTGTCATTAAAAATTAAGAATTTCGATCAAAGCGCGGCGCTGGTGATTTGTTCCAACCCTGCGGCACTGATTCCCGGGCTGGAAAAGCAAATTCACGCGATGGCCCCGCGGGCTGCCGCAAGAACGACGGAGCTGGCTTCTCTGAAGTATCTGCGAGTTCTGGAAACTCTCGAACTCCTGCGGGACGAGCATACTGTCGCACCTCAGGTCGATGCTCTGATGTCGCAGTCCAAACAGATGCTGGACCGAGCTGAGTTTGAACTGAAAAATCAGGACTTCCATGAGGCCGCACAGCGAGCGCGCGACTCCATGCGATTTGCCAGACTGGCTCAACAGGAGTGCTGGAAACTTGCCATTGCAGATTTGAGCTCGCCGACGTCGTCTCCACACACCATCTCGTTCGCAACGCTTCCCGATCACTGGCGTTTGATTCACTACATTGAGCAACAGCAGCACCGTCTCAGTGATAATCTTCTGCCATCGGGCGATTTTGAGAACCTCCGCTCGGCATCGCAGGAAGGCTGGAACCTTAACATTACACCAAAGTCTCCCTGCTCGGCAACCGCCGATGTGCTACAGGATCCCCGCGCGGGGAAGGTTCTTCGATTGATTGCCTGGTATGCAAACCCCGAGTCAAACCGACTCTCACGCGATGATTCAATGCCGATCACGGTGACAACGCCACCTATAGAGGTAAACGCGGGGGATGTGATGATCGTCAGCGGACGAGTGAGAAAAGGGCGAACTGCGTCGCCTGAATCAAAGCGTCCTCTTGTGATCTTCGACTCTGAGCTTGGTCCTGAGAGCAGCGTGCGCACGGAACTGGAATCCGAATGGACCAAATTTGAAATGATTCGCCCGGTCAGTTCATCAACATCATTCTCTGTAACAATGGGCCTGATGGGCCAAAGCGGAGTTGAAGAAGCGCATATAGACGACCTGAAGATTCGTCGCATACCAACGCTGCAATCGTCTGAGCCGATGCGACTGACAGGCGACGAGAAGTCTTTGCCCCCAAACAGCCCTGAGTAGAACGCTCGCAATGACATGGATCCTGCTCAGCTTATGCTCGGCCGTTTTTCTGGGATTCTATGAAATCGCCAAGAAGGTTTCGCTGAAAGAGAATGCAGTTCCTCCCGTTCTGTTTTTTAATGTCCTGACTGCCGCGATTCTGTGGCTTCCATTGATCCTGCTTTCGCAATTCTATCCCACAGGAGTACCGGCTCAATTTCTACGAGTCGAATCGCTGTCCGGAACGGGGCACATTCTGTTGTTCCTGAAATCGCTGATCGCAGGCAGTTCCTGGATCTTCGCATCGTTTGCTCTTAAACATCTGCCAATGTCGATTGCCGCCCCCATTCGAGCAAGCAGCCCACTCTGGACGATTACGATCGCAGTTGTTTTCTTAAGCGAACGGCCCGATTTGTGGCAGTGGGGCGGGATCACCATCATTCTGATCTCCTTCTACGCATTCTCGCTGGTAGGGCGAAAGGAGGGGATTCACTTCCACAGAAACCGCTGGGTTGGCTTTATGGTGATCGCAACACTGCTTGGGGCCTGCAGTGCCTTGTACGATAAGTTCCTGCTACAGAACTGTCATCTGCATGCTGCGACTGTTCAGGCATGGTTCTCTATGTATCTTGTGCTGGTCATGACTCCTTTGGTGACGCACTGGTACTTGAGAGGGCGCACGACGACTCCCTTTCAATGGCGCTGGTCAATTCCAATGATTTCCATCCTGCTGCTTGTCTCCGACTTTCTTTACTTCACTGCGATTGAAACGCCTGGAGGATTGATCTCAGTTATCTCACCCCTTCGAAGAACTTCAATTGTGATCGCATTCATCGCCGGAGTCAGAATCTACGGAGAAAGGAATCCCT
>CAMAXD010000439.1 GCA_945861975.1 Candidatus Kuenenia stuttgartensis | reverse complement strand
GTGAATCGCCGAGGTTTTTCCTCTGCAGATTCCTTTGCCGGTGCTATACACGCAGACTCAGAAGAGTCCGGCTTTGCTGCTACTGAAGCGTCGGCAGTTGAATCTTCAGCTTTCTGGCAGCATAAAGGCTTAGATGTAACGAGCGACTTTTTCGCACAATGTTCGCACGAAGCCGCAGGTGTTGCACCCGAAGGCTTATTTCTGCTTGAAGCAGAAAGCGAGCAAATCTTGCGTCCGTCGGTGGCCTCATTTTCTTTCTTCACCGCGACCAGAACAATCTCCGGCACCTTGACGTTGTTAGCCTTAGCCCAAGCGACCTTTTGGGCATTGTTGAAGCAACAGCACTTCTTCCAGCACTGATCGGCCGATCGACAACCGCACGGTCGATTCTGGCAAGGGAAAGGCTCGGATGAGTCTTTTTCCGGCGAATTTTGAGGCAACGGAGCAATCGGCAGCGGAAACAACATCGCGCAGGCGCCCAGCAATACGGATAGGCTTACGAGGCCGCGTATGAGCTTTGTCAAAAATTTGCGATTCAGTTTCATCATTGCTCGACGGAAAACCGTCCAAAAGCGACTGAGATGATTCAACCGGCTCGCTCTCCACGCGACATATGATATCTGTGGGAGCCGCCTGTGCGATATGCTTCATAACGGGAAGACACGATTTCCTGCACCTGGGATGTTCTGAATGATTACGGTGCGATCAACTTTTGGGGGGCTTCGAGGTCCACAGATTTCATTTCAGCCGTCCATGTCACCTTCAGTGGTGTGGTCTTTGGTGAGAGATACTCTTTTGGAAAACGCACAGGCGGGCCGATGGATTCCAACGTGAAGACATAGTCGCTCGGCTCCAGCCAAAAAGGTTCGGTTGCTCCTGCATTGTAAAGAATGAACGAACCATCCTGGATCGTCGTTCCGAATCCGACCGGGCTGAATTGCCCTCCAATACTTTGATGCACAGTCACAACGATATCGCTCGTAACATCTGCTCCAAATTTCAGAGTTCCCGAAGTCCCACCCTTCGCGGGTACCGTTGCACTGTCGCACCCGAGCATGCAATGCAGCAAAATGCTTGAGATCAAAACTCCCACGCGAACCACTTCTTGTCTCACTTTCGAATCCCTCTCTGCTCAAACCTATTCCGAGTTGCCACAACATGTGTCGATTGACACTCATGTCGAAACCAGCCCAAGCCACGTTCGCACGGCAGGAATCCGGTTCAAGACCAGCCATTCAAGAAACAGAACAAACAGCAACGATGCGGCAAACAGGGGCAAACAGATTCCGATGAACGCGACAATGGAAATGAGGCCCCAGGATACTCGAGGACTCAAAGCGGGTTTTGGCGCGCCGAGAACTCCCTGATCACGGCGTTTCCACCAAAGAATCACACCGCTGACAGACAGCAAGACCAACCCCAGCGTGGTAACAACTCCCAGAACCTGATTCGGCCATCCAAACAGAGCCCCTTCATGCGCGGCGATTCCAACGCTGACGGCTCGATCGACCCAATGTCGATCTTTGAAATCTTCCCGACTCAAAATTGCTCCGGTTTTGGGATCCAGCTCGACCGTAACTCGCCGCGGCCGATTGGCAGTATTCGACTTGGCATTCCACGTTTTTGAACGACCGCCAGGTGCCGAAATGACGACCGGTGCATCCAGTTTGAGCGGCGCGACGTTTTCCACCATCTTGTCAATCGCGGTTAGGTCGATTGGTGGTGCAGGGGCACGTCCTTTGGTGCGCGATGAACCACCTCCGCCATGGTCGCTGTGTTCGGCACTTCCGCTATCACCGCGTGGCGTTTCTCCGCCGCCTTTTGTGCCAGAACGACCGGAGCCGGACGATGATCGCTCGCCACTATTCGACCAGTCCTGCTGAGCGACAGCGGTTCCGGTGACTTGTCGCACCTGTTTGAAGTAGTCGCCCCAGAATTTGGCCCAGGGCAAGCCGGTCAGCAACAGGAAAATGGCACAGAACGAGATCCACATCCCGACGACACTGTGAATGTCTCGCCAGAACATCCTTGATCCTCCGAAGAGGCGCGGGTAAAGCACGCCTCCCAGCCCTTTCACATTTCGCGGCCACCACAGGAACAATCCCGTGATGAGCAGCACAATGGTCCAGCAGGCTGCGAGCTCCACAAGATTGGAACCACGATTACCCATCAGCAGTTCGCCGTGCAGCCGAAAGATCCACCGCATGAATCGCTCACCATCGGGAACCGTATGCAGGATCTGAAGCGTCTCAGGATGCACGTACGCGCGAATCGATGTTTCGTCATTCTTCACGACAATTCTGGCTGACGAAGACGCAAACTCGGGCAACTCATAGCTTGAGAACGACGAACCCGGAACTGCAGCAATCGCCGCCGCAATCTGCTCCGACACTGGCTTGGAAGATCCCGTCATCTGCAAATTATCGTAGTGTCGATCATTCCATGCTTCGATCTGCGGCTTGAACAGATAGATCAAGCCGCTGATGGAAAGCACAATCACAAACGGAATGCAGAACAGTCCGGCATAGAAGTGCCATCGCCAGACAGCGCGATAATCGGGCCAGGATTTCTCAGACATGCGGCACCAGAAAGAAATGACCAATGAGGAAGATCCATCGACCAATGACCGGCGAAGGGACATGCACCCCGTCAGATCAGAATTCACCCAGGACTTCACCGCCGTTGCGACTGTGCAGGCCGCGGTGCAGCATTGTGTCGATGTTGTCGCTGAGAAATCGAACTGAGCCATCTCCCAGTAGTACCTGAGCGCCGCCGGTATGCCAGCTGCGAGGCCCAAAGAACCCGGTGAAGTGCACGACGACGTCAGGGATCTTGCTGTTTGGTGTGTTGTATCCGTTGGTCAGAGTACTCACCGCTCCGGAATGAGCCCACGACACACCGCGCCCACGAAGAGCCGCACTGGCAGCCCCACGCCAACTGGTCTTTTGAGGCCAGATCGATGCAAGATCGGGATTGTTGATCACACCCGCCGGACCGTTGACCCATCCACCACCGGAACCCGCCAGGCCCTGCACCGCCTGAAGGTTTGCGATGACGCCTGATGACCCATTCAGCGTGGCCTGGTAGTTGAACTTTGGCAAAGTGCCAGCCGCGATCGTAAAGTCGGCTCCAACACTGCGAATCGCTTCGCTCATCACAACCGTATTCGAAGTGCCGTCGGTAATGTCTCGAATCTTGGCGTTCGAGTTCTCGTAGACAATTCCGTCCGTCGGCCATCGCAGGTCATAATTAGCGTTCATGCCGCTGCCATAGCTAATCATGTAGTTGAGTCCCGAGTAGATCGCACCACCGGCGCCTGTATTCTGAGTCGGAGCGGGATCACTCGGGCACAACATCACCTGCAGTGGAGTAGCGAATGCAACGGCGAATCTTGGGTTTGGCACGAGAGAATTGAACGGACCACTGAAACCGTAATCTGCAAAATCGAGCAGGTTCTGAAGATTGGCCTGCTCCATATAAGGCAGCAGTCGAGCCTGCGGTGAGAACCCCTGAGTATTCGGACGATAGTTCTGAGCATTCGTCATGGGATAGACACCAAATGTGCCTTCATAATTGTGCAGAGCGAGTCCAAACTGCTTCAAATTGTTCTTGCATTGGGTCCGACGAGCAGCTTCGCGGGCCTGTTGCACGGCAGGTAACAGCAGTGCGATCAGGATCGCAATGATGGCGATCACCACCAGGAGTTCGATCAACGTGAACCCGCGGGTTCGAGTACCTGTTCGCATAACGAAAGACTCCAAAGTCAAAATAGAGGAATGAGCAATTCAAGAGGACCGGGCCAAACACCAGGTTACATGTTGTTGGAACTGGCCTGGAGATTTCACCGACTCTTCAGCACATGCTTGCAAACTCGTCGCAAGTGTCCCCAATCATCGACTTTGTCGAGAGCAACGAGGTTGGCTTGAATGAGCGCAAGCACAAGCTGAACGATCAGCCCATCACATCGAGATGCACAAACGTCGCGAATTCCCGCACATGTTCAACAAAGTACAATGTGCGTCGCTGAAAAGAGTTCGCAAAGATCGGAGGTGATCACGCGATCTTTGGCGGCGGCAATGGCGGTCGAAGCGAGACTTCCAGCAATCGCTCAGACTCATGGATGCAGGACTCGATCACTTCAACGGATGGCATTACGAGTAACAACCGATCCGGAATGATTGAGATTGGAAAACAAAATGCAGGCGGTCCTTGTCCCTGACACTCCGCAGCGTGAACCGCCATCACCCACTTTGACTTCAAAGGGATCAACGGCCTGGACTGAACCTCAGGGGACTTCTTTGCTGACGCGACACTTGACTCACAGGGGCCCGGCTTCGAAGTGACGAAAGGACCGCCATTTGAACCTTCGGACTGTTTGCAACATGAGGGCTTGGCCAAGACCACAGCCTCTTTCACGCCATGCGCGCAACATCCCGCAGATTTCGCAGCGGAACACTTGATATCAGAAACGGCGAGCGTTGGACGTGAGTCCCCTGATTGATTCGTGGTTTGCGTCGTCATCACTGGATTGACAGCCACCGTTCGCCCATTGAGCACTACACTCTGATCTTCCTTCTTCGCCGCGCCCAGAACGAACTCCGGCACCTTGACGTTGTTGGCCTTAGCCCAAGCGACCTTTTGGGCGTTGTTGAAGCAACAGCACTTCTTCCAGCACTGATCGGCCGATCGACAACCGCACGGTCGATTCTGGCAAGGGAAAGGCTCGGATGAGTCTTTTTCCGGCGAATTTTGAGGCAACGGAGCAATCGGCAGCGGAA
>CAMAXD010000438.1 GCA_945861975.1 Candidatus Kuenenia stuttgartensis | reverse complement strand
CATGATCCCCACTCAGCAGAACACGGTACTCAGCCGGCTGACCACTACCGTGCCAAGTGTCTGACGTGCCACGACACGGAGTCCTGCGCGGCTCCAGCGGCGGATCGCTCAACAAACAGCGATTCGTGTATCGCTTGCCACATGTCGGTAATTTCAGCCACCGATGTCCCGCACGCAGTCCATACAAATCATCAGATTCTGCGACGACCGCAGCCAACGGGCGATTCCGCCGTAAGCAACGGCAGCGACCTGACAGTCTTTCAGGACGGGTTGGTTCCATTGCCTGACGCAGAGCGAAAGCGATCGCTCGGAATCGCGTTAGCACGACTGAGCGAACGAGGTAGCATCAGCGATTCATCCATCCAGGCTGAACAACTGCTCCGGCAGGCACGCAGCAGTTTTGTCCGCGATCCTGTCCTGCTGGAATGTCTTGGATCTGCATTGACTCAGCAGAATCGAACATTCGAAGCGGCTGCGGTCTGGAAACAGGGACTCCAGCACGATCCGGAAAACGAAGCTTTGTTGTACCGGCTGGCGCAACTTAAACATGACAATGGAGCGTTCGAAGAAGCGGCTGGGTATCTCGAACGGTTTCTGAAGATCAATCCGTGGCATGCAGGCATGTATGGTCGTCATGCTCATGTGATGGGAATGCTGAGACGATATCCGGAAGGCATTCTGTCCGCTGAAAGAGCGATTGAGCTTGATCCGTCTCTTGTGCAGGTGCATGGATGGCTGATCGATGCCTATCGCATGTCAGGACAACCGGAGGGCAGTCATAAGGAATTGCAGATTTACAATCGGCTGATCGAATGTACTCCACTACCCGCAGCAAACCAGTAAACGCGGATGTTGCCCAGGAGCTTCTGGGCTGCGGAATTCCTTTTGAATCGCGCCCGAGTCATTGAGTGACGTCGGGGAGGCAGGGGACCGCTCAAGATCAACACGGTTCCGGGAGTGGTGCGTCAATTGAGGTTAACGTCGGAGTCGCTCCGCCACCAAAGGAGATGCGGGATCCAGTCTGCTGGCGATCAGGTATTCTTTTCTGGCCGCTTCACGATCACCAAGCAACGCATGGCAGTCTCCCACTCGGACGTGCAGCTCAACGCGAAAAGAAAGTGGTGCGCTGTCGGGCGTGTTGGCGATTGCTGTTCCCCAATGGTCTCTGGCTTCCTTAATCGAATCTTTCATGAAGAAGGCAGCTGCCAGTCGAGACAACGCCAATGAGTCAGACGAATCCAGTCGGACTGCCGCCTGGTACTGAATAAATGCGTCTTCGGTTTGTCCGTTCTTTTCGAGCATTCGGCCATACTGACTGACCACAGCCGAACTTTCCGGACAAAGTTCCACTGCCTGTTTCGCGCTACCGAGTCCCTCCTGATCTTTTCCGGCCCACGCCAGAACCTGGGCCACTCGAGTCAACGCCAGTGCCTGTTCCTCCTTGCTGATGGAACTGGTCACTCGATGCCGAACACGCTCATGAATCTGCTCAGGCGAATGCTGTGGCGGCACCAGTTCCATTTCCTGCATTGTCTTGAACAGTGCAACTCCGAGGTCACCATTTGCGTCAACAGTCGGATGGACGTGATCAAGAAAACACTCATCACCAGGAAGCATATGCCCGTGAATCTGCAGACACCGTTGTGCAATGATCTTCTGAAAGTTCACAACTTTCACGTTCCTGGATTCGGCAACAATCGGAATGCTCTCTGTGATTTCGCGCGGCGCTCTCAGATTGCAAACATCTTCATCGCGCGCGTTCAGACTGTACTGCTCGGCTTCTTCAATTCGTCCCGCTTCGAATAGTGCGGAAGCAGCTTGAAAAAGTCCATCAGCATGATGAGGATCAAGATTGCAGGCCAGCAGAAGCAGTTCCACAGCCACCTCCGTCTGGCCAGTTTTCCTCGCCTCGCGAGCATCACGGATCAATTTCTCCCAACGCAGGGATTCACCGAATGACAGTGTCGATTCGCTCTTGAAGGGACTGAAATCCTTCAAGTTGGACTCCGGCTTAACGAGGATCACCTTCGCCCCGGAACCCTGTGCCAGTTGAATGATTCTCAACAGACTCTCTCGAAAATGCGCGACGACACCTCGGCGCAGTTCAGGATCCCGGCGGTAGGTCTCCGGGCCATCTGTGTGGTCAAGGATGACATCGACTTCCGCGGCAAGCCGACTTGTCGTTTTGTCATGTGATGAAAGACCACCCAAAAAGTCGTCAATCACGCCCGAAATCCGCAGTCTTGAGACAGAACGTCCTGCCATTTCCACCAGACCTGCTTCTCGCAGATTACCGTAGGATCGTTCCTCCAGAAACTCATTATGCCCCGTGTAGACGATAAAAAGATCCGGCTCGTACTCGATCAACTCGTTCATCAGCAGTGCTACGCGATAACTCGCGTACGAGACACCACCACAATTAATAACTTCCCAGGACCCATCGGGCTCGACCTCGTGCAGCATCTCTCGCAGCCATCCGCAAAATGACGTCGGGTCTTCGTAGGGATGCCCAAATGTCGTGGATCCACCCAGACAAAAGACACGACGCGTGCCCCGAGATTTTTTTGCGGAAAACGACTGCTGATTGAAATAGCTCAGCTTAAGAGGAGTAGTCGAGTACAGATCGCCGCTTTTGGTGAAGAGCGGCACACTGCCTGCAAATCCCACATAGGCGTCTCGCCGATTGCTGACAGGCTGAACGCCCAGCACTGCCAGGATCATTTCGAGCGCGGCGAACAGCAGTGCAGTGGAAAAAACAGAAAACAAGAACCTGCGTCGCAATGAAAGTCGACGTCGTTGGTTGCGAGGTCGTTCGGGGCTTCGTTCTTCAACTGCGGAGGAATGAGACATACGGTGGTCACTTCAGAATCACAGCCCGCTAAATGACGACGCTGGCAGCGTCCCACACAAAGTGATGTGTACCAAGGACGGATCCTTGTTGCCGGATCTACGCCGACCGCCATGGCTATTCCTGTGATTTGCCTGATCACCGAATGCCCAGTGAGAACGACCATGCACGACCGTAGATCACAGTTTGATAGCAGCTAATCGAAAAATGGCAAAGTGTCCGCTGTGGGAAAAAATCTCCGGATTTGGAAATCCAGAGCGAATCTGGCCAATCGCGTGATCTCTATTGGTGGGTTCGTCAGCAGAAGTTTGAAGATGCCTGTCGCCAATGTGTGCTCGACGACAACATCAAAGCGGTCGACGACGCCTCGGCCCGAGTGAAACAACTGATGAAGCACATCGAGAAATTTATCGATGGGCGCGCGCTGCAGCCGCTGGTGAAGGCGATGATGTCGTTTCGCGGGATTCAGATTCTGGGTGCGACGGTGATTGCTGCGGAAATCGGCGATCTGCGACGCTTTAAAACAGCCGAACAATTCATGGCTTTTCTCGGGTTAGGTCCTTCAGAATCCTCTTCGGGAAATTCGGTGAACCGTGGTTCATTGACGAAGACGGGCAATGGCCATGTGAGACGTATTCTGATCGAAGCGGCTCAACACTATCGGCATCGGCCGGTACTGAGTGCGGCGCTGCGCAAACGGCAGGAGGGCATTTCGAAGGAGGTGCGGGGTATTTCGTGGAAGGCTCAGCAGCCGACTGACTCATTTCACAAACAGTGGGAAGCCTCGCAACAAAGCCATTGTGGCGCTGGCTCACGAACTGGCGGGCTTCCTCTGGAGCCTTGGGCACGTTTCGCAGTTGTTGGCGTGAGCAGGTTAGTAAATGCGGCAGTAGAAGTCTCCGCCCGAATCCAACCCTTGACCTGAACGGCAGGTTGTTCCGCGTCTTCATCGAAATCACAGGAGCCCCGCGTACGGACTCGCTCAGCGGTCAGGCGATCGTGAATAACGACAAGGTCTGCTGCAATTCGTTCACCGGTTCCCCTGGCAGTAACCATGGGGTATGCCATGGAGCCGCATCCATTCCGTGTTCTTTCGCTGACGACACGGTCCAGCTCGATTCATCGTCATAACGTCTTACGACATCGCTCCAGACACCTGCCGCAACGTGATCGTAAATGACTCCATACACGTTGTGATCCTGATGTTGAAAACCACGCACCTGCAAAGGCAGGCCTTCGACGGCATAATCTCCCAAAGGAGTGAATCCCGATGATTCAAACTGCTGCATCTGCGTCTGGACATCATCATTATGGAACCATTCCATTTCATCGTCATCATCGTGTGGTTCCAGCTTGATCCGAAATGGTGGAACGCCACTCGACGCCTGTGCTCCGGCAGCTTCCAACATGTTCTTCAGAAACCGCCGGAACTTCCATCGTATAAAGAGGATGACCGCCACAACGAGCACGACGATCGCCACGAGAAATGCCGCGACCAGTTTCAGAAATGTCAGCATCGAACGCCTCCTCAGAGCGAATGTCCTGATCACACATATCAGCGCAGAGAAAAAGCCCGGTCGTTTGAAGACCGGGCTTTCTGAGTTGTGAATCAGAGCTGTTGAATTCGGCGAGAGATGGCTTCTGCCATTTCCTGAGTACCAACGGCTGTTGGATCGTTTCGATCGGCTTTCATGTCGTAGGTGACATCTTTTCCTTCGGCGATGATCTCAGCAACGGCCTGCTCAAGTTTTGCAGCCGCCTTGGTTTCACCGAGATGTTCCAGCATCAGCTTCGCGGAAAGAATCAATGCGGTTGGATTGACCTTGTTCAGGCCTTTGTACTTCGGAGCACTGCCGTGAGTCGCTTCGAAGATGGCTCCGTCAACGCCGATGTTTGCACCCGGAGCAACACCGAGTCCGCCAACGAGTCCGGC
>CAMAXD010000437.1 GCA_945861975.1 Candidatus Kuenenia stuttgartensis | reverse complement strand
CAGTCAGTGCTTTCACCATGCCCAGAATCTTGAAACGCTCACGCACGAGGTAACTGATCTTGTTCAGAATCTCGGCAAGGTCGCCCCCGGCCTGTCGCTGAATGGCTACCGCGGTCACAAAGAACTGAAGGTCCATATTCGGAATTCGGACCAGCATATTTCGCAGAGCCTGTTCAATCGGAATCCCGAGGTTCTGCTCGTCATAGACCGTCCGAAACTCCGTTGAAATCGGCGCCGGCATTTCGCTGGCAACAACGTTCAGCCCGGACGCCAAACTGTGCCCCGACTTAAGTGCTCGCGACATCAGGTCGAGTGCATCTGATAACTGTTTTTCAAACTTCGCAAATCGTGACTTCCGGCGCCAGCATAGCCAAAGCCACGGTGCTCCACAGCCCATGATGGCTCCGACCGGAATCAATGGCAGCGGTGCTCGACCAATCACGGTCAACATCGCTCCAAAAGCACCCGTACCCGCACATAACATCAGAAAGTGATCGATCTTAATTGGCGAATCGGCCTGCCGGAAGAAGAGAGGCAGCTTGCCGAACTTCCGAATGATTCCCCCAATCATGCCCTTTGCCGTCGAAAGGCCATCGCGCATCAGCGCTTCGGTGATTTCGGATTTCGATGGCTGAGCAGTCCCAGTAAACGCCGCGAGCCGCGCCTCCAGTGTGGAATCAGACTTGCCCTGCAATGCAAATCCAACCCCAAACACCAGCGCGATCACACCGATAAACGCCGAGACCATGATGAGCAGGTTTGGATCCATGGAAGCGGTCCGTTAAGGGTCACAATTAGTACAGAATCAAATGGTACAGAATCAAATCACAGGCCATAAATATGGAGAGCCAGAAGACGGCCTTCGAATATTTCATTCGAGGACCATTGAGATTACTTATGGTGATCGCATGACGCGAGCTGCAAACAGGCCGTTTGGCAGCCGAACTCCGCCGGCTTCCAGTTGCTCGATACATTTAGGACGAACTCCAGTCGACTCGAAGTGCCCGAAAGCCTTACCATTTTCGCCAATCCCGTCCTGGATAAACTTGAAGATATCCTGCATCACAATCGTCTCCCCTTCCATACCGACGATCTCCGTGATGTACGTCACTTTTCGCGGACCGCCCTGGAGTCGACTTGCCTGAATAATCAGATGGACAGCCGACGCAATCTGTTTTCGAATTGCGGATAGGGGCAGGTCGCAACCACTCATGTTCACCAGTGTTTCAATTCGCGAGATCGCGTCACGAGGATTGTTGGAGTGAACTGTCGTCAGAGATCCGTCATGACCAGTATTCATGGCCTGCAGCATGTCCAGTGCCTCACCACCTCGACATTCACCGATAATGATTCGGTCCGGACGCATTCGCAGGGCGTTCTTCACAAGGTCTGTCGCCGTGACTTTCCCTTTTCCTTCGATGTTCGGCGGGCGAGTTTCCAGCCGCAGCACGTGCTCCTGCTGAAGTTGAATTTCCGCAGCATCTTCGATTGTAATAATTCGGTTTTCGTTGGAGATGAAGCTGGAGAGAGTATTCAGTAGAGTCGTTTTTCCAGAACCGGTGCCTCCGCTGATGATGATGTTCAGACGAGCCTTCATGGCTCCTTCAAGAAACATCACCATTTCTGGTGTAAACGCTCCAAACTTCAGCAGGTCTTCAAGGGTCAGCGGGTTCGAGCCGAAACGACGAATCGTCAACGATGGCCCATCGAGTGCCAGTGGTGGAATGATCGCGTTCAATCGTGAACCGTCCGGCAAACGGGCGTCAACCATTGGCGATGTTTCGTCAATTCGTCGACCTACACGAGAAACAATGCGGTCCAGAATCTGCATCAGGTGATCGTTGTCTCGAAACGTGACATCCGATTTAATGATACGCCCGTTTTTTTCGAGAAATACGTTCTTCGGACCGTTGATCATAATGTCCGCGACGCCCTCTTCCTTGAGCAGCAGTTCCAGCGGGCCGAATCCAAACGCTTCATCCAGAACTTCTTCGACCAGACGTTCTCGTTCTGATCGATTCAGCAGTGGATTTTCGGTATCGCAGAGATGCTCCACGACGACGCGAATTTCGCGACGCAGGGAATCTCCTTCGAGCTCTGATATCCGTGTCAGGTCGAGTTTCTCAACGAGTTTTCCGTGGATGTGTGACTTCAAGGCCTCAAAGTCATTGGATGTCTGGCGAGAAGGCTTGAGAGGGGCAATCATTGAAATTCACTCCGAAATCACAGTTCAAATTCGATCGGACGATCGGGCTGATGAAATATGGACCCCATGTCCGATTTTGGTCCTCTATGGACAATAGGTCACGATTGCCGGTCGTGCAGGAACGATCAGTCCGGAATGTTGCACAGTACCCACAAATGCAGCCGAACATCGCTGCATCAATGTGACGGCTGAATGGTTTATGCCGCTCGCACCGCGAAGGAGAGGAGTCGGTCGTTGGCAGAGAACGTTCAGCGGGAAACATTTCGATATCACTGCCTGGCCCCGACCAACCAATGTAGCCATCTCGCTCCGCCGAGATGTGCCTTGCAGGGTGCACATTGTGTTGTCAGAACCGGCCACCATTTCTGCAAAACATGAATAAGGTCGTGCTGAGGATCGGGCCGTAAATTGCTCAGCCACTGGCCAGATGCAAGGCCTCGTCTCGACGGAGCGAGACGGCTACTTTGGAAAAACCGGCTGTTGCAGTGGAGCAATGTACCCAGCGAGCCACATCTTGTGATTTACTGAAAACTGCACACCGACAACTGAGCACCCAACGCCATCACCGGACTTTAAGCCAGTCTGCAATGCGACGTCCGGTTATCGACAGTGGAAGTTCGGGAAGTTCGTCGAGCGAAAACCATTGCACTCCGTCGCTCAATTTGCCGCGAGCCCGTTGGGCTGAACAGGCAAAACAAATCAACTGCACTTTGTAACGAGTGACCGAGTAACTGAATTCCGTCGACGCCACAACCGGCCCCGGCTTCAGGCCGATTTGAGACTGGGTTTTTTGAACAGCAAATTCGGGTAACTCCAGACCCTCCGGGCTGAACAGCGATTTGGATCGGCCGCGTTTCTGCACTAAAGGAAGAGCAGAGGATTCTTCGGCGGAAATCTCAAATCGAACAAAGTCCCACATACCAGCCCAGCGTTCGCTTTCCGTTCGCCGCCGCAACAGAAACCTTTCACGATCCATCAAGACAACAGCGATTTCCGCAATCGCCGTGATGGCAGTTGCCGGTTTTCGGACGGGAACTTCTTTCTGTAATCCGTTTTGAAATGCACAGCAGTATTTCTGCAATGGACATGACTCACAATCCGGATCCACTGGCCGGCAAAGCTTCGACCCAATGTCCATCAGCGCCTGATTGAAGTCTCCCGCGCGTTTTTCTGGAACCAATTCGTCCGCAAACTGCCAGAGAAGTTTCTGACTGGCTGAAGCTCGCACATTTTCTCGCAATGCCAACAGGCGGGCATAGAGTCGCTCCGTATTGGCTTCCACGATCGCAGCCGGCTGATCGAATGCAAACGAGGAGATAGCGCCGGCGGTATATCGACCGATGCCGGGCAAAGTTTGCAAGGCTTCAACTTCGGATGGAAACTGGCCGGCGTGCTCACTCACGACCGCCTGTGATGCTCGATGTAAATTGCGAGCACGACTGTAGTACCCCAGTCCCTCCCAAAGCCGGAGCACTTCATCCACATCAGCCTCAGCCAGAGACTGAACATCCGGAAATCGAGCTGTGAAGCGTTCAAAATATGGGACAACAGCTGCGACCGTCGTCTGCTGCAGCATGACCTCACTCAGCCAGATGCGATAGGGATCCGCAGACTCACGCCACGGGAGCTTTCTCCCGTGCTGATCGTACCATTTCAGTACCGCTGTTCTGAAACGGCGTTTATCTGCGGCATCCATGACTTGTGACCCGACCTACAACGGCACCACAGCTCCGGATTCAATACTGGCCGCTTCCGCCCAGCAAAGCCGCAACGCATTCAAAGCAGTCTGCCCGGAAAGAGGCCCCGCGGACTTGCCGTCTGACAGAAAATCAACTGCCGTCTGGATTTCATCCGTAAATGCTCCACACCATTTCCCACTGCCACCCAGTTCAGGATGAGTCATCTTGCCGTCGTTTGTAATGACGCTTAGCGGACGACTGACAACCCACTCGCCAGCTAATGTGCCGGCGTCGAACAACACCGTCGCATTCTCGAAGTACAGTTCATACCCGTGCGAAAACGCAAGGCCCTTCGCCGCAATCCCGCCGCTCACACAACTGACCGCCGGCCCGTCCTTATACAGATAAGACGTATGCACATGATTGACGAAACCATCCTGCATCAGCCCACGTGAGAAAACTCCGTCAGGTCGACCACAAGCATGAGCGATAAAGTGGTTGTCGTGGATATGCAGATCGATCCCCCAGCCACCAAGCTTGCGGAAGTCCGACATGTCGTTCGACCAGTCAGGCTTACAGATGACTCGCTTGAAGTGAGCTGCATTCAGCTTCCCGTAACGCTGATCCTGAATGCATTCGGCGGCAAATCGAAATTCCGGAAAGAACGGCAACACATGCGCCACTAACAGTGGAACCTTTGCGGCCTCGGCTGCCTTGACCATCTGTTCGGCCTGAGCAAGGTCGACGGAGATCGGCTTTTCAACCAACGTTGGTTTGCCAGCTTTCAGAGATTCCATGACGACATCAAAATGCTTGTCCGTCGGCAAACAGACGTCGACCAGATCAATATCCGGATCAGCCAGCAGCTGACGATAGTCGGAGTAGCACTTGAGGCCGGAGACATCT
>CAMAXD010000436.1 GCA_945861975.1 Candidatus Kuenenia stuttgartensis | reverse complement strand
TCAGCGTCGGCCGACAAAACAAACTGGCGCCGAAGTAAAATCGCCTCGCCGGATGGAGGAACACTGCCACTGGCTGCGGAGTCTCCCCAGATCCATTTCGCCTGTAATGTGACCGGTTCCAAACCTGCCGCTTGAGGTGCACTGCGAATCACAGGAGCATCAAAAGCCGTTGGAGCAGCCGACGTCATCTGCCACACCGAGTCGAGGAATTGCTCGGCCGTCATGCGGCGCGGCAGTGGTCCCTGATAGACAAATTTCCCGGTGGAGCCTTCTGCCACTTCCCCTCGTCGCGTCACACATTGCGACTGATAAGCTTCCGAGGTTGCGATCAGATAGAGAACAGACTTGAGATCGTACTTGTTGTCAGCAAGGTGCATGGCAAGATGATCCAGCAGATCCGCGTTCCATGGTTCTGACTGCATGGCATCCAGTGGATGCACGATGCCACGCCCCATGAGCTTGTACCACAAGCGATTCACAATCGTCCGAGTAAACCGGCCGTTGTCCGGATGAGTCATCAACGCTGCGAGTTGCTTCAATCGTTCTTCGCGCGGTGCAGCCGCATCGATCTGACCAAGTTCGGGAAAGAGCCATTTGGCCTCCGCCTGTTTTCCGATCGGCTTATCGCAGCGATGAATCTGCATTGGCTGGGCCGAATAGATGGCTGCCAGGCTGTAGGCTTCCTCCAGCTTCCACCGATCAATAAAACTATCGTGACACGACGCGCATTTGAGATTAATACCGAGGAACGATTGAGACACGCTCTGAGCAAACTGGATCTCAACCGTCTGTCCTGCACTCACTTCGCCACGCCAGCGAATCCCATCAATGTAACCCTGACTGGCTGGAGTTGGTGGGGCGATCAGTTCACGGGCAAACTGATCAAACGGCTTGTTGCTGACAAGGGCTTCATACAACCAGCCGCTGACCTGTTGCCGTCCGCCGGTAATGAAACCAGTGCCGCTGTAATCGTTGCGAAGCAGATCATTGAAGAACGAAAGCCAGTGCTCCGCGTAGGCAACGTTGTGATCCAGAAGCTTACGAACAGTCTTTTCGCGTTTGTCGGGAGTTTCGTCCGCGACAAATTCCCGGAGTTCGTTGGGCTCGGGAAGAAGTCCGACCAGGTCAAGAGAGACGCGTCGCAGAAACGCGGCGTCGTCAATCCCAGCGGGACGAGAAATCTGATGCGCAGCAAGATCAGCGTCTAGAATTCGGTCAACGGGGTTCGAGCGGCCGTCGATCGCAGCGGGCAGTTCAGGCCGACGAGGTTTCAAAGGCGGTTCATAACTTGCGGGAGCGAATGAAAAGCCTTCTTCCCATGGTAAGCCATCAGAAATCCACTTCCGGACAATTTCTTTTTCTTTGTCAGACAAACGCTCCCGATCCGCGGGCGGCATCTGAGTTTCGCGGTCTGTCGACAGAATCAGATTCAGCAGATGAGATTCTTCAGGTTTGTCAACGACGACATGACCAGAATCAACGACCAGTTCTCGATGATTCATTGAGAAGCTGCCCTTGGCTTCTCGCCCACCGTGGCAGGGAACACAATGTTTCTTCAAGACAGGAAGCACGTCATGAGCAAAATCGGACGGCTGCTGAGCAATGGCCGAACGAGCAACGACGGCAAGGCACAAACAAACTGCAAAATGAAAGAGACAGCTTCGAAGCACCGGGAAATCCTCAACGTCGCCGAAAAGACAGATTCTGCAGACGGGCTCTGCAAACATGACCAAGTCAGGCAGGTTATGTCCGGGGGGCCGGGTGTGACAAGCGAGAGCGGAGCCACGAACTTTGGCCAAACCCTTGACCTGAGGCGTTTGAAAGGTCAACCTCTTGCGAAAGCAGCAGCAGAAATGGCTGCCATCCGCCCTGAATCCCGCCGTTCCTCGACGAGACAAGAAAGCAGAAATCATGGATAAACGGACACCGAATTCAGACGGCACTCGCCGTGAATTCCTCGCCACAACCGCTCTGAGTGCCGCTGCTGTAGCCGCGGTGCCAGCAACGCTGAATGCCGGAGCCTACGCAGGTGGCAGTGATCTCCTGAAGGTGGGACTTGTCGGAGCCGGCGGTCGCGGAACTGGTGCTGCCGAGCAGGCTTTGAATGCAGATCCGGGAACGGAACTGGTTGCTCTGGCGGACGTTTTCGAAGACGCGGTCACTCGAGGCCTGCGACAGCTCAGCCGAAAATTCAACAAAGACGGCGCGGCTGCACGAGTTACTGCGACGGAAGATCAGTGTTACACCGGCTTCGATGCCTACAAGCAGGTCATCGAGAAGTGTGACGTGGTCTTGCTGGCTTCAACGCCTCATTTTCGACCTGAACACATGCGAGCCTCAGTCGAAGCCGGCAAGCACATCTTCTGCGAGAAACCAATTGCCGTTGATGCTCCCGGCGTGCGTTCAGTACTGGAATCATCTGCGAAGGCCGCCGAGAAAGGACTGTCTCTGGTCTCTGGGCTATGCTGGCGTTACCACCCGGGCAAGCGAGCTGTCTTCGAGCAACTGAAGAGCGGCGTAATCGGCGACATTGTTTCGATGCAGTGTAGCTACATGACGGGAGGAGTCTGGGATCCTCGTCGTGAACGCGATCAGTGCAAGAGCGAAATGGAGTATCAGATTCGCAACTGGTATTACTACACATGGTTGTCCGGTGATTTCAACGTTGAGCAGCACATTCACAGTCTCGACAAGATGATGTGGGCGATGAATGACGAAGCCCCGGCCACAATCAGTGGTTCCGGTGGTCGTCAGGTTCGTACGGATGCTCGCTATGGCAACATCTACGACCACTTCGATATCGTGTATCAGTGGGCGAATGGTGTGAAAGCGTTCGCTCGCTGTCGCCACTGGCCGAACTGCGAAAACGAAGTCGAAGACTATATCTTTGGCACCAAGGGTATGATCGATGTGATGGCTCACAAGATCTCCGATTACAAAGGCAACGTAATCTGGCAGTATGATGGTCCGGATGGGGACATGTACCAGATCGAACACAACGAACTCTTCGCCAGCATCCGTGCGGGTAAGCCGATCAACAACGGCGACTACATGTGCAAGAGTACGATGCTGGCGATTGCTGGCCGCATGGCTGGATATACCGGTCAGAAACTGACCTGGGATGCCGTCATGAACTCCAAGGAAGATCTCAGCCCTGCCAGCTATGACTGGGCTGATAATCCGGTGCCACCTGTTGCGGTTCCGGGGAAAACACCGTTTGTCTGATTTGCTGATTTGCTGATTTGCTGATTTGCTGATTTGCTGATTGGCTCGGGCATCCGAAGCCATTCTTCTCGCTGCTTGAGTTTAAGGCTTGTGATGCACATCGCTACGGCTCGGCAATTGCTCAACTGCGACAAGGATCAGTGACAGGAAGCATTGTCCGCAATGTTTATCATATTGAGATGATGCAGCGGATCGTGGAACGTCTGGAGCGACACGATCCGCCGTTTTTGAAGACGCGGTTTCCGGAACAATTCAAATCCTGATTCCAGGGCCAGAATTTGAATTTGATGCAGACAAATCCGGATACTGATTTTCAGCAGGCCGAAAAATCCCATCAGCACATGGCCGACTTATTT
Source organism: Candidatus Kuenenia stuttgartensis (assembly GCA_945861975.1). Lineage (GTDB taxonomy): Bacteria > Planctomycetota > Planctomycetia > Planctomycetales > Planctomycetaceae > SXXK01. The sequence goes on along the minus strand of CAMAXD010000436.1, from coordinate 1,214 downwards.
CCTGCCGCACAGGGAATCGATTCGTGCATGATGCGATTTCTTTCTCCCCCTTAATAAGAACCGGCCCAACCGTGCGGCTCCGGGGCCAGATAACGCCTGTTGATGGCCAGAAAACCAACTGGACCGCTTGCCGCTTTATGGCTCACGCCAAAGATCGAAACGCGGTGTATTGCTGTGGTTAGCGGCGAAATTTCACTTTCCATCTGGTAAAGAACTGTGTTTATGGCCAATCGTATTTGCACTTTGGTGGCTTCTGTTCTGGTCTTCAGTTTTCTGCCCACTGAAATTGGCTTCTGTGGCGAAGTCAAAGTGCCGGCCTTTACGGCTTATATGTTGCCCGATCCGTCTGCCGCCCAGATTTCCGAGGATCAAGGCATCACGCATTGGGATGATCCGACTCAGGCGGTCAACTGGTACGGGCGATTCCATGTCGCCGGTGAAGTCACTGCAAAAGTTTTCATTCGACTTGAGAAGAACACGGAGTCACGACTGAAACTTTCGATTGGAGCGACATCTCGTGAAGTCAAACTTGATGGCAAGGGATTTGAGACGGCAGTCGAGGCAAACTTCGGAAGGTTCAACGTCCCCAATGCAGGACATCAGAAGATTGAGCTGAAATCGTTAAATCCCGCAGGCCAGTCTGCGGGAAACATTGAGTCTCTTGTACTTGATGGGCCTGCGACAGAAGGCGTTCATTTCAATATGAAAGAGCGACGGAATGCTGCTTCCGTGCATCTGGCCTATCCTGTCGATCGTGATCACGAAGTTGAGGCCTTTTATTGTGAGGTGACGGCTGTTGAGGAACCCGTTGCGACATTTTACATGGCCTGTGGCTGGCATCGCGGTTACTTTGGGATGCAGGTCAATAGCCCCACTGAACGTCGTATCATCTTCAGTGTCTGGGACAGTGGTGAGGAAGCCGTCGACCGCAAGAAGGTTGGTGATGAAAATCGAGTGCGTCTGATTGGAAAAGGAGAGGGGGTTTACTCAGGCGACTTTGGCAATGAAGGCACTGGCGGTCACAGCCATCTCAAGTTCATGTGGAAGACGGGGGAGAATCAAAAGTTCATCGTCACCGCTGAACCGGTTGAAAAGACGTTTACAATTTTCTCCGGCTACTGGTTCCATCCTGAGCGAAAAGAATGGATGCTGATCTCTTCGTGGAAAGCTCCTAAGGAAGGAGGATACCTGCGAGGACTTCATAGCTTCAGCGA
>CAMAXD010000435.1 GCA_945861975.1 Candidatus Kuenenia stuttgartensis | reverse complement strand
GATCTTTTCGGAGATGGAAACAAACTGCCAGGCTCCGAGGGGTTTGTCTTTCTCCGGAAGATAGAAACCATAGTGGCCCTGGCGAGTGCAAACTAATTCAGGAGTTCCATCACCATTGACGTCAGCGAACTGAGGCGACTCATTGCTGACCGAGTCTGCCACCGGCAACTTTTCCCAAAGTCCATTCAGGCCATCTTTGCCTGGGTTGCGATAAACGAATCCCGGAGTTCCCGGAAAGCCCACGACGAGGATGTCGTTCCAGCCATCTTTGTCGAAGTCGTAAATCCAGTTGAAGAAGTTATCTGCGTAGCCCTCGCGCTTTTGCGGAACGGCCGGATAGATCTCATTCTTCTGACTGAAATCCGGGCCGGCATACCAATGCGGGCCATAAACAACGTCTTTGACTGCGTCGCCGTTAATATCACCGGCCGAGATTCCTTCCGAATAATAAACGTCCGATAACTCCTGACGCGTAAAAGAGTGCAGTTGAAAGTCAGTGGCCAATAACGCCTTCTGCGACAGAAGTATCAGCATTAGCCCGAACACGACCGAGGACGTTTTCGCAACGTAAGACATAAGACCGATCCGAGATGCAGCGTGGTAGGGAAAAAACCGAGGGATGAGTTCCTAATGCGGGAAACCATCCAGCAGGCTGGGCGTATGCTGCCACATCGCAACGTTTTTGGCCAGGCAGGAGTAATTGTGCCGGTTGATACAAAATTCACTGTTTCCAGAATGCCACATTCTCGTGATTCCGTGGCTTTTGCAGTCAGTCACGCGGCCCCCGTCGCCGGACATTCATAATTTCCGTTGAACCGGTGTGTGGGTCTTGACCTATGGTGAACAGTGTTACGAAATCCAGGCCGCGTCTCCACGAAAGTCGGAACTCGGGAAATGACCGTAGTGTTGAGTCAGCAAACCTCTCTCAGACCAGTGTCCATCGACGAATCTTTCGGCGGTGAGTCATTCGATGGGCCTCTGCGCAACGACAGAGCATCATCTCGGAGACCAGAGCAAAATAATTCTCTGAAGCTGACCTCGAGGCCGATTGTCCGTGTCGCTGCGATCGTCGGCGTGGGCTTGCTTGTGACGGGAATTTGTTCAGCAGCGGTTCAGGTCCGTCTGCTCGATTCTCAAACGACGCTTATGTCTCTGCAATATCATTCGACAACGATTTTTGTTGCGTTCGGATTTGCGATCTTCGGTTCTGCAATCAATCGCCAGTTGGGCAAAGACGTCCCCAAGGGCGATCATCTCGGCCCCTACAAGCTTATCAAGCGGATTGGCCAGGGCGGGATGGGCGAGGTCTATCTGGCAGAACATGAGCTGCTTAAACGCCGCTGTGCTGTTAAGGTGATTCGAAGCGACAAAGCGTCCAACCGCAAAATGCTGGCACGCTTTGAGCGAGAAGTGAAGGCCACCGCCCAGCTGACTCACTGGAACACAGTGCAGGTCTATGATTACGGCCGGACCTCCAATGGAACATTCTACTATTCGATGGAATATCTGCAGGGACTTAATCTGAGACAGCTGGTCGAAGATCATGGTCCTCTGCCGCCCGGTCGAGTCATCTTCATTCTGCGACAGCTCTGTGGCGCGCTGCATGAAGCGGCCACATTCGGGCTTGTGCATCGTGACATCAAGCCCAGCAACATCTTTCTGACGGAACGCGGTCAGATGTTTGATGTCGCCAAGTTGCTCGATTTTGGACTTGTTCGGCCTGCCTCCTTTGGGACCTGTCCGATTCGAAACGTGAGCAAGCAACTGCAGGGTTCTCCAAGGTTTATGTGTCCCGAGCAGGCTCAGGGACAGAAACCTGACTGTCGAGGTGACCTGTATTCTCTGGCTTGCGTTGCGTACTTCCTGCTGGCCGGCAGAACTCCGTTTGAAGATGAGAATCCTGTCCTCCTGGTTGTTGCTCACACAACGACCCCCGCGCCCACGTTTGAGGAGATCGGTGTCGAGGTGCCGGCTGACCTGGCCGACATTATCATGATATGCCTCAGGAAAAAACCGGAAGAGCGTATTCAATCACCCCGTGAACTTCTGGAAGCCATTGATCGCTGCGAATGCGCCCGGGACTGGTCGTGGAGCAAGGCCGAAAACTGGTGGTTCGATCATCCCGAGGAAACTCATCATCAGCCCGGGGAGGCTGAAGGAGCAAGTACTCAGTCTGCCCCAACAGATGAGGCCGTGGGTAGCGATCCGGATGTGACTTTTGTCTGTGGGGGCGAACGACGGGACGACAGTCAAGCTTAAGAGGCTCTTGAAAATTCACTGTGATAGGCCACCAGACTGTTCATACCGCCTTGATCACTCGCCGACCTTTTCCAGCTCAACAAGGATTCCGCCAAGCTTCAACACCTCGTGGAATCGAGTGAACCAGTGAACCTTGCCCCAGCGCAGCCCAATCGACTCGGCGGCAACTTTCAGCTCCTCACGATTAAACGTTCGGCACTTCCAGGTGTGGCTGGTCATCAGGCCAGAAAAAGAATCTTCGGTCGCCAGCAGAAGAATTGTGCCACCCGGACGCAGAACACGAGCAAACTCGCGAAGCCCATCTTTAGGGTCCGGAAGATATTCCAGCACGTACCCGCAAGTCACGCAGTCAAACGAGGCGTCTCGGAACGGGAGTGCGCGCATGTCAGCCGCGACAAAAACCGGTCGATCAGAATTCAGGCGTTCGCGAGCTCGTCGCAACATTTCCCAGGACAGGTCAAAACCGACAATTTCGGTATCCGGTCGACTGGTGGCCAGCAGATGGCGAATGATCTGCCCTGCCCCGGAGCCGACATCAAGGATTCGCGAAAAGCGGCGAGCATCAAAGCGACCAGAGCGAAACAGCTTCCCCATCAAAGGTTCGTGGAGGGAAATAATGCTGCTGAACTTCAGGGCGGCACCCCGTGGACCGTCGTACAGGCGTCGTACAGACTTCTGGTAGGTCCCGAACGGCTGTCGGCGAATTCCTCGGAATTCCCCAAGACGCCTTAATCGCTCACGGGCCCTCTTTTGAAGGCTAAGAACACGTTTTCTCACGACGTACGACATCCCTGAACGGACGGTTTGGCTTTCGACTCTGACGACGGCCCCAAAAGCAACTGGCTGATATGGGACCAAAAGCGATCCGGAATTGCAATCCGTGATCAAAGACTTGCCAAATTCTTTTGGTAGCCTCAGAACCGGGGCGCGGAAATAACGGGGGGCCAATTCTCCAATCCTTAACATCTCAGCGGGTATCTGACACGGAAACTTGAGATTTGCGAGGAATCCCGCCATCATTCGCCGAGGAAACGTGTCCCCTAATGCTTTTCGTCAGCCAGACGAGTTCCTTTGGTACTCATTCTCTTCAGTCTGTCGGGTTTTTAATGACTATTCCCCAAACCAAAGGATCGCGTCAGTGAGTAGCCGCGATCGTGCCAACGACGCAGTCCTTCGAGTGCTGTTCGTCTGTACGGGAAACACTTGTCGTAGTCCGATGGCTGAGACCATCTTTCGGCAACTCGTCGCTGAAAAACTGTCGTGTCGGGACTGGGAATTGCGGGAACGTCGAATTGATGTTTTCTCGGCTGGCATTGCGGCTGGAGAAAGTGACCCTGCAGCCAGGGAAGCGATCGCGGTGATGCAGGAATGCGGTCTTGATCTGTCGCAGCACCTGAGTCAGCAGGTCAACGAACACATGCTGGAGAATTCCACAGTGGTGTTGGCACTGACTGAGCGACATCGTCGCGTTTTGTGTGAAGCGAGGCCGGACTTGGCGGATCGAGTGAAACTTCTTTCGCATGGCGGCGAGGATATCTCGGATCCGATTGGTGGATCATTGGAAGAATACCGTAGATGTGCTGCTCAGATCAGTGATAATCTTCGAATCTGGGTTGATGAACTGTTCAGGAAAGAGTCGTAATCGCTATGAAAATTGGCATCGCCAGTGACCATCGAGGCATTCATATGAAGACTCGACTGACTCAACTGCTCCAAAGTCTCGACTGTGAAGTCCGAGACTTCGGCCCGTATGAGTCTCAAAGCGTCGACTATCCTGACTATGCGGCACAGGTCTCTCGAGAAGTCTCGAACGGTCACATAGATCGCGGAATCCTGATTTGCGGGACCGGGATTGGAATGTGTATCACAGCAAACAAGTTTACCGGCGTCCGTGCGGCTCCTTGTCACGATAGTGTGACGGCCGAGTACAGCCGGTTGCACAATGATTCGAACGTGATTTGTCTTTCAGCCGATCAACTTAGCGATCAGTTGGCTGACCAGGTGATTCGCATCTGGCTGAAGACTCCTTTTGAAGAAGGTCGTCACGCGCGGAGACTACAGAAGATCGCCGAACTGGAACGCGAAATCGCCAGCCAGCTTTGCCACAAAGAACATCTTAATCCTCCGGAACAGGGCTGAATCGGCCTATTGATTTAGACACCGTTACGCTTGTAGTGCGGGCTTCAGCCAGCATTCGCTTCGAAATTTGAACCAATGCCGACTGAAGTCGGCACTGCAAACCACATCAGCGCCTTACATGTCCGGAGATGCGGCTTGCGCATCCTCCTGTCTCGATCGAAAGTCCCCCTGATGAATCCCGAACAACTGCGTTTCGCGAAAACTCATGAATGGGTTTCCGTCGACGGTGATGTGGCCATAGTGGGTATTTCTGACTTCGCTGTAAAACTGCTGACCGACATCGTGTTTTTGGCTCTGCCTGCAATTGGCAAGAAGTTTTCGCCAGGTCAGTCGATGGGGGAAATCGAAAGCGTCAAAGCCGTCAGCGACGTTTATGCACCGGTTTCGGGCGAGATTCTCGAAGT
>CAMAXD010000434.1 GCA_945861975.1 Candidatus Kuenenia stuttgartensis | reverse complement strand
GACATTATCCCGAAACTTTACGGACACACATTTCAGGGGAGCATTGAAACCGTGCGGCAGTCCGGAATTCTGGGGTCCGGTCTGGGGGTCGCGACGCAGGGCGCACATTACGGCGGACAGCAACGGCAAACTCGCGCGTGGCAGGAAGATGGTGTCTCGCGTTTGTTCAAGGAGCTTGGTGTTCCGGGAGTACTTCTTGTCTTTCTGGCGGCCCTGCAATTGGGGAGGGAAGTCATCCGGTGTCTTGGTATAGCGATCCCTTCGTCTTTGGAGAATCGTCAGACGTTGTCCGATGCGAGTTTGTCGATGGTTGTTGCTAATCTGGCATGTTTCGTTATTTCGCACCAACACATCAGTGGTGATCCCCTGAACGCGATGATTCCGCTTTTGTTTTTTGGAGCCTTTTTCGGTCACGTGTACTACGCTCGCGAGGAACTACAGCGATCAAGTCCTCCACCGCGTCCGTTGGTGACCAATGTGCCTCCTCTGGTGAGTTCGGCATTTGACGGGACGCGGTCGTGACAGTTTCTTTTGAACAGAGGGTACTGGTGGCCTGTCATGCCTGGTATCAGGATACCCTCGGTGGATCGTTTCGTTTGGCTTCGGAGTTTGCCGAGCATCTGGCGGAGCAGGGGCATCGGGTTTCGTATGTATGCTGTGCGAAGGACCCGGGATACGATGGACCACTGCGGGAGACGGTTCAGGGTGTCGATGTGGTTCGCTATCGGCCATCAGCAAAACCTATGGGCGGGCTCGCTCGACTGCGTTTCCATCTGCGGGAGTCTCGAAAACTGGTCACGATGCTGAATCGGGAATGTCCGGTTCAGGCCGTCAGCGGACACAGTCCGCTGCAGGCTTTGGGGGCCATGCAGTCACTAAAGCACGAGTCTGTGCATGCTAACTACACGGTGCATTCGCCATTCGACGATGAACTGCTGAGCAATTCTGCGGGTGATCGACCAGGACTCACACAACGGATCGCATCACTTATGGCCCGGCGAGTCGATCGACGCAACTGTCGGTTGGCCGATCAGGTTCAATGCGATTCGCGCTACACGTTGTCGCTCATGACGCAGCGACATCGCAGGGCCGTGGGAGACAAGGGACTTGTGGCACCGGGCTGGGTGGAGTCGACACGGTTTGTTCCCGTGGAAAATCGTCTGGCAACTCGGATGGCTCTGGGAGAACATTGGCAGGTTGACTGTCCCGTGTTCTTTACTCTGCGGCGGCTGCAGAATCGTATGGGACTGGAAACACTGGTCGATGCGTGTCAGTTGCTGTCTCAACGAGGACTGAAGTTTCGAACTCTGATTGGAGGTGGTGGGCCGTTACGTGAATCTCTGCAGGAACGAATTCAGTCAGCCGGACTTCAGGAAAGCGTTATCCTTTTGGGACGACTGCCGGAAGAACTGCTCGCCGGTTGTTATGCGGCCGCCGACTGTTTTGTGTTGCCGACAAAGGCGTTGGAGTGTTTTGGCCTGATCGTGTTGGAAGCGTTTGCTTGTCGTACGCCGGTCATCGCGTCCAATGTGGCGGCGATTCCAGAATTGGCCGAGCGTCAGGGTCAGGAATGGATGTTTGAACCGGGCGATGAGAAGCAATTGGCCGATCGTATGCAGGGATTTCTTGAACAACGGCTTAAGCCATCCGTGGACCTGCGTGCGATTGCGATGGAGTATGATAAGCCGAAGGTGTTGAAGGAATGGGAACGGATTCTGATCAATGGAGCGTAGAGCGCTTCGCGGTGCTTGGTTAAATCGCTGGTTGAAAAAGCAGGTGCTTCGTGCTTGGTCGAATCGCAGGCAAACGCATGGGAAGCCAGGTCCAAACGCAAGTCCTTGGTGCTTGGTGCTTGGTGCGGGGTTAAAACGCTGGTGCTTGGTCGAAAACGCAGGTCGACAACAACAGGTTCTTGGTGCTTTGCTCTTGGTGTGGGAATTGTGACGAGAGGCGGGAGCGTTTTGGGGAAGAATGAAGATTTGTCGGAAGGCTATTCGGGAGCGTCCAAAGAAGCTGGAGATCTCGTACCCTCCGCTCTTCGCTCTTTGCCCCGTGCCCTTGACGTCAGCAAAGAAAAGTGTCCTAGTCCGCATTCGCTTGGCAACAAGCTGGCACGTGTGGCCTGGGCGATTACTTGGGGAACTCTGTTTCGCTGGTCACCGCGAATTCTGTTCGGATGGCGACGATTCCTGCTGCGATTGTTTGGTGCTCGAATCGGGAAGAATGCGAGGATTTCTCCCAGTGTCCGAGTGTGGGCTCCCTGGAATCTTTCTGTGGGTGAAGAGGCTTCAATTGCTCACAATGTCGACTGTTACTGTGTGGATCGCCTGACAATTGGAAATCATGCTACGGTGTCGCAGTATGCGTTTTTATGCACGGCCTCCCACGATGTTCGTGATCCTAACATGAAACTCATCACCGCCCCCATCGTGGTCGCGGATCAGGCGTGGATATGTGCTGGCGTCTTTTTGGGAATGGGACTGACGGTTGGTGAAGGGGCCGTAGCGGGAGCGATGTCCGTCGTGACCAGGGATGTTCCCGCCTGGCAGATCGTGGCTGGCAATCCCGCTCGCGTCATCGGTCAAAGACAACTTTCGCAGACAGCAGTGGTCTAATCTCGAAACCGAAAATTAAGCCCTCGGCAGTTCGAATCGACGACCAAAGTCGGGTTTGCTAAACGTGCAAATTCTGATTAAAGCCTTCCGATGGGAAGGCTTTTTTTTGGACTTCCAAAACAGCATTTTCTCGGTACATTCGAAAAATGACTTCGACAATCGAAAATCTTTCTTTTCCTCTGACTGTTGTCATTTTGGCCCGCAATGAGCAGCAGAACATCGGGCGATGTGTCGGTGCTGTACGGTGGTGCAGCGAAGTGGTCGTTATTGATGACGGTTCCACGGACCAAACAGTGCAAATTGCCGAAGCCGCCGGGGCTCGAGTTCTTCAGCATAAGTTTGAGAGCTTTGCTGCTCAGCGGAACTGGGCAATGGAGCGTGCTTCGCTTCGCAATGAGTGGGTCCTGCACTTGGATGCTGACGAAGTGATGACACCTGAATTGCAGAAGGCTCTGATGGCCAACCTTTCGGAAGTGCCGCCGGAGGTCGCCGCGTTTCGAATGTGCCGCAAGACAATGCTGAGCGAGACCTGGCTAAAATATTCTGATGGATTTCCTGTGTGGATCATGCGGCTTGTAAAGCGTGGACAAGCTCAATTCGTCTCCAGTGGACACGGGGAAGTGGCCGTGCCAACCGTCGATGGAGTCATGGGGACGATTCGAGAGCCTTTCCTTCATTTCGCTTTCAGCAAAGGCTGGGCTGACTGGATTGAAAGGCACAATCGCTATTCGAGTCGCGAAGCGATGCTGGAGGAGGAGCGTGATCACACGATCGCCTGGGATGGCTTGATCTCGTTTGACAAAGCTCAACGCCGAGCAGCACTTCGCGGCCTGAGCCGTCAGCTTCCGTTCCGCAGTCTGTTTCGGTTCCTTTATCAATACCTGTTCAAATTGGGTTTTCTTGACGGGCGAGCTGGCTACACGTTTTGCAGGATGATGGCGATCTACGAATACTGGATTGTTCTGAAGCGGTGTGAGCGTCGGCGAGAAATTACGTCTTAAAAATTGATCTCCGCATGATGAACCGCGTACGGTGCGGTCCGGAACTACTCGCTTTCGTGGTGGTGAAACGTTCAGTGAGAGGATTGCAGAGTGTTGTTTCGAACGGGTAACAATTGAAAGCAGGAATTCAATATAAACAGGATTGAATCCAGCTCGCTCGTCAGTAAGGTGAGGTTTTATGAACCGCTGAGTGGAGTCTACGTGATAGTGGCCCACAATGGGCATTTTTCAGTACATAGGGTGCCGCGCTATCCGGGGCGTTGTTTTCGTGAGGTTTTGAGTGTCGCTTGCAACAAACAGTGCTGATTCCCGCATCAACTGGCGTCCGTTCATGCTTGTACTGGGCAGTTTTTTGCCTTTGCTGTACTGGCATATCGGGGGTCTTCTTGAGAAACCCCATTATCAGTTCCTCTTTTTGCTGCCCGTAGCAGTCTGGTTACTGTCATCGTCCTCCGATTTGAAAATCGGGCAATCGCAATCGAAACGATGGGAACTGGTTGCTGGAACGCTGCTGCTCCTGATTGCTTTACTCGGCTTGGCTGGAGGTGCCTGGATCTGGTCGCCTTGGGTCGCGGCGGTGGCTTTTCAGTTGGGATGGGCCGGTGTCCTGCTTTCGAACGGAGGCTGGTTATGTCTTCGGGGCTGGCTCCCCATCTGGCTGTTTTGCTGGATTATCATTCCGCTACCATTTGGAATGGATGAGGACTTAATTGTGCGGCTGCGGGGTTTCACGACTCGCATGAGCAGTGCAGTGCTTGATCAGATCGGCTTGTTGCACAACAGTTATGCGAATGTCATCGAACTTCCCGGCAAGCCTCTTTTCATTGCTGACGCCTGCAGCGGGATTCACTCGTTATATGTGCTGATGGCCACTGCTTTGTTCATTAGTGCATGGGGGCGACGGTCATTCATTCACTCCGCATTGCTGCTGGGATCCACGTTCGGACTGGTGCTGGTGGAAAATGTTGGACGAATCGTTTGTGTGGCCGTGGCATGGGACAACGGCCGAGACTGGAGCGAAGGGACCAGTCATGAGCTTCTGGGCATTGTTCTGTTCGTCCTATCTCTGTTTCTGATCTTTACCACGGATCAATTGCTGCAGTTTTTCTTCCCCGCGAATGCGCCCGGACTGATGCAGCGAATTGCCCTGCTTCGTGAGGGGCAGGGGGCGGGCAGCAAATATACG
>CAMAXD010000433.1 GCA_945861975.1 Candidatus Kuenenia stuttgartensis | reverse complement strand
CAGAGCTATTTTGATGACCTGTCAGATCCCAAAACCGGGGCTGACAGAATGCAGCGTTCTCGGGACGGACGATATATCGCCGATTTGTCCATTCAGTGGCTGAAGGAACAGCAGCAGGCCGACGATGCGCCGTTCTTTTGCTGGCTGCATTTCTACGATCCGCATGATCCTTATAACTTTCATCCACAGGAATTCGACGCGAAGTTCCGTGAACGCCCCTACGACGCCGAACTTGCCTATGTAGACCGGCAAATCGGCCGCATCATTGATGAACTCGAGCGGCTTGGCGAACTGAAGAATACCGTCATTGTGATCGCTGGAGATCATGGCGAGAGTCTCGGTGAGCACGGAGAAGACATGCATGGCTACCTACTGCATGAATCCACACTGCGTGTGCCATTGATCATTGCAAATCACGCTCAGGCAAAGGCGGGCCACCGAGTCGCGACTCCGGTTTCGCTGATCGATTTGTTTCCGACAATGCTGGAAATCGGTGGAGCTGAAGCGCCCGGCGATTCGAAACTCCGTCGCCTGCAACCAGCCTTGCAGGGCAATCCACTCGCACCGCGATTTTGCTATTCGCAAACAGTAGAGCCTTACCTGCAGGCATTCTGGTCGCCATTACAAAGCTTGACGAATGAACGCTGGCGATATGTGCGGACAACTCAGCCTGAATTATATGACCTCACAGCCGATCCACAGGAGTTGGTCAATCTCGCGTCCAGGGAACTGGATCTTGTCAGTGAACTCGACGGGGAACTCACGGCATACGAAGAGAAATTTCAGATCCGCACTGGCACGCAGGTTACGTTATCCACGCAGGAGCAACGCGTCCTGGAAAGCCTGGGATACGCTGGCGGCTCGTCAGCGAAAGAGGATCCTCGTTACGCATCGGACCGGCCGGATGTGAAAGACATGATCGGTTATCTCAATCAATTCAATCGGGCTGTTCATTTGATTGATGACCGGAACTTCGATGAGGCTGCCATTCTGCTGGAACCTCTGGCACGTGATGTCCCTAACTTTCATCGTGCACGTCTCAATTTAGCTCAATGCAGGGTTTATCAGGAGAAATATGCCGACGCGATCCTTTGGTGCCGGGCCGCATTGGAAATCGACCCCGACTCCGCGCGCGGTTATGAAATGATGGGATACTCCCAACTTAAACTGCGCGAACTTGATCCCGCCGAAAAAAACTTTCTGCGACTCATTGAACTGCAACCCGACTCCGAAAACGGTCATCTGTATCTGGCGGAAGTGTATCAGCGTCAGGAAAAATTCCCGCTCGCGATGCAACATTACGAAAACGTGCTCCGCATTAATCCACGTAATGCGGCTGCCTCCCGTGTCCTTGAAGCATTGCGGGCCGCTTTGGGTTCTCCGTGAGTCTAAGCTTCTCACCTTGCCGAGAAATCACCGAGGTTTCTCATCCGAATGCCACCTCGCTAGACCTTCAACCCCGCGCCAGGAATGGTTCAGTGGCTCACGATTAACCGTGGTGACTTCAATCGTGGCCGCGCACAAAAAATCAGTTGAGCGTTACAGCTTTCGTATCCGTCGCCTGCGGTGATTTGTCCAAAGCATTCCCGCCGCGGTGAGACACCGCCCCGAACTCTTTCGCGGATACCATCTTGAGTATTTTGTCTGCAAATTAACTGACGCTTACGCCAGACAGATGCTGTCTTCCCCGAACATACAAATTTCTGTCAGCGTCAGCAAAAACCAATTCCAGAAAAAATAAAACCTTCCCCGGCCATGCAAAATGTTTCCTGAAGTTTGGAAGAAATTTCCATTCCCGAGATGGACGAAGGAATCTGAACATGCGAACACATCTTGAGATACGCAAGATAAAACAGCACTGACGCTCTTCGGAAATGCACAATGCGACTGAAAAACTTTCTGTAATTCAGATTTTCTCTGGTTTCTTCAGAAAAGTGGCCTTGGCATAGCGTTTGCCTAACGATTTAAGCCAAGCCAGTTTTCGGCCTATTTTCGTCTAGCGACTGCCCGCTCACTCATCCTACCCGCTCAACCATCCTGCCCGCTCAACCATCCTGCCCACTCAACCATCCTGCCCACTCAACCATCCTGCCCGCTCACTATCCTGCGGCCGCAATCGTTCTTCTGTTATGTTGTTTCGTTGTCTAGGGAAATCATTATGAGACCTCGTCGTCGTGCATTTACGCTTATCGAGTTGTTGGTGGTGATCGCGATCATTGCCATTCTGATCGCACTGCTGTTGCCAGCAGTGCAGCAGGCTCGCGAAGCAGCTCGTAGAACTCAGTGCAAGAACAATCTGAAGCAGATGGGTCTGGCGCTGCACAACTACCATGATACTTTCAGGGCTTTCCCATACGGCGAAATGAACGGAATTGGGCAATCCCCAGCCACAGGCCGAAAGATGAATCAGAACGGCCTCGTCATGTTGCTGCCGTACATCGAACAAGCGAACTTGTATAGTACCCTGGACTTTAGCCGGTCTTTTGGGAAATACTCCGGGGCGGGCGTGTCTCCTCCTGCTGGTGACGTGCCAATTAACGGCAACTTAGTTGCGAAGAGCACGATGCTTGCGGCCTTCATGTGCCCATCAGATAATGGCAAACCGTTCATCGAGGATGACGGTATTTATTATGGCTGCGGAACGAGCGGCATCAGTTACAAGTCTTCGTATGGTCTCAGCGTAAATGGCACTCATTACAATGGCATATGGTCGAATGTCGGTAGCACTGTGCGAACTGCATTTGGTGGTAACTCAATGTCGAACATACGTGACTTCAGGGATGGAACCAGTAACTCGGCCCTGGTCATTGAGAACGTGTTTGAATGCTACAGCGGCCGGATTTCGCCCTGGGCTTGTGTTCAGCACGCCGGGACGGGTACTCGCTTGATTGGAGGCATCAATAAATTTCTTCCTCGCGGCTATCCAGGACAGGTGGACAGTTACAACACCAATGCGAGTTCTTTGCATGTCGGAGGCTGTCAAGTCCTGCTGGGAGATGGTGGGGTGCGGTTCGTTAGCGAGAACACGAATTTGCTAACGCTGCAAAATCTGGCTTACATTTCCGACGGACAAGTTTTGGGCGAATTCTAAACTTGTTGCGTTGTTGTCATGAGTTAACGATCCTTCTTTCGAGCGGCGGTGGTCGGATTCCTCAGGGATTCGACGCCGTACCTCTGAGACACAGAGTTCTTTAAAATCTGCTTGTTGCAATGAGGTCGCACTGAAAACCGTCCGGAATTGATCAAAGTCATAGGCGCGGACTTCGGTTCGCGCCTATTTTTGTATAACGGGCGAAACAAAGACCTCTGTAGTACCTTATGTTTTTCCTGAATCAATGAGCTTGCGAATTGACCTTTGGCTTTTGCTTTGGAGCACTGGAATGCGTCGTGGTTTGGGGCAACTTGCCCTCGGATTTGGTTTGATCTGTTTTGTGGCTGGTTGTGGCGGTGCACCTCCATTGGAGATATTAGTGCCCGTTGCAGGTTCGTTGATGGTCAACGGAAAACCATTGGATGGGGTGACAGTAACCTTCATCCCTGAGATCGCCAAGAATAACAGAGGCGGGTCCGGGACTACGGGCGTCGACGGAAGTTTCACTGTCACCGACCTGACTCAGAATCTTCCCGGTCTGGCCGTTGGAAAATACACCGTTGCTTACTCGAGAATGCGGTTGCCAAATGGATCAGCGCCTCCAGAACCCAAAGAGGGCGAGCCTGTCAATCCTGGGATTATCCGAGTCGAAACTCTTCCCACGCATTTGCAAAGTCCGGATCCGAGATCGCCGGGCAGCAAGATCGATGTTCCTGCGGCCGGCAATACGGCTTTGCAACTTCAGATCCGGGCAAAGTAGGCGAAGTAGCCGGCCATGCTGATGATGATCGCATGTCTGAACTGCATTGGTATCGTTGCAGTTCATTTTTAAAGTAGGTCCTTTCTGCCGGAAAGGACTTTCGCCGTAAGGCGAACCCTGTCTCCACTTTGGCGAGGATTGCAGGCCGCGAAGTCCTGCCCGGCAGGCAGGACCTACTGAAATCCACGACTGCATCCTCTTGATCCGGGGAGTTTCACATTCACCGGACATGCAATTCACGCAGGTTCCACGCTCAACGAGTTCAGTTATGGTGCTAAGCACTCGGGTACGGATCAGTTTGGTTGTTCTGCTCGGGTTGCTTGGAGGGAGCGTTTTCTGGTACCAGCGTTCGCCGCGGCCATTGAACGTCCTTCTGATCACGCTTGATACCACGCGTGCAGATCGATTGGGTTGTTACGGCTATTCGCTTGCCCGAACACCAGTGCTCGATCGGTTGGCTCAGAAGGGTGTTCTGTTTGAACGCGCCTATGCTCCCGTGCCATTGACATTGCCGTCTCATGCAACAATGTTGACTGGTCTCTATCCGCCCGAGCATGGTTTGCGCAATAATGGCGGGGCAGCATTGCCCTCGGGATTGCCAACACTGGCCACCGAACTTCAGGCTGCCGGTTATGACACAGGGGCGTTCGTCGCAGCGTTTGTTCTGGACCATAAGTTTGGGCTGCAGCGAGGCTTTGACAAGTACGATGATGATCTGTCCCTTTCAGATCCCGGTTTGCATGGGCATCACCAGTATCGCGATGCCAGCTTGGTGATCGATGCGGCGCTGCGTTGGTTACGTCCTCGGACTCAGAAGCCTTTTTTCTGTTGGGTCCATCTTTTCGATCCCCACTATCCGTACCTTGCGCACGAGGACCGGTTTGGGGATGCATTTGCAGATCGACTCTATGATGCCGAGCTGGCGTATGTTGATGAGCAGCTTGACCGTTTATTCTTGACACTGGAGAAATC
>CAMAXD010000432.1 GCA_945861975.1 Candidatus Kuenenia stuttgartensis | reverse complement strand
ACGATTCGCAGCACAACCATGACGCCAAGCACGATTCCCAGAATCATGTGTGCAGAGAACAGTGGGCTGTCTTCATCTGCTGTGACAGAGATGGCCGCCGAGACAAAGAAGCCGATTGTCAGCAGCCAGTGAAAGATTCGCGTCGGAAGATCCCAGATCAGTACTCGTGGCATTGCCGTATCCCTGGATTGCTGATAATGAAGCGGAGCCACCCCCTTATCGGATGCCTCCAATGAACTGCGACCACTCTGAAGAGCGGCAAATATCAATCCGCAGCACTCACATCCCACAGTCTGAGACAAGCGACGCTATTGTGCAGACAATGTGACCATCGAGCAACATCAGTGGCGGACTCTTCCCTTGCCTGATGACTCACATCTGGCCGATAACGCACACTGTGTGCAAACGTTCGCACGAGAGGTCTCTGTGCTGAGCCAGCATTATCTGATAGCTCGCGGCGTCTCCGCACGCAAGAAGCATGAGAAACATCGGCTCGCGGGCGACTTCCCACGCCGTTGCCAGAAAACTTCGCCCATACGTGGAGGGAAGTTCATTGTAACAGTAACGTTGCAGCTGACGTGTGGCATCCGACTCCTTCAGGCCGGTCACCCGATCGGGGATGATTTTATTCTTCACCATTTCGGCGTTACTCTTTCTCATCATCTTCATGCCCTATGCTGGCCGTTCAAAGGACCAACAAAAAAGCCGATGTAGCCGCAATTGGATCAGATTGCACTCACATCAGCTTATGTGCAGACAAGCATCCCGGTGAAATCGGTCAGCTCTTCGTTCATCATCCTCAGTTGGCCCCATCTTAGATGCTTGCGGAGGCTTAAACCAATGGGATCACCGTTCACTTCTGGACTGTTCTCCGGCTCAATGACAAATCAGGTGCGTGTCGTACCCGATTGAGATTTCACGGAGAATGACACCCATGATAAGCCGGTCGTCGGGATTGCTTACCAGCGATGGTTCTCATTAATCTGAGGTCGCATCAAATGCTGGTCAGATCAAGTGATCCCGCTCAGTCGACTCTGTTCTCGCGACCGTTTTCATCGCTATCGTAAATCGGTATAACCTCGTGAGGTTAACCTGTTACTCCGAACTCCAGTCATCAATTTTCTCCGGATCGAAGTCATTGGCTTCACCTCCCTTTATTCATCTGAACCTGCGTCGCAATCCATTCGGGGAATTTGATGCGGAAGAACGTACTCAGCTTGCCAATGTGGAATTGGGACCAGCCCTCGAACACCTGCGGTCCCGGCCTCAAAGTCATACTCCAGCTCTGCAGATCATTGGGCATAAAGGTTATGGCAAGACGACTCACCTGCTGTCAATAGCCACGCATTTTCCTGACGCGGCCTACGTCCACATCCCCGAAGGCGCGTCCATAGCAATCCCCGCTGTCGGAGAACCGCTGCTGATCGACGAAGCACAGCGACTCACCCTGTGGCAGCGACTATGGCTCTTCAGATCACGACGAACACTGATTCTCGGAACACACCGCGATTTCACACAACACCTGAAGTGGGCAGGGCGATCTGTCTTGACGCTGGACGCCGCTCGACATACCACTCCGGAACGCATCGAAAAGATCCTCAACGACCGCATCAAAAGTGTCCGACGCAGCTTGGATTCTATACCGGTCGTGACAAGTGCGACTGCCGAAAAACTGTTTGCGATGTACGGCAATGATCTGCGTAGTATGCAACACCATCTCTACGATGTGTTCCAGAATCTCGGGAGCGTTCAGGATGTCTAAATGTCAGATCAGTATCACCTTCGACCGCAATGACAGGATTTACTACGGCGGTGAAACCGTGCGCGGCACTGTCCGGCTGCTTATTGATGAGCAAACCAAAAGCAACGGCGTCAAACTGACTCATCGCTGGAAGACGCATGGACGAGGAAACTCGGATTCCGGGTTGCCTGATGAAATCATCCTGGTGGAACCACGAATCCTGCAGGCCGGCGAACAGCTTGAGTTTCCCTTTGCCATAACTTCGCCATCTCACCCTGTGACCTATCGAGGCCATCTGGTTTACATTGATCACTACGTTCGCGTGGATGTCGATGTTCCGTGGGCGAAGAATCCCTGCGCCGAAGAAGAATATGAGCTGCGTCCCGGAATTCGCCCGGAATTGTTTACTGGTGAACGCCACAAAGTCTTGTCGCTGACGGCCCAAACTACGGCCACCAATGTCGGTCCGATCGCAAGGACAATTCTGTTGATCGTTTTGGGATTGTTTATTGTCGCAATCACCATGTTTGCTTTGTTCCTGCTGCCGATTATCCTGATCGTGGTGGGGTTTATCTGGGTCAAGAAGAAAGCATTAAAGTCCCGACTCGGTGAAGTCGAAGTTTCGGTCCCCCATGTCGTGGTCGCACCAACAGAAGACTGGACTTTCGGGATCCGCTTTACTCCTCGAAAGTCGTTTGTCGTCAACAGCATTTATGCAGAACTGATTGCCGAGGAATCTGCCACATCCGGCAGCGGCACCAACAAGACGACTCACAAGCATAAAGTCCTGACCGAAAAGCACATTCTCCGCGAAGGCGGCCTGTTGGATCTGGAAGCACTCGTTGATGAAAAGATCACCATCACATTCCCGGCGACAAATGCGTACAGCTTTGAGTTATCAGACAACTCTCTGAAATGGACTGTCAACTTCTGCATCGACATTCCGGGCTTCCCGGATTGGACGCACACAGAATCGCTGCAGGTGGTCCCGATTGAGTTTCTTGGCGAGCAGGCTCGACTGCCGAACACCACTTCCGACTCGTCCCGGACCGCCTTTTCGGAATCTGTGCCGTTTGACCCGGTTCCCGCAATCTCGCCTCTCGGCGTTGAGGCTCGGAAAACTATAGCGGTGCAGAGCATAAGTCCTCCAGCACTAGCACTCGAAGAACACAGGTCGGTGTCTTCGGAGAACTTACCACCGGAATCGATCGAAGAGTTGCTTTCCCTGCTCGAGTCAGCTGGACGAAATAGTACACAACGCAGTCTTATTCTCGAAGCCGCGGCTGGTGAAGTCTACGACATCACGGTCGCCATCGATCGCATCAGTACGTCGCTCGGGATAACGAATGCCGCTCCCGAATTTTCCAATGGGAAGACCGTCATCGGGCAGATTGCAGGAACTCAGCGGTCGATTGAAGTGGTCGCCCCGGAAGCGATGAATTCTGAACTCGAATCATTTCGTCGCGGAGACACATGGCAGTCCAGCGTTACGATTACCGGCTGGGATTCTCTGTACAATCGACTGCGAGGAGCAGTCTCTGAATAACGTTGGCATCAGGGCTGTCCCTGGCGCCCTTTGACTCGCGATGACACTGGACCTTCTGCACGTGCGGTGGAAAGGCGACGAATCAAGCCTTGAATATCTTTGGGCCAGGGTAACTGATATTCATGAACTTCCTGAGTCACCGGATGAATAAAACCCAGTTGAGTCGCGTGCAACGCTAATCGCGGAGCCTGACTGAGATCCGCAACAGGCGGCTGCCCCAAAGGACCTCGATACTTGACGTCACCACAAATTGGATGACTCTTTTCGGCCAGATGGATCCTGATCTGATTCGTCCGCCCTGTTTCCAGACGACATTCGAGTTCAGAATAATCGCCCAACTGACGCAAAGAACGAATGTGCGTTACCATTCTTTGTCCGTCGGCCGGTCGATCTGAACTGCCCCGTAAACCATCGCCACGATCCCGAATCTGATACGACTCAATCGTTTGTGCTGGCAGCTTTCCCGGGATCACACATAGATATTTTCGCACTGCAGAATGCGCGGCAAATTGGTCGATCAGTCCCCGCTGAGTTGTCTCCGTGCGTGCGAAGACCAGAATGCCACTGGTTTCTCGATCGATTCTATGGACTGCCAATAACTCATGATTGGTCTGCGGAGAACTCGCGATTCGCCGACGCGGAATCAGGCGATGCAAACATTCTTCCAGCGACGGCTGAAGATCTTTTCTTTCCTGTCGCCACTTGACGTCGCCGGGATGTCGCAGAGATAACATTCCGGCCGGCTTGTCCACAACAACAAGATGTTCATCCAGATGCAGAATTCGAACGTCATCGTCCCGTGGTGGAGGAGGCAAAGGCTGGTGGCGAAGTTCGATCACATCCCCTGCAACAACTCG
This sequence comes from Candidatus Kuenenia stuttgartensis, assembly GCA_945861975.1. Taxonomy (GTDB): domain Bacteria; phylum Planctomycetota; class Planctomycetia; order Planctomycetales; family Planctomycetaceae; genus SXXK01. Next base: position 702 of record CAMAXD010000432.1, on the reverse strand, counting down.
CCGCCCCTCATCCACGCACAGAATTCCATTGACTGAAATTCTGCGGCCCTCCATGTGCTTTCGAGCAGCAGACCAGGGCAGATCCTGCACATGCTTTCTTAAAGCGCCTAAAATGGCACCCGCAGTTTCTGAGGTGACTGTGAACTGCGGAGTGGACATACGATAATAGCCTGAAAGCAACTTATGAGAAAAAGAAACCCCGGCACTTTGGCCACGAGAAGTTACACTTGAAAATTCCGGTGCGTTAATGAACCGCGATTCCGTTTGATACTGCAGAGGAATGTCATTAGCCAGCCTTTTCTTCAATAACTGTCATAGCCGCTTCGCCATGGTCACAAAAGACGCACAATCATTCTCTCGCCTTCCGCAGTTCATGACGAGGTAACTTCAGGAATTCACATCAACAGGGACAACCGCATAGTGGATTAATCCCTGCAAATTTAATTCAAGGCAAACCATGCGGTCTCTGTCGCTCAACGAAGTTCACTCAGCCTTCAGCACAAACTTCTCTGACTGGCTAAGAAACGTCCGCGGGTTATCAAGAGTCACTTTATCAATAAGACTCATGTGGTGCCCACGTCGAGACATTTCAATGCGGGCCTTCGGAACGGCAAGCGGGTCACTGCAACCCCAGTCACCCGCTGAGTTCATCCAGATCCGCTCCGACCCGTACATCTCGATCACGTCTGTGGCTCGCTGAGG
>CAMAXD010000431.1 GCA_945861975.1 Candidatus Kuenenia stuttgartensis | reverse complement strand
TCGACAACTTCCCGAGAATCCTCGTGGTCCGAGTCGTGCAGCGAATTCTGAATGACGCCCATGCTTTTTTCACCGCGATTTCTCAGCAAATGATTGAGCAGGCTGGTTTTGCCTGAGCCTGGAAGTCCGGAAATCAAAGTGACGGTCGGTTTTTTCATGGTGGCAGAATGATCCTGATGGAGCTGCGAAACGGTCTGGCTGAAGGCGATTCTTCGTTCGCGTTCAAAGTCAGCATGCGTCGTGAAATTGGTGAGAGCATGGTCTAATCTGTGCAAGCGTATTCGTAATTTGAATCAAAGAAAACTGGCCGAGGTTGATTGTTAATATGCGACGCAGGGAGTTCCGGTTTTCCCGCCTTTGGCTGCTTCGTGCTGGACATTGGAATCAAACCCCGGAATTTGCGGTGGGGCGAAGTCCAAAGGTCGTCATTGGGCTGCTAACATGCCGACCTCACGAAATTTTCATCGCAGTTTTCTGCCCTGTTTGAGTTGTTGATTTAGTCGCCTCATCAGCCGCCGGTCGATACGGCGTGTTGATTGAATCGCCCCCGACCCTGCGTCGGGGGTTTAACGGCTTTTGCACCAGTAAAGATCAGATAATCGTCAGTGGTGCAAAAGCCCGCAGGCCCCTGAGGCAGGCTCAGGGGGGATTAAATCAACATCCCGCTAACGCGTTCCGGCTGATGATATAAAAAAGGCCCTTTATGAGTAATACATCGCCTGTTGTAGGTGTCGTGATGGGCAGTCGCTCTGACTGGGAGACGATGGCTCCGGCTGCGGAGATTCTGCGGCAGTTTGGGGTTTCGTATGAATGTCGAGTCGTCTCGGCGCATCGGACTCCGGCGTGGATGGCAGAATATGCGACAACGGCGGAATCGCGAGGAATCCGGATCATCATTGCCGGAGCTGGCGGTGCGGCTCATTTACCGGGGATGATCGCCGCGCAGACGGTGTTGCCCGTGCTGGGAGTTCCCGTGCAGAGCAAAGCTCTGAGCGGGCTGGACTCACTGTTGTCGATTGTTCAGATGCCCGGCGGAGTGCCTGTGGGAACTTTGGCAATTGGCAGTGCCGGGGCTCGCAATGCGGGCTTGCTGGCTGTCAGAATTCTGGCCATTAATGATGCGTCGTTGAATCAGCAACTGCATCAGTTTCATCAACAACAGACCGAAGCCGTACTTAACGATTCTGAGCTAAGTCTTCCCGGTCAGTAATCTGAACACTCGATAATTCTCCTTACCACAATGAAACAATCACCGCGATCACTTCCACCGGGTTCAACACTGGGCATGCTTGGCGGAGGCCAGCTCGGCCGGATGTTTGCCATCGCCGCGCGGCAATGCGGATACCGGATCATCACGTTTGGTGATCCGTCTGATTCACCGGCGGGCCAGGTGAGTGACCTGAGTATTCCCGCGAAGTTTTCAGACGACGAAGCACTTCGCACGTTCGCGGCTCAGGTTGATGTCGTGACTTATGAACAGGAGAATATTCCGGTTCCGACCGTTGAGCTGCTTCTGCAACACGTACCTGTTTTTCCGGGGCCTGAACTGCTGAGGGCATCTCAGCATCGTCTGTTGGAAAAGACTTCGCTGCGAAAGATCGGGATTCCGACCGCCAACTTTGCGGGAGTGCATAGTGCGGAAGAACTAAAAGCTGCTGTTGCGGATTTTGGTGGCGATGCCATCGTGAAAACTGTGACGCTGGGATACGATGGCAAAGGACAGGCTCGAGTACGCAGCACGGATGATCTGGAGGCCGTGTGGAAGAGGTTTGCTGTTGAAGAAGCGATCGTCGAGCAGATCGTGGACTTCTCCTTCGAATTATCCATCGTTGCTTCGCGATTCGGTGATGGTACCTGTGCATTTTATCCGCCGGTTCGCAACGATCATGTGAACCATATTCTGGACGTGTCGGTCAGTCCGGCCGACAACATTCCCGCAAAGTTGACTGCCGATGCCATTCAGATTGCTCGCGCGATTCTGGAGCATTTTGATGTGATTGGCGTGCTGTGCGTGGAGCTGTTTGCGACGACGGACGGCAAACTGGTCGTCAACGAGATCGCTCCTCGACCACACAACAGCGGGCACCTGACGATTGATGCCTGTCGCAGCAGCCAGTTCGAACAGCAGTTTCGAGCTGTCAGCGGCCTCGCCTCCGGCAACGTCGAAATGCGATCACCGGCCGCGATGGCAAATCTGCTGGGCGATCATTTGTTCGACGCCACGCCAGAGTGCTGGAGTGCAGTGTTTGCAATGCCGAATGTGCATGTCCATATGTATGGAAAAGCGGAAGCTCGCACCGGTCGCAAGATGGGACATCTGACAGCAACGGCGGCCACGGCTAAGGCCGCTGAAGAACTGGTTGTCGCCGCGCGAAGAAAACTGCGCGGGTGATTGCAGAGGAGATGCTGAAAGAAGGTGCTCGCACTCCGAGGGCGTTTGCCGTCGAACGTGCGAGCAACCATCAACTGTCAATGGGGTTCTGTCAGCTGCTTAACGCATCGGCCACGTTGGTGCGATAAGCCGTCATTGCGGGCAGGAATCCAACGAGTACAGCCAGTCCGACCAACACCGGAAACAGAACCGCTTCCCAGGCATTCAGTGCCCAGGGATTGATCAGCAAACCTGTCTGAGTCACGATCCATGGTGAAGCGATAACGGCAATGCCATGACCGGTCAGCCAGCCAATCAAGCCACCGCCGATGCACAGCAATGCTGATTCGGCCAGAATGATTCCGAAGACGTGCATTCGTTGAGCACCAAGGGCGCGCATGATGCCGATCTCTCGACGTCGATCCGACATGGAGTTGTAAATGCTCACAAAGATGCCAACGCCGGAGACCAGAATGATGATGGCCGTCAACGCGACGAGAGCCTTTTGGATATTGCCAATCAGCCCGTTCATCAGCCTTTGAATTGTCCGCACGGGATTAGCGGCCATGGCCTGATATCCAGTCTGCAGATCACTCATCAGGCTGACACCGAGATACGGTTTGTCCGGATCCGTCTTGATCAGAATCGCCGAGATCTCCTTCATGGCATCCGGGGTGGCATGAGCATGGTCATGGTGATCATGCGATCCGGCGGCTTCTTCCGCTTTGACACCTTCCAGTTGCTTCAAGGCCATAGCCAGTTGTTCGGGATCAGCTGCGTAGAAGTCGCTGAGTCGTTTCTCTATCTCATTAACAGGCTTACCATGGCCAGCAATGGCGTAGAATCCGTCGAGATTCAGAAAAACCGTGCGATCGTTAGCAGTCCCTGTGGGAGCGAGAACTGCGACGACGGTGAATTTTTCGTCATGCACGTGGCCGCTGTCAGCACCGCCGTGGACGATCGTAAATTGCGAACCCTGATCCCAGCCGTTCTCACGAGCCACCTCAGAGCCGATAATCGTGTCGAACAGTCCGTTGATGCGTTTGCCGCGGATGCGAAACTTCCGGCGAGGCATGTATTCATTTTCGAAATACTCAGTCGTCGTGCCAACAATCGGGAATGAGCCTTCTTTGGTCACATCACCGAATGCCAGAGGAACTGCCGAGACAACTCGCGGATCCTTCTGCATCTGTTCAAGGAACAAATACGGCAGGTTCTCAATCGGCGGCTGCATGCGATAAACCGCACTGAGCACCAGTTGCAGATCACTACCCTTGGGGCCAACGATCAGGTCGTAACCCACACTGGTCTGATTAAACGCGCTATCCACCGCGCCGAAAATGACCAGCACGAGAACCATCAGCATGACACCCAGTCCGATGCTGAGTGCCGTCAAAGACGAAGCCAGCCTGCGCTGCCGAATACTCTTCCAGGCGATTGTCAGCAGATTCATACGGCTTGCTCCTGCAGACAAAGCTCGGGACGATTGAAGTCCTGCAGCTTTTCGACTCGCTTAAATGTTCCCGCGACCTCCAGTGAATGAGTTACCATCAGCAACGTGACGTTGTTATCTCGGCAGGTGTCGCGGATCAGATCCAGGATCAACTGCTGATTGGCCGGGTCGACGTTCGCGGTTGGCTCATCGGCCAGCAACAACACCGGCTTGTTGGCCAATGATCTGGCAACGGCCACTCTTTGTTGTTCGCCCACTGACATTTGTTGCGGAGAATGATTCAGGCGATGTCCCAGCCCGACTCGCTCCAGCAGTTGTTTTGCAAACGTCTTATCAACGCCCTTGCCGGAGAATGACATCCCCAGCAAAACATTTTCGAGTGCAGTAAACGCAGGCAGCAGGTTGAACGTCTGAAAGACAATTCCAATCTTCGCCGCTCGAAAATGATCGCGAACGACTTCCTGCATCGCCGCGATGTCACGACCATCGACCAGAACGCGCCCGGAGTCCGGCGTGAGGATTCCCGAGATGATATTCAGCAGTGTGGTCTTGCCGCCGCCGCTTGAGCCCAGCAGAGCAACCTGCTCTCCCTGTTTCATTTCAAATCGTTCGATCCCGAGCACCGGAATTCGGCGTCCTCCGGGTTCCCGGTACGATTTCCGGATGGATTCCAGCAATAGTGACATTCGACCTCTGCAAGCTGTTGTGAATATTCTGTAATCCGGACGGCACACCCTGTCCGGCGGGCTTAATAACCCGAGTCCAAATCAATTTTTCGGTGGACTTGTGATGCAGCGAGCAGAACGGCACTGCCCGCCGGTGAATGTCTCAAAAGCGAGGCAAACATCTGCGGCCAGTGCCATTCGGCTCGCGACCAATACTGCTTCAGCAGTCCGCTCGACGCGGGCCAGCCTGCGTAACTCATCTTCCGCAGGCTTCCGGCTACGGAGTGTACGCTGGAGAAAGGCAGAATCTGAACCCGATTTTCCGGTTTTCCCGGCCCAAGTTCGAGACCAACGGAGCGATGTCATGGGCCAGCCGTTGACGTCGGTCGCAGAATTCATGACCCTATCAG
>CAMAXD010000430.1 GCA_945861975.1 Candidatus Kuenenia stuttgartensis | reverse complement strand
AACTCAAACGCAGGACGCAGCGAGTGCATCAGTCCCACCGATGACCGCGGAAGGACAATCGCTGCCCGTCGGAACGATTGCTCCAGCGCCTGAAGTTCGCAAGATGATGGATGATCTGATGCGAGGTGGCAAATGAGGAATTCTGAATCCAACCTACAAGCACGCACACTGATCACCAGCGCCGCTTGCCTGCTGATGCTGTCTCTGCGTCATGTTTCCTTCGCACAGGAAGCTCCCGCACCGCCAGTGGCTGAAGTTCGCAAGCCCAACGAGCAGTTCATCCCGGCCGAGCAATTGGAGACCGTGTTTGAACGAGACCGCCGCGGCGTCATGATGAAACGCGATGAGTTTAAAGCTCTGCTGGAGAAAGCTCGCGCCAATGCAGCGACCAGTGAGATTCCGGTCCCGATCATTACCGAACAGGCCAATCTCTTCGTGACGCCAGGCGAGCATCAGGCGACGATTCGCATGGAACTGAAGGTGCGACAGTACGCAGAAGGTTGGCAGGTACTGAAACTGCGAGCCGGGAACCTGCAGGTTGAGAAAGCCGAAATCAACGGACAAGCAGCTTTGGTTTCTCGAGATCCTGCGGAACCATCCGCACTGTTGATTGCTCATGACACAGTCGGTGACTTTACAATTCAGATCAGCATGTCGACGCCCCTCGCGAAATCCGGCAGTGATCAATCGGCGGCCTTTGAACTTCCAGTCGTACCCGCTGTTCAACTGAATGTGGAATGTCCCGCTGGGCGTCATCTTCTCGTCAACGATCTGAAACTTGAACGTCCGGCTGCTGTCGACGCCATTGCGAATTACGTAGTGCCGGTCGGAAATGCTTCCGATGTGCGTTTGCGATGGGTTGTGCAGCAGAAGGAATCGGAATCCCAGATTCTGGTTTTCGTTCGCACGGACGGAACCGTCGCTGTTCAGAAGGAAACCCTGCGCTGGGAAAGTGATTCGCGGATCAGCGTGTTTGGCGGATCTATCAACAGGGTGGTCGCTCAGGTTCCGTCGCAGATGGAAGTGACCCGTGTGGAATCGGCTGGTCTGGAAGGCTGGACGCTGGAAGATGATCCAGCCAACGCCGGGCAGACTCGAGTCACCTTGACCTATCGTCAGCCATTTACCAACGACCGTGTTGTACGAATTCATGGCGTCTCGGCAGCGATCGCGGCGACATCCACAGACGCCGGAGCATCGCCCGGGAAACTCGCTTTGCAGAGAATTCCGACGCTACAGTTCGCCGAAGTGACGGCTCATAACGGCCGACTAATCGTAACCCATGAAAACGGATTGCGACTTGTTTCCGAAACCGGCGGCGGCGTGCGTGCGATGTCGGCGGCAGATTTGGGGGTTTCCCTTGAAGCCTCCGTCTTCGATTTTTGGTTGCAGCAATACGAACTCAAAGTGGCGGCGCGTCCTCGGGATCGTGAACTGTTCGCGGAGTCCAATGCAACTCTGCGAATTGATGACACGTCAGCGACATTTGAAACGACGCTCACGATCGAGACGTTGAACGCTCCGCTATTTGAACTATTGATTAATCTGCCACCAGACTGGCAATTGACGAGCGTGCAGTCATCCCCGGGTGCCAACAACGCGGTTGCACTGAGTCCGCTGACATGGACCAACGGCAATCAGCCCAATCAGATTCTGGTGAAGCCATCTCAGCCTATCGCGCCGGGACAGTTAATGAATCTGGCGCTGACATTGAATCGAACGATTGGTGATCCGGATCAGGAACAGAAACTGCCGCTGCCGATCGCAACGGCGGCTGAAGTGACAACGGTCGGTGGATTCTACAAGGTTCAGTTTGCGGACGATCTGATCGTTTCCCCGGTAACACTGTCTGGTTTGACGCCGGTTACGGGAAGTGGCACGGAACAGATCTTTCAGAATCTCGGCACCACGGTATCCGGTGAGTTTTCGATTGTACGCAAGCCAGCCCGGCTCGCCGCTCGATCAGTGCTGACCACATGGGCCGACAGTCGACAGCAATCCACCAACGCCGAAGTCATCGCCGACGTTTTGAATGGTACGATTCGAACACTCACCATTCGACTTTCGGAATCACTCGGCCCTGATGTTCGTTTTCTCGTCACAAATGTCGGACCAGTGCCGGGCATTCAGCAGACTCGAGCAATCCAGCCGGTCACGATCATTGAACAGTCAGCGGGAACTCCTGCGGAAGGACTGCGCCCGTTCACATTGAAACTCGATCATCGCTTCGCCGGATCATTGTCGCTGCATGCTCATGTTCAGCAGGTGCGTCAGGGCGGTGTTCCGATTGCGGCGCCGATCGTTCAGGTGCAGGACGCTATTCGTCAGCATGGTGTTCTGGTCTTTGAAGCCACGCCCGAGCAGCAGCTTTCTGTCGGTCCCGAAGTTCGCGCGATCCCGGGTTTGTTTGTGGCGGACCCTGGTCTGGTTGATGCACCCGCGGCTTCGACAGGTCGTCGAATTGCTCTGACTTATCGATTTGTGCAGCCAGGCTATTCGTTTCAGGTTGCAGAAACTCGATTTGCGACGAATGCAGTGCCGTCTGCCGTCTGTGAACAATTGGCAAACGTGTGTACGTTAAATGATTCCGGCAGCATTCAACGCTGGTGCCAGGCCAAGATTCGTTCGAGCGGTGTGCAGACTCTGCGATTCACACTGCCTGATGGCGATCGATCGTTTCTGTGGTCAACAATGTTAAATGGTGAACCTGTTGAGGTGCGTCGCGAAGCGGGTGAGTATCTCGTTGCGGTTCCGGCTGGTTCAGATCGTCAGGATTATTCTTTGACGGTGCTGTTCGAATCTGAAGCGAAGCAAGCCGGTTCATTCGGTCAGCTTGAGCAGGGCCCGGTAAAGTTCACGATTGATGCCGGGGATCACCAGTCGATTCCGATCGATGTGTTGCAGCAGACGTGGAAGGTGCATTATCCGCGAACTTCTCTTCTGGTCGAAAGCGACGGTCAGTTTCGTCCAACGTCAGACGTGGATCAGCCGGGTTGGCTGGTGTCGTTGGGAACACTGGCATTGCCGGAAGTTTCCCAGCTCCCTCGTAGACTCGTTCCTTTGGCAATTTTTCTGCTGGTGTTGTTCGTAATCACGGTGATCGTCAGTCGCCGTCGCTGGAAGACACTGGCGACCATCTGCATGGTTGGTGTGATCATACTTTCTTTCACCTCCCTACTATCAGTGCTCACACTGTCGTCATCATCAAAGTTCAGTCGAGTCGCTTCCGAAACGTCAGATAGCTATTCCTATGCTGCGCCCCCGGCTGCTTCGGCCCCAACGTCTTCGCCGGCCGTTCAGAGTCAGCCGATGCCAATGGCTGAAGATTTCTCGGCAGTTCAGGAAGCGTTCACGGCGCCCGCTGCGGAAGCTGTAGCTGTGTTAGCCGCGCCCAACTTCGGTGGCACCGACTCTCTACCAGGTCCGGGCGACCCCGGTGTCGCGGCGGGAAGCATGGGAAGCATGGGGACGATGGCAGGCGCCGAGTTGGCAGCGATGCCTCAGGCTGAACCTCAATCAGAGCGAAGACTGATGGAAAGTTTGGCCAATGAGCCCACAGAGTTGGACATGCTGGTAGTGGACATCGAAAAACGCGACGGCGTTCTCCCCAAAGCAAAAAAAGGCAGTGCACGACTTTCCGTCAATGTGAGTCTCGACATCCCTGTTGACTATCAAACACGCGAGTTTATTTCCGTGGCAGACACGGTTCATCAGCCGTCCGTGTTGAGTCTCGTGGTTCAGCGTCGAGGTCAGATCAGAGCAATTCGCTTACTCGCGGCGATGGTCATTATTCTGCTCGCCTGGCAAATGCGAAAGTCGCCATTCCTTTGGAAACTGACCTTCTCGATCGTGTTGTTGTTGACGGCTCTGGCTCTGCTGCCATTCGTTTCCAACCAATGGCAAAGCGTTCTGGATGGTATCGCCATCGGCAGTGTCATCGGAGCCAGCATGGCTCTGGTTTGCGGATGTTGTAGTTGCTGTTCATGCCCGTTGACCTGGTTCCAGCGATGCTGCCTCAAGCCAACATGGTTTAAGAAAATGGCGGCCGTGCTCGCGGTGATGACTGCAAGCACAATCGCTTTCGCGCAGGACTCTTCCAGTCTGACACCGGACGTCATCGTGCCTTATGCGCCGGATCAGCCAGCGTTGCGAGCCGATCGGGTGTTTATCCGTCATGAAGATTTTCTGAAGCTCTATCAGCAAGCGAATCCGGATGCACTCAAAGGACCGGTCATTAGTCCTCTGGGTTCGACGGTCGTATCGACCTATCTGAAGTCAACAGCACTGACTGCGGTTGAAGGGACAAAGTCTGTCCTCAGTTTCGAAGGTCGATTCGTCGTTTGGTGTGATGCCGATCAGGCTACCAACATTCCTCTGCCGCTGGGACCAGTGGCCGTTCGATCGGTCATGGTCAATGGCAAAGAGAGTTCCGTTCAGCCTCTGCTCGTTGGAATACAGGGCGTTGAATTGCCCGCGTTTGCCAGCCAGCAGGCTGTCGTTCCGCAGCAACAGCAACAGGTTCTGGCCATTAATTCCGCCGGGCCGATTGCTCCCGGAACTGAGGGGCCAGCTTACACCGTGCAGACTCTGGGCAAGGGATTTCACGTCGTTGATGTGAAGTTCGACATCACCGCGCAGGTCGAAGGGGAACTTGGACGAGCCGACCTGCCGCTGCGCTCTGCAGCCACGGGAACGCTCGAATGGACGTTACCGGCCGACGGACTTGATGCCAAAGTGAATGGCCGAACAAATGGTTATCGGCGAGAAGGCAAGACTGTCATTCTTCCGATCGCTCAGCTTTCCACACTTCGCTTGCAATGGCTGCCGTCGATTCAGAAAGTTGCTGGCGACGTAGTCGTGCATTCCACCGCCGCGTCCACGCTGGCTTTGCAGGATTCCGGGCT
>CAMAXD010000429.1 GCA_945861975.1 Candidatus Kuenenia stuttgartensis | reverse complement strand
GCCGCGAAGGCACCAAGACGCGCTGTCCCTCAAAAGCTGAAGCAGACTCCAACAGAAGAATCTGCAGAGCAGAAAGTCCGCCAGACCTCAAGTATGAATGAAGCTGACGGCGTAACGAACGCTCTTTACGAAATCGTCGAGGATTCATCTCCTCTTGGAGCAAGAGAGAGCAGAAAAAGCCGAGTCTACCTTAATGCTGTGATTGGAAACGAAGGATACGGTTTTTCGGAATCGCTCCTGGATCCTCGCCTAAACACATTACAGGAAACGCTCGCCCCGATTGACATCAACTACGATGGCACTTCAGGGTATAGAATGACTCAGTTCACCTACGACATTTCGGCACGTACCTACGCCGAGAAAGCTAGAGTTCTTCAAGCGACCGTGGACACATATCGGACATCGATGCTTGGAGCCCAAGATGATTATCGCAATGCCTCAAAAGACTACGCAGCGGAAGCAAAAGCATTTGCCCAACTTTCAACGGCGAGGGATCGATATCACGGCGCTCAAGATGTCTACGCAGAACATGCTGGACAATACATCATCGGGAATGCAGCAGGGTATCGGCGTCAGTTGCAGGCTGAGTTCCAAGAAGCCGCAGAAGGAATTCGGTTGGGTGTAAATCGCGAATCGGGAAATTGGTTGGATGCAACTATTAACTACGGCGCGTCAGGAACGCTTGGGTACGGTGACGCGTGGAGCCTCGGACATGCAAGCGAATGGTCAACCGAATTGTACGGCAACGGCTTTACAGGGGCAAACCAGGATAGCTACTTCTATGCAGGGGTAAATATCGCTGGGACGGCGACCTTCGGGTATGTAACGGGAGCGGCGTTTGCTCGGGCAAATGCGGCGATTGGAGGGTTTACCGGGTACGGTGCTTTAGCCGCTCAAACCGGACTGTTTGGATACGGTGCGATCACGATGGGTTACCACGCGATTGATACGAATGATAACTGGGGCAGCCTTTCCGGCTCGCAACGATTGACGGCAGTCGGATCTCCAATTGCCGGAATAGTTGGTGGCTATGTCGGGTACAATGCGGTTCCGGCAGAAGCACTCACCCAATGGTCCACCGTCGGCAGTGCCGCACGAGGACATGTCAACCAGTTTGCAAGCCCGGCATGGGCGGAACTTTCGTCGTATCGAATCACGGTTACGCCGTACAATCCAAATGTTCTGTACTCGAATCCGTTGCCGTTTCGGGTGTCAAAAAATCCTTCAAGCAGACCGCCAAACCTGAGCCCTGCAAATGCCGGGAGAAGCGGGGCTTTCAAGCAAGCAAAAAGAGAATCCGGAATTCCAACGAGCCAGCAACCCAGTCGAGTTCTCCCGAATCTCGACCGAAGAGGAAATGTGCAAACAGGCAGGGTATACGAATATGACGTCCCTGCTTCTGGCGGAGGGATCAAGACGATTAAGATCCGCGACGATGCTGGAGGACACAATTTCGGCCCCAATAATGCGCAGAATCGAGGGGCACACTTTAACGATGAATCCGGAGGTCACTATGACTATTGAAGTGTCAGTTTTAGATTCGCCAGATTTGTTCACCGATAATCGGTCGTTGCTCTTCCACCGCCCAAAAACCGTGCAAGATTCAACGGCAATTCCCCAATTGGGAGCAGTTACATTCATCAGTGAGAAATCAGATGCTTCTCTGAAGCTGACAGACCTTGCCGCCGCGTGTGGCAAAAAGGCATTTTCCCTAATAAGGGCATACTGCGGAGAGCCCTATAAGGGTTGGCTTTTTGTTGCAGATGGCCCGTGGCGAGAGGCCACAAGAGTAGTGCTTCATCAACGGCTTTGGAAGAACCATCGGAATCTCATCGAAGCTATTCCGTCCGGTACGAGAAGTGATGAGATTGAGATCAAATGCGGTACCACGGTGCGGTATGCGGGCTTATTGGAAATCACCGACGGGCTTATTGACATGGCGACCAACGCCGCAAGAACGTGTCCTTCCTTTGCGATCATTTTCAGCCGTCGCAACGATATCACGCTCGCGTCGTCGATTGGTCAAATATTTTGTCACAGTTTTCCAAAAGAAGATGGCCTCAAGCGGACTAGCGTTGACTGGATGTCACTAGCAATCGCCCTGTGCCCGGAGGGTGATTTGCTACTGAGGGTCACGGGACTTTTTGACGATCATGAGGCTGCCGTTGACCTGATTGGTACTCCGAAAGACCTCCTCGCATTAAGGTGCCATTGACGTAAGTGTATTCGGAGGGAATCACAACGACGAGCATGGGGGCAGCCACCTATCATCGACCTGATACCGTAGAGCATAGGGCCAGCCACCTATCATCGACCTCGTTTCGTAGTATCGACACCTTGGGTCAAGGCTGACGCAGGTTTTGAAGGCATTCAGGGTTTAAAGATCAAGAGGAGGCTTGTTGATGGCTCGGGCGAATCGGCGGGATGTGTTGACTAACGGGAGCACGGCAGGAGCACGGGGCCAGCCATCTATCATCGACTTCGTTTCGTCGTATCGATACCGTGGGTCAAGGCTGACGCAGGTTTTGAGGGCATTCAGGGCTTAAAGATCAAGAGGAGACTTGTTGATGGCTCGAGCGAATCGGCGGGATGTGTTGGAGGATGGGGAGATTCAGGTCGTGCATTGCATCAATCGATGTGTGCGGCGGGCGTTTCTTTGCGGGAAAGATGAACTCACCGGGAAAAACTATGACCATCGCCGAGAACTGATTCGCAATCGGCTGGAATTTCTCGCCGGAGTCATGGGGATCGAGGTGCTCGGCTATGCGATCATGAGTAACCACTTTCACACCATCCTTCGAAGCCGACAAGATCTTGTGGCGGCGTGGTCGGACGATCAGGTGGCTCTCAAATGGTGGTTGCTCTGCCCGGCTCGAAAGAACAAAGACGGCAGTCCGGCGGAACCGACCGAATTCGAACTCAACCAGATTCGCAACGACAAAAAGGGGCTGAAAGAAAAGCGGCAGCGGCTGTCGAGCATCTCGTGGTTTATGCGATTTCTTTCCGAACGCATTGCGAAAGAAGCCAATAAACAGGATGAGTGCAGCGGACGGTTTTGGGAGGGTCGCTTCAAGGCGCAGGTTCTTCTGGATGACGCGGCGATTCTTGCGTGCATGCAGTACGTGGAGTTGAATCCCATTCGAGCGGGCATTGCAAAAACTCCGGAAGGCAGCGATTTCACGAGTGCTCAGGACCGCCTGCGGGATCTGAAGACTGCCGCTGCAGAGTGTTCAGTTGCCAGTCTTCAGTGTTCAGGAAAAGCAGTGCCGAACACGGATCGCGAAGAAGTGCCGGTTTCCGAGCGTCGTCAGTTCGACGCGGCGGTGGAGCACGGTGCAAACGCGGGTTGGTTGTCTCCGGTTCCTCTGGAGCCGAAGCGCCAGGCGGTCAGAGCGAAGAAGACGGAGCGTCGTGCCTCGAACAAGGGTTTTCTGCCACTTGGACTTGGGGAGTACATGGCCTTGTTGGACTGGACCGCTCGGCAGGTGCGAATCGACAAGCGAGGCTCAATGCCGGCCGATCTGGAGCCTATCATGGAGCGACTGGGAGTCTCGGCAGAGTTGTGGGTCGAGTGCGTGGTGAATTTCCGCAAATGGTTTCGTTCGAGCGTTGGCCGACCGAAGTCTATGTCTACCCACGCCGATTCCCGCGGCCACAACCGCGCGATCAATATCAGCTCATCAAGACGCCTGTTTGCCGGCGGCTGAGGTTCGGGGTAACGCGGCGAGATGGCGACTGATGTGTGCCTTTTGTCTTTCCCATGGATGGCACAGTTGGATGGCCCCATTACCTGGGTAGCGCAAAGTTCGAGGCACTGGCCTTCAGAGAGCGTTCAAATTGGAATCTCGCGACTTTCAACCTTGTACTTGCCACAGATAGCCTTCGTGTGAGATAATTGCAGCATGAAAGCACAGCTCACAACCGAACAGTCTGACGCACTGAATCAGAGCGATGATCCACTTTCGCTGGTCGATCCGAGAACGCACCGGGTGTATGTACTTGTCGATCAGAGTGTTCATCAGCAGGCCATGGATGCTTTGCAGCGGCAGCGTGATGAAGACGTCGCCGCCATTCAGCAGGGGTTGGATGATATGCACGCTGGGCGAGGGATGTCGCTGGATGAGTCGCGTGCTCGCACACTTGATGCTCTGGCTCGATTGTCGCAATGAAGCGCCAGTTGGTGATTACCGAGCGGGCTCATCAGGACATTGAGCGAAATGCCGTCTGGTGGGCTCGAAATCATTCGCTCACGCAGGCGATCGACTGGCAGGATGCTGTGTACCGTCAGATCGAGAACATTCCCGAGCTGTCGGAAAGCTATCCGCTGGCTCCGGAGAACTCGAAGTTCGATGAAGACTTGCGTCAGAAGAATGTGGGGCTGGGCATCGGCGGATATCGAGCGGTCTTCACGGTTCGGGGTGATGAAGTTCACATCCTGACGATCCGCCGCGGTGCTCAGCAGGAACTGAGTGACCAGGACATCTCGTGAGGCGCCTGCCGGGCTGAGTTGTCGTATTGAAACGGGGTCATTGAAATCTCAGGGCACGGAATGCACGGGGCCGGGGAATGCACGGGGCCAGCCATTTATCAATCGACCCGGTGTCGTTGATTCGATGCCTTGGGTCAAGGCTGACATGGATTTTGACGGCATTCGGGACTTAAAGATCACGAGGAGGCTTGGCGATGGCTCGGGCGAATCGGCGGGATGTTTTGGCGGACGGGGAGATTCAGGTCGTGCATTGCATCCATCTGATGAATTTCCGCAAATGGTTTCGTTCGAGCGTTGGCCGACCGAAGTCCATGTCAACCCACGCTGATTCCCGCGGCCACAACCGCGCGATCAATATCAGCTCATCAAGACGCCTGTTTGCCGGCGGCTGAGGTTCGGGGTAACGCGGCGAGATGGCG
>CAMAXD010000428.1 GCA_945861975.1 Candidatus Kuenenia stuttgartensis | reverse complement strand
GTGACGCCGTGGCCGGATGATTCATGGACGCCTTTGCGGAACTGGACTCGCCACGTATAGCCTGTCTCCGCAGTTGGTGTGATGTACTGAATGTCTTCGCTGCAGGCGATGAATGTTTCAAGAGTTTCCTCCGGGATGATCACCTTTCCGGATTGTTGACCGACGATCACGAATGCGTTGTCCATTGTCTGCAGAAAATTGAGAACTCGTACGGGCGATGACGTCGCCGGCGAGCTGATATTCAGCATCGAATTAACAATCGTTGAATCGTCCGCGGAAAATCTCGGAGTGCGATGCGACATCAGCCCTGAATCAAACGGCGGAAACGCGTAAGACCCCGAGCGGTTCTCAAACCGCAGCCATAGTTTCAGAACCGGATCTGTTGTCAAAGTTGTTGCAGGAGCTTTTGTCTGGAACTGTTCGAACATCAGCGGTTCGCGAGTTACCTTCACTGGTGTCAGCACCACGTCTCCGAACCGGCGAGATTCCCCCAGCTTCAGGACATGACCGTCAGGGACGGGAGTTCCATCAGGCACTTTTCGGAACTCATTGGAATCCAGAGGACGGATATCCGGCAGGCTTTCCAGGGACGCATTTCCTAACAGCTTCAGTCGTCCTGTCATGAGACAGAAGATTAATAGCAACGTGATGGCGATCGCGTAGCCGTTGACAGCCGATGACGACTTCTTTTTAACGGGAGTTGCCTGTCGTTTTTCTGGTGCAGGTTTCTCGGCGGATGTTTGTTTGACAGCGGTTGGTTTCGTCGTTGATGGTGCTGATCCGGATGCGAATTGAGTCACCGGTTTCGACTCGGACCCTGGTTCGGATATGGGCTCCAACACCAATAAGGGGGTTGGTTCGACTGAGGGTTCAGGTTCCACAACAATCATCTCGGAGACCGTTTCGTCACCGAATATTGCTGCTGGATCTTCCTGACGTTCGGCAGCTTCTTGCGTCTCCGAAGCCATCATCATGACCGTCTGTTCATCCACAGTCAGTTCATCCGCAGCCTGATCATCCGCAGTCAGATCATCCGCAGCCTGATCATCCGCCGTCTGATCATCCACAGCCTGATCATCTGCCGCCTGATCATCTGGAGTCTGTTCATCCACAGCCTGATCATCTGCAGCGACAGCCGGAGTCGACGATGGAAACGAAACGGGTTCCGCTACGATCCCGGAAAGGTCCGGAACTATGGCAGGAGATGCGTCGAAGGTCATTTCAGGCAGAGAAGTCTCAGTAGTATCTTCCAATGTCGGAAACGATGGCCGCTCCGGTACGGAGTCCTTATTCAGGAATGAAAAATCTTTTGGGCTCTCGTCCGGACGATTCGGTCCTGCCATTCGTCAAAACTCCTGACATCTGAAACAATGGAGTCCGTCGGCATGCTAACCTCAGATGCCCGGCGGACTCACCCCCTATTTCAATCGTGTCGGATCTTCGGAGTCAACTGGAATGAAGTCAATTCTGTCGAACGCATCCGGCTTCGTTCCGGCTTCTCATGAGGACCCGCGTAATCCCGGTGTATTGAAGCGAGTTATCGCCACGAAAGACGATTTTCAGGCCGGGCATGTCCAGATGTTGAACTGGGCTCGATTGCCTGGAAAGTCTTCATTTCAACTGCATTACCATGAAGACATGCAGGAAATCTTTGTGCTGTTGAAGGGCGAGGTCGAGATGCATGTTGGGAAATCGATGACGCTGATGCACGCTGGTGACACGGTCATTGTTGCGCCGCGGGAGCCACACCGCATGGTTAATTGTCTTGATGAAGTCGCCGAGTACATCGTGTTCGGGATTTCTTCCGGACAGAACGGGAAAACGGTTGTGATTGATGGCTGATGCTGACGTGCGTGAGGAGCGGCGGTTCAATGAAGGATTGTCTTCATGTTTTTCTGTGATGCAGACCTGGCGTTGTCTTGAATCTCTTTTGTCGACGCCACTCAGCTTGTCTGAGTGGTGAAGCGTTTTGCAACCAGCCCCTAACTGGACAGCGCCATGTTTAAAGAGTCGGAATCACCGAAGTTGCCTTTCAATCAATTCTTGCCGCCTGAACGAAGTCCCTTCTCCCCCTCGGGGGAGAAGGTGGCCGTTAGGCCGGATGAGGGGGGCTTTCCTGGGGGGCAACATGGCATTATGAAAGAACGCTTCTCTGGTGACCAAACCTGCTCACCTTCGGCACGAGTCGAAGGGGTCGATGTGGGACGAACAAATTACTATCTCTACCCCAAGGTGGCTCTATGAAAACGGTTTTGTCTCTGGTCCTGCTGGTCTGCGTGATAGGCTCCGGCTCCTTCGTGCATGCAGAGTCTCTAAAGGCTGGTGCGGCGATTAGCAACATTACACCGGACATCGGTACGCCGGTGATTGGTGGGTTTGTGCCGTTTCCTTCCACGCAGATTCATGATGAGCTGAACGTACGATGTCTTGTCCTCGATGACGGTTCGAAAAAGATTGCTCTGGTCGTCTGCGACCTGTTGGGGATTCATCGGATTGTCAGTGAGGAAGCGCGTCGTTTGATTCAGGAACGCCACGGGATCCCCGCGGCCAATGTGATGATCAGTGGAACTCATACTCATTCCGCCCCCAGTGCGCTGGGAGACGATCGGTTGGAGCCGGAGCAAAAGCCGAATGAGTATCAGGCCTTTGTGATTCGCAGAATCGTCGATGGAGTTGCTAGAGCGATCAATAATCTTCGGCCAGCCAAGCTGGCTTTTGGTTCCATGGATGTTCCGGAGCATCTCTTTAATCGTCGTTGGCATATGCGACCGGGAACTGTGCCGCCAAATCCGTTTGGCCAGACCGACATCGTCAAAATGAATCCTCCCGCAGGCAGTCCCAATCTGATGGAACCAGCCGGACCGATCGATCCTGCGATCTCGATCATTGCGGTGAGGGATCTGCAGGATCGCCCTCTCTCAATCTTCTCTGCGTACTCCCTGCATTACGTGGGTGGCGTGGGCTCGGGGCATATTTCTGCAGACTACTACGGCTACTATTGTGAGCACTTGCGAAAGTTGATTGAAGCTGAGACCTCAGTGCCTCAATCTGAAGATGTTCCGCCGTTTGTCGCGTTGATGGCGAATGCCACGAGCGGCGACATTAACAATATCAACTTTCAGAATCCTCGACCCGCACGCAAGTCATACGAGCAGATTCGTTATGTGGCGGAAGACTGTGCTGTAAAGGTGTTGGCCGCGTCAAAGACACTCGAATACAACGACACGATTGCTTTGGAGGCACGGTACAGTGAACCTGTCATCACCTGGCGAAAGCCGACACCCGAACAGGCAAAATGGGCTGAGGAAACGATCGCGGCGGGAGCCAGGAATGACTCGGACCTGTCGTTCATCTATGCCCAGCGCGCGACAAAGTTGGCTGGATATCCCGAAAACACAACAATCCCGGTCCAGATCCTGCGAATAGGGGATGTCTGTGTCGGCACAATGCCGTGTGAAGTCTTCTGTGAGATCGGGCTTGAGTTTCGTGAAAAGTGTCCATCGAAGCATGCGTTTATGGTCGAACTTGCGCATGGATATTTTGGCTATCTGCCCACACCTCGTCAGATGCAACTGGGCGGATATGAAACATGGATTGGAACCAATCGTCTGGAGCCGACCGCTTCGGAGAAACTTCTGGCGGAACTGCTGAAATTGGCAGAATCCTCAGGCGAAAAACCGTAACCGAACATATCTGATCAAACGAGGTGCTCAGAAAAGAATTTGCCGTGTGACACAAAAGTCCTTCTCCCCCAATGGTTTTCACCTTAAGTTCACGTCATTCGCCCTTCTCCCCCTCTGGGGAGAAGGTGGCCGATAGGCCGGATGAGCGGGCTTTCGAGGATGGCAACATGGCGCCGTCCAACTAGCCTCTTTGAACTGCAAGTCGCTGATATCAAACATTCGCTTTTTAACCGGGCACCACACCTATGCCTGCTCTGATTGAGCTGAACGATCTCTCGAAAGATTATGGCTCATTCCGAGCACTCTCGGGCGTCAGCTTGCGGATTGATGAGGGCATCACGGGGCTGCTGGGACCGAATGGTGCCGGGAAGAGTACTCTCATCAAGGTTCTGCTTGGACTGGTGAAGATTAACTCCGGGCATGGTCATGTGCTCGGTTTTCCGATCGGCCAGTCTGTTGCTCAGGTGCGAACTCAAATCGGATACATGCCGGAGGATGATTGCTATGTGCATGGTCTTTCTGGGATTGAATCCATTCAGGTGGCCGCTCGACTTTCCGGATTTTCCGAAACCGAAGCCTTACGCCGCGGGCACGAGATCCTGGATTTTTGTGGCATGGGACAGGAACGATATCGTCCTGTAGAAACTTACTCGACCGGCATGCGTCAGAAGTTGCGTTTCGCGATGGCCATCGTGCATGATCCGAAGTTGTTGATTCTGGATGAACCGACATCAGGGCTGGATCCTGAAGAGCGAGAAGCCATGCTCAACCGCATTCGAATTCTCGCGCGAGAATTCCATAAGTCTGTGATTCTTTGTACTCACATTCTTCCCGATGTTCAGTCGGTTTGTGATCGTGTCGTGATCTTCGCTCGTGGTATGGTCAGAGTCAGCGATTCGCTGGAAGCTCTTTGCCGAATGCCGGATCCTTCTGTAACCGTGCAGGTGACCGGTGATTGTCAGAAACTGCTGGGAAGGCTGGAACAAAAGGGTTTGCGAGCAAAGATCCTTCTTCCGCAGCAGTTACAGATTGTCGGGGATGCGGAGTCATTGAGCCCGACGCTTTGGGTGGCAGCGTCTGAGTCGGATTGCGTAATTCGCAGTGTTACGCCTTCAAAGAATTCACTCGAGCAGATTTTTCTGGACGCCGTGCGAGAGGTTCATCGTGCCGATTCATAACCTTGGTTACCGTGAATGGAACGGAACGCTGCATTCACCGTGGACACGATGGATGGTCGTTGC
>CAMAXD010000427.1 GCA_945861975.1 Candidatus Kuenenia stuttgartensis | reverse complement strand
GACTCGCAGCTGTGCTGGCCCGTTTGTCTGCACACCTGACCTCGTTCAACGGCGGGAAACTCTTTGGTTATGAGTGATCTCATGAAAAGACGTGGGTAAGGACGAGTCCGCAGGAAAGGATTTTCATCTTGCCGAATCGCGAGTTCTGTATGCTATTCAATTCAAGATGTCGGCCACACCTGTGCTGACGTGTCAACAGGTCGCTGCAAGCCGTGAAGTTCAGGTTGGCAGGACCCACACGAACACCTTCTCGGTAAGGGGGGACCTGCCGAGATCCGCGACCGGGCACATTCGGATAATGAAACGTGATGTGAATTGAGATTGAATTGCAGTTTCGTCACACTGCAATTTCCTGCATATGTGTTAATAAGAGACCTCAGGCACTCGTCGGCCGATCAGGCCTTTCTCCGCATTCTGAGAGGCAGTTGTGAACAAGATTTTTTTCCACGAACCTGATCACGCTGGCGGAATGCCTGATTGCTGCTTTCCATTGCGCCGATGCCTGAGAGTTCTTCCAGTCCTGATTGTCGTGTCGGTCGCATCGCTTAGCATCGTTCTTAATGCTGACCAGGCGAAAGCGTCAAATCCATCCGACAGCGAATCCGGCGAGTCACTCACGGTTGAGATGCGCCAGGCCGGGATCGCGAGATTCAGACCCGAACACTGGGGCATCGTGAAAGGGCGTATTGGGAATTCGAGCGACCGTCCGGCGACATCCCTGACCGTGGTTACTCCTGCTGGTTCTGATGGCTTGCAGTTCGCTCGCCAGTTGACTCTTCCGCCGAAGGTTGTTTTCGAGTCCTCCTGGCCGGTTTATGTGCGGGAGGCAAAAGCTTCTGGCGGCGTCGAATTTGAATACCTGTTTTTCCCGAACGGGGAGGATGACGGCGTTATTCGCCGTGAGGCACACAGCTCCGAGATACCCTCATTCCAGGGAATGACTCAAATTGATCTGTTGCCATTGTCTGGCCTGGTGGGTGATACCGGATCGGATATCGAAGCTGATACTCCGGTCTACGATCTCATGGGAGTAATGAGATTCGCCGCTGTGACCAACAAAGGCGTCACATCGATCAGTTCAGCCGCGATCACTGCTGATCCGGAATGTCTCGACGCGATGGATCAGATTGCCGTGACAAATCCAGAGTTGACCAGCTATCCTCAAGCCTGCGAAGCGTTGCGTGCGTGGGTGTTGCGAGGTGGCCGACTGTTGATTGCGGCCGATCTGACCGGTCCTGACGTGGTCGAAGCGTTGTTGGGTGACAGTCTGCCGATGACCATTGTTGGAGAGACAACAGCCAATGCACTGACGCTGGAGATCAATCCCGAGTATCCTCAATCGCAGTATCCAGTGCGCTCAGTTGCTCGCGATTATCCCGAGCCTGTCCGATACCTTCGAGTCGTCCCGGAGCAATGCGAAAAGATCTGGACCGTTGACGGCTGGCCTGTTGCGATGGCGAAAAGCGTCGGCCGCGGCTCGGTGCTCGTGACCACAATCTCAGCTCGGGTATTCCTTGACCCGGCAAACTACGAGAATTTATCTCATCCCGCCCATGCGTTGATTCCTTCCAGCCGCCGGATGCAGGAAGTCATGTTTACGAAACGGCCAGCTTCGATCATTGACGAGACCGTCGCGTCAGATCAGGCCGCCGCCATGATTGGCTATCGTATTCCCTCCCGAAACGTCGCTGTCCTGCTGCTGGCGATTTTTCCTGTGGCGATGTTGGTCGTGGGATTGCTTCTGCAAAAGCGTAACTCCGGAGAACGGTTGATTATCGCCGTGCCTGCTCTGGCCATCATTGCCGCCCTGCCAGCAGCGATGGTCGGATTTCAGATTCGTAATGTCGCGCCGGCCACCGTGATTGAGTCGGTCGTGATTAACTCTTCTCAGGGCTTTACCGATTTACCGGCCGACGGTTTTGCTTCGGTGTTCGTTCCCTCTCCGCGCGATCTGGGCATTTCAGCAGAAAACGGCACACGACTCGATGCTCTGAAGGACAACACCAATTCTGATTATCGCCGCATGACTTGGCACGGCCCCGGAAATGTCTCGTGGGGAAAGTTTTTGCAGCCTGCGGGACTAAGAACCTATCCTCTGACTTCTGTTCGTCGCCTCGGAAAGCCCTGGCGCGTTCGGGCGACTTTGGATGAATCAGGACTCACAG
Source organism: Candidatus Kuenenia stuttgartensis (assembly GCA_945861975.1). Taxonomy (GTDB): domain Bacteria; phylum Planctomycetota; class Planctomycetia; order Planctomycetales; family Planctomycetaceae; genus SXXK01. The sequence goes on along the minus strand of CAMAXD010000427.1, from coordinate 2,764 downwards.
GAACTTTGCGAGCACAAGATGGCATGACTCCATGCGACCCGATTCTGGCGGGAATGAATCGCGAAAACATGGCGCTCGATCTGGATGATTCCGGACTGCTCCGAGGTACTCCGGACAATGCTCTGCTTTCCGGGCAGTATTTTCGGTCGTCTCTGCTGAGTGATGATGAGCGTTATCGAACGGCTTTACTGAATTCTGTTTTCAACTCAACGCAGGAGATTGAGGCTGCCGCTTTTCCGTCAGAACCCTCTGTGTTGTTCTGGGACAAGTCTGACTCGCAGGTACTCCATTTTGAAGGCGATGATATTCGCCGACAACGTTCCGTACTGGTCGTGCATCCGCTGGAGTTGTATCCACCTGAAGCAGGAAAACCATTTCTGATTCCTCCTCAGCTGCTTACATATCGATCGGTGATCAATGACGATGGAGGAATCGGCGGCTCTTATGTCAACCTAAGACGAAAATGGCAGCCGCAGGAATCTGCCTCAAAAACAATGCTCGAGTTTCACATCCCTGAAGCCTGCCGGCCACTTGTCCCCGAATCCGGAGAACTCAAACTTCTGATCCGAGCCGGCTCGCGATTCGTAAAGATCCTGTCCGGCGATCGCAGCAACATGCAAACAATCGCCGAGCTGACAAGCCCGCTGGGAATGCAATCCATTTCTATTCCAGGTGAGCTGATCCAAAACACCTGCCTGCAGGGCCAACTCTTTCTGCAGATTCAGGTCAGCGACATCGATTCAGAAATAAAATCCGATGAGATGACCGGCGAGCAGGACGATAGTTGGCAGATTGAACGTGTGCTGCTGACACTGAAGGGGCAAAGGAAAATCTGATCGCCCTGCGCATCGCGAAAACTTGAATGCCATTGTCGGCGATTGAACCGGCGTCAGGCAAAGCTTTTGACAGAGCCGCTCTCGTCCGGGTATCATCGTCGACAGGAACGCCTGACAAAACCGGCGCTGGCTCCCGCAGAGATCCCGCAATCACGCAGAAAAGCGACCGCCACGGGTGCCTGTCCCGGTTTTATTAGTGCGTGTTAACCAAGATCCCACCTCAGCTATTTCGTCCCGCCTTTTGGTCAAAATGAGAGACCTGTTCATGTCACCTGACCTGTCATCTCTGCAGTTTCAAACTCGCCGCCACTTCCTGTCGACATCCGGAGTTGGCCTTGGTGCCATCGCGTTATCGTCTCTGTCCGGCGGCACTGCGAAGGCCGATATTCCAATCAATCCGTCGGTCCCGCTGGAGATGCGTAAGCCGCACTTCGACGCTCGGGCCAAGCGTGTCATCTACCTGCACCTGACCGGATCGCCTCCGAATCTGGACATTTACGACTACAAGCCCGAGCTGGTCAAACGAACCGGAGAAAACTGCCCCGATGAGTTTCTGAAGGGGCGAACTTTTGCCTTCACGTCCGGGATTCCAAAACTACTCGGAACGCCGCGCACGTTTACTCAGCATGGCGAAGGCGGTAGTTGGCTCTCCGATGCTGTTCCGAATCTCCATCGAGTGGCCGATGATATGTGCTTCATCCATTCGATGAACACAGATCAGTTTAATCATGCTCCGGCTGAGTTGCTGCTTTACACCGGATCACCTCGTTCCGGCCGTCCTTCCATGGGTGCGTGGACGACGTATGGACTCGGCACAGAAAATCAGGACCTGCCCGGCTTCGTTGTATTGATCAGTAGCGGAGTTCAACCGAACGGTGGAGCAAACTCATTTGGCAGTGGCTTCCTGCCATCGGTCTTTCAGGGAGTTCAGTGCCGATCCAAAGGAGATCCGGTGCTGTATGTTTCCGACCCTGCGGGAATGAATCGCAACGTGCGTCGACGCTCTCTGGATGCATTGAAGCAGCTTAATGAAATGCAGGCCGCTGAGTTGGGCCATCCCGAAACGATGACGCGCATTGCTCAATACGAGCTGGCTTATCGCATGCAGACTTCTGTACCGGAAGTGATGGACATCAATCGCGAGACGAAAGAGACACAGGAAAAGTACGGCGCTGTGCCGGGCGAAGCAAGCTTTGCCAACAACTGTCTGCTGGCACGACGTCTTGTCGAACAGGGCGTTCGCTTCGTGCAGTTGTTCGACTGGGGCTGGGACTTCCACGGCACCGGGCCGGGCGAAGGCCTGACCGATGGCCTGACGAATAAGTGGGCGAAGACGGACAAACCGATCGCAGCGTTGATTGAAGATCTGAAGCAGAGAGGTCTCTTTGAGGATACTCTGATCATCTGTGGTGGCGAGTTCGGGCGAACACCATTTCGCGAAGGCCGAACCGCGGGCGGCAACGTTCTGGGTCGTGACCATTTTCCAGACTGTTTCACCATGTGGATGGCCGGCGGTGGCGTAAAGGGCGGTTACAACTACGGCCAGACCGACGAACTGGGCTTTGGCGTCGTCGAAAACAAAGTGACGCCTCACGACCTGCAGGCCACAATCCTGCATCTTCTGGGTTTCAATCATGAACAGTTGACGTACCGTTTCCAGGGCCGCGACTACCGTCTGACGGATGTGCATGGCAAAGTTATCGCCGACGTGATCTCCTGAAAACAGGCTGCTTCACGGGTGATTGCATCAGCGAATTCGAGATTGCCGGTTCTTCCCGCCGATTTTTCGTGGCTCAAACTCGGAAGCATCAAAAAACATGCTAGATTGCCGCCATGGAGTGATCCATAAGTCCTCGTAGCTCAGCTGGATAGAGCGTCGGTTTCCTAAACCGAAGGTCATGCGTTCGAATCGCATCGGGGGCATTTAG
>CAMAXD010000426.1 GCA_945861975.1 Candidatus Kuenenia stuttgartensis | reverse complement strand
TGAGGAACGACATCAATGTTAAACCGCAGACGGTGTGATGGAATTAGCCGACGTAACGCGCTGGAACTGGGCCTGGGTGGATTCCTTGGAACCAGCTTTGTCGGCGGCCTGAAGGCTCGCGCAGAATCGCAGCATGGCGGCCATGTTCCCGCCGGGAAAGCCAAAAGCTGTATTCTGATCTGGATGGATGGCGGTCCGACTCACTTCGAAACATTCGATCCCAAGCCCGATGCTCCGATGGAGTATCGTGGAGAGTTTTCTTCGATCGAGACAACCGTTCCGGGCGTCGGTTATTCGGAGCACATGGTCAAGCTGGCCGCCAGCCTGAATGACTACGCGATGATTCGCTCGATCCGGCATGATCAAGGCAATCATGGAGCCGGCAATCACTATATGATGACTGGTTCACCGCCGAGAATTCCGGTTGGCTGCGGAGCGTTTGTTAGTTTTCATCCAAGCATGGGATCAGTTGTTGCCAAAGAACTGGGACGAGATAACGGGCTGCCGTCTTATTTCAGCATGCCGCAGATGTCTCGCTCCGGCGGCCCGAATTTTCTGGGAGCACGGTATGCTCCGTTTGTTGTGGGCGATGACCCCAACGGCGCCAACTTTAAAGTGCGTGACGTCGCTCTGCCTCGTGATCTGACGGATATGCGATTTGGGTCTCGTACTGATCTGCGAGCCAAAGTGGATCGCATGGTACGACTGAATGATGAAGCCGCTGGTGATCCGGTGCTGGCGTTCGATGAATATTTCCAGCAGGGACACAGTCTGGTCACATCGCCGGAAGCGCAGAAGGCGTTTGATATCAGTCAGGAAAGTCCCGAGACCCGAGATCGCTACGGTCGTGACGGATTTGGCCAGCGTTGTTTGTTGGCACGCCGACTGGTTGATGCGGGCGTCCCGTTTATCACTGTCTATGACGGCGGCTGGGATCATCACAGCGACATCTTCGGTGCGTTGCGTAAGCGTCTGCCAGCGTGGGACAACTCTGTTGCGACACTCATTCAGGACCTCAAAGAACGCGGCATGCTGGATTCGACGCTCGTGATCGCACTGGGCGAATTCGGTCGTACGCCAAAACTTTCGACGTTGGCCGGAAGTACCACTGCGGGACGCGATCACTGGGCCAACGCAATGTCAGTTCTGATGGCTGGCGGTGGAACTCCCGGAGGAACAGTGATCGGCGCGACTGATCGCAAAGGTTTCTCTGCCGTGGATCGAGTCCTCTCACCGGAGAATTTCGTTTCGACCGTTTACCACAAACTGGGCATCGACCCGAACAAGATTCTGTTCAGTCCTCAGGGACGCCCTGCACATCTGGTAAGCGACCCCACTCCGATCGCCGAACTTGTTTGACCTGCTGTCATCCTGAACGAAGCGCCTCCTTAGAACCTGTTCCAGCACAACTCCGTATTTTCAATCCGTTTTTTCCAACAGAAGAAAACGAAGTTCGAGCACCTGAGACGTCTTCGTTTCCTTTGCTAACTTCTGTTCAGACCTTCCACAAAGTCATTTTGCGACAGAGGGGCTTATTGGCGTGTGTCCTAAATGTTTCTGCAGGAACTTGTAACTTCCCTGCCCGTTAATGGTATGAGGACCAACGAACCATTCGATCTCGGTTTTGTCGCCGATCTTCAGTTGAGCAGAATAAAGGTGGCGAATCTTGGCGTATTCAAAGGCGACCCAGTGATCCTCGCCGACGCCATCGAAGTGTCCTCGTTCCACCATGAATGGACGCGGGCAGATTAACGCAGCCATTTCCGCATAGTTGAAAGTGCTGCCGAGATCCCATTCGAAGATTTCATACTCGCCCGTCCACATGTAACTGAAGTTTTCACGAGTGCTCGCGTTCTTCAGCACCCATTCGTTGAAGTCAGCCGAGCAGATCGACAGACAATAGTCGGTCACCAGAGCCGGAATTCTCATGGCAGATTTTCCGCCGTAGCTCAGGCCGTAAAACGCGATGCGATCGCCGTCAACGTTCGGCTGCGTCTTCAGCCAGTTTACGATCTGCTGATGTTGAGGCACGATGATGGAGAACAGGGTTTTTCCCAACGGCTGAGCTTTCCGCTGCAGCGTGCGGAATCGATCCTGGAAAATGTACGGATTCTGTGGTGAGAACGTAATGAATCCCTGTTCGCAGAGCTTTGCGGCGAAGTCATGATAGGCCGGGTGATCTCCCTGGAAGATGTCGACAGGGCGACCTTCAAGACCGTGCTGGCAGACTACAACCGGACGCTTTTCTCCGGGCTTCAGATCTTTGGGTAACAACAGCACGCCGTAGGCAAACACGTCCGGGAACACATCCATCACAACTTCATGGCCCGTCCATTTTTCGGTGTCCCAGGACTTTCGTGAGCGAGCATTAAACGGCAACAGCGGCTGATCAAATTCGCCAATGACGTCCTTGCGGAATATCTCACGATAAGCCAATGAAGATTTTTCGTACGCTTCAACCGATGTCATATCGAGCTTGGACATGAACTCGTTGCGAACGAAATGGCTTTCGCGAAGCAGTGCCTGATTGTGGCGGTCGATTTGACGGAAAAGAGTGGTTTCACGGATTGCGGGATCAGGCCTCGTTTCCTTTTCAGACACTGACAGCTTTGTCATCTCTTCAATTGACCGAGCTGTAGGCGTCAATGCCTTCACGAAGCTGTCGCAGGCTGTGCCAAAGGCAACTTCACCATTGACCGGAAGGATCGCTCTAAATGGGGGCTTCAACGGTTCTAAACGATCGAACAAATCCTCAACGACGCGATCGTTTTCACTCTCCTGAAATTGCGTATGAGACAGCACTGCCGGAGCACCGCCATTTCCGGCGAGAGCAACTTCCGGCACACTAGTTCTTTCAAGAATCAGGCCACGGGGAGCCACAAGCATCCCAAGTTCCTGGAAACCAAAATCACGCAGTAGCCCAAAAAAGTTTCGTTCGATCGGTTCTTCCCATGATTTTTCACGAGGCGTAACAAATCCACTGACACAGGTAACGTTGATGCGAGTATCCAGGCCACCGGCAAACAAGGCCAGCATGCCACCTTCACCGTAGCCGTAAATGCCGACCGGAGTTTTCGGAGACGACGCAGTGAACCAGTCAACGATGCTCAGCGACATCTGTACTTCGTAGCCTGCGAGGGTTCGCCCCAGTTCAAAGGCTGAACGGTGCAGAAATTCGCGACTTGTCACATCCGCCCGTCCCTGACGTTTTTCGCGATGGCGACTAATCAGAGCCGGTACAACAACGCGGCAACCGCTTTCGGCAAGATGGCGAGCGAGCTGGGATTCTTCTGGAATACCTTCTGCCAAACCGCACATCTGCTCTGGCGTCTGATCCGCATCCGGCAGAACGATGACATTTGCGATCGTTTCCCCCTTTGGGGACAGCAACAGCCCTTCGCCATAGATCGATGGCAGGCCGGCTCCCTGCGGCGACGGATCACTCAGCACCGGCCAGCGAATGGCCTGCACCGTGAACTTCTCAGACTGAGCGATCACGGATTCACCACCCACGTTGACGATGATCTCCGGGGCTGCAAATGCCAGGCGAGCGTCCCGAATGCCGAGGCACTTTGCAAGCTTCTCACGATGTGGCTTCAGAGACGTCTCGTAAGCTTCCGGCGATGACAGATCGACCTTGAACCGTTCCGCCCGAGTGGCTGCAGTTGTCTCGATCTCTTTGAGCAGAAAGCGATCAATTCCGTCGACCATCTGCGACGCCAGATCGCCTTCGATCGTTAGCGGATTTGTCCCGGAAGGTCCAGAAACCTCCTGCGCCGACAGCGAAGCAGCACAAATTCCGGCAGCGAACACAAACAACGTCAACGCAGTGCGGACGGACAACATCGCGGAACCTCCTGATGGCAGACTGATGGAGAACATCGAAGAATCGTCGGCGGAAGTAACCGGCGATCGGAAATCAGCGGGGCCTCAATGGTAACCGGTTGACTGCAAATGGCGAATGATTGGACAGAGTTTTGCTGCGAACAGGTGAGGTGCGTATCCCCGCGGATCCCGCCTGATGCCATCCGGAATTGGCCTGACTTGCGGAGATATCACGAACGCAAGACTCATCAGCCTGAAGTTCCCCAGAAGTGGCAGGCGCTTTGGATTGGATGTTGTGGACTCTGGACGGCGTATCGCTGGATCGGGATCGCATGGTCCGGCATTGCTGTCTCAATGGCCCTGCTGCCAAGGTTCAGCCCAATCCTGTTCGGTTGCGCAGCAGCATTGACATGCATCGTGATTGCTCGCGGTGATAAAGCTTTTGCGGCTGATGAGCAGCGCCTTTCATCGTGAAATTCATGAGCCGGATCATCAATACCGGAGATCTGTTTCCGGGCGTTACCGAATCAGCGCGAGCCGAAGTAGAACAGCATCATTCCCAACGCGACTCGATGAGCCATATCGGGCAGAAAATCAGACATCTCGAACAGTTCCGGAACGCCGGCAATCCCCACGGCAAGCAGCACCACAATGGCCTTGAAATCGCCCCATGCCGAAGATGGCCGATGGCCGGTGTGACTGCCAAACCACGCTCCGATACCTCGAAACATCGCGCCCAGCACATACGCGGCGACGATTCCCAGCAGCGATACGGCACGAGGTTCCATCAGGCGATGGTGTCGATAAAGAAACACTCCGAGGCCCACAAACGCGGCAAGAATCAGGAGTCGAATACTGTGTCGAGGAAGAAACAGGGGATGCTGTTCCTTCTCAATCAGCCCCTCTTCCTGAATCCTTTTGAGCACTTCCGGAGGCAGCGAAACAAATCTTCGTGAGGTAAAGTAATGAGCCAGCGCGATCAGCAGAGTTTCCGTCCAGATCAAGTCCAGATCGTGCCCGCGGGCCACACTGACAGTCACAATCGCCACCACGAACAGCGTCAGAATAGCTCGCACGCTACCAACGGGAAGTCCCAGCGGTGGCCAGTATTTGGG
>CAMAXD010000425.1 GCA_945861975.1 Candidatus Kuenenia stuttgartensis | reverse complement strand
ACGACGATATGTTGCCCCTTCGGCACTGGAGCAACCCAGGCTTGGGCCAGCACAACTCCGTCAAGTGCCGCAACGCAGGGCCATGGATCGAGGTCGATGCGATCGAAGTCATGCAGGTAACCGACAATGTCACCTTTTTTGACCGGAGTGCCGCATTCGATGAGCGGTTCATAGTGTCCGGCGAAGGGAGCAGGAATGAAGCATTCTCGTGCGACCATTTCGAGCTTGCGCTGAGTCCCCGCCTTGTGGTAAGCGATCGGCTCAATCTTGCCATGCATCAGCCCATTGTTGATCAACGCAGCTAATACTCCCTGACGCCCATAACGCACGCCTTCAGGATTCACCGCACGTCCCCAGCCGAGTTCTGTGCCGACAGTAATCTTGCCGAGCCGTTCGGCTTCTGATGGGAGCAGTCCGGGAGTTGCATTTTGGTAAACCATCAGGGCGGGCGTGCCGAACCAGCGAGCTGTCGTTTCGATTTTTGCAGCCAACTCCGGATCATCAACCGGATGAAAATTCGCGCAGATGGCGAATCGAGCAACGTCGCCACCGGAATGCAGGTCCAGTACGACGTGAACTCGCGGCCAGATGTATTTGCGAACGAAGGCCGCGATTCGATGAGTAATCCCGGCAAGTGCTGGAGTGACTCCGGCACCATCCACAAAGGCTCTATTCAGATTCACACCGTCATCGAGTTTGCTTTCTCGAGTTCCGGCGAGGAACGCTGCGGGATTCAGAACGGGGATCAGGATAATTCGCCCGCGAACATCTTCCATGCGGATATCGCGCACCAGATGCTTCAGGACGCAAGGCCCTTCGTATTCATTGCCGTGATTTGAGCCGAAGGAGACCAGACCTTCTCCGTCTTTTGCTTCCGGCCCGACAAACACCGTGAGCGGCATCAGGTGATCGCCCCAGATACTGTCGTGCTCAAGAGCAACCCAGTAATCTCTGCGGCCAGGAGAATCAAGATCGAGTTTTTCAGGGCGGACAATCACACGGTTCATGGAATCACTCACAGGAAGGTTGTTGCGAGATAGCAGATTGTGTCGGGGCAGGCAGGGGACGTCTCAGCCCTTGGCTTTGACAGGGGGAATATAACGATTGGCAAGTTCCGCGTAATCTTCTCTGACGGGACTGAAAACGTCCAGCACCACAGCCGGGCCATTCACAGCCACCGCACGATGAGGCACGTTCGGAGGAATAATAAACAGAGAACCAGCCTCGCAAATGCGAGTTTCATCACCAATCGTCAGTTGAACCTGACCCTTGATCAGCATTCCGGCCTGTTCGTGAGGATGATGATGGAGCGGCACTTCGGCACCGTCTTCCATTTCAAGATACGACAGCATCACGTTTTGGCCATGCGGAGTTCGCATTCGGCAACCCGGGACAGGTTCGATGGCCGGGATTTGTGAAAGATCAACAAAAGGCATGATGGCTCTCAGTCTCTGAGTTTGTGACCGGTCAGCTTCAGGAAGAGGCGTTCGAGATTTGGTTCGTGAGTTCTGATGGATCGCACGCCGATCGAATGTTGTCCCAACGTCGTCAGGATCGACGTGACTTCGTGATTCAAAGCGGCTTCGGAATTCACCTCGGAGGTACTGATGCGGACAACCGTCTCATCACCATCTCGATCGATCGTTGCGGTAGAGCCTAATGAAAGTGACGGCGGAAGAGACGCATTCCCGATCCGCAATTCAATTTCGAACGGAATTTCTTTCAGCAGTTCCGGAATCGTATCGCAGGCCAGCATTTTTCCGTGATCCACGATTGCCGCTCGCGAGCAGATGGCCTGAACCTCTTCCATATAGTGGCTCGCATAAATCACCGCGGTGCCATTCGTCTGCAGACTGCGAATACATTCGATCAGATGCGCACGACTTTGAGGATCCACACCGACAGTGGGTTCGTCGAGAATCAGCAGTACAGGATCATGCATGACGGCCGCCGCAAAATTCAGACGCCGTTTCATGCCGCCTGAGAACGTATCTGCCAGATCATCCGCACGAGCCGAGAGGCCGACCTGTTCCAGAACTTCGTCGACTTTTTGTTTTCGTTGCTGACCGCTCAGTTGATAGAGACTGGAAAAGAACAGCAGGTTCTCGCGAGCTGTCAGGTCGGGATAGATTGCGAGATCCTGCGGCACTACGCCCAGCCGCTGGCGACTCTGAGGAACTCTGCGGTCGAGAGCCTTACCTTCCAGCCTGACTTCTCCTGAGTCTGGTTCGAGCAGACCGCAGATCATCATCATCGTCGTGGATTTGCCCGCGCCATTTGGGCCTAACAAACCAAATGCCTCCCCGGCGTTCACTGAAAAGCTGAGCCCATCGACAGCCTTGAGGCTGCCATAGGCTTTGAACAAATTGTCAACTTCAAGCAATGGTGACATAAAGAATCATGTGGCTTGAGTGGTGGTTCAAACTTTGCAGGGATTTAGATTCAGGACGTTCCGCCATTATCAGAGTTGTCGTGGCTAAAAGACTTTTGGATATATGGTTTTGGAACCATAACCCGATCTGAGTTGTTTCGGGAACCGCATGACCGGAGTATGGTCGAACACGTCCGCGGGTCAAGTCGCCATTGATATCCGTTACGGATGGACTTACCGAATCTCGAAGTCGCCTGCCGTCGACTCTCCGCGAGGATGCATCCACAGGCTGCCTCAGTTTAGGCCGTGGCTGCTGATTGCAGTAAGGGTTTAGGGCCGATAATCGAGCAAGTGTTCTGTCACAGTTTTGAGACACTTGTAATGTTTGAGGACGGAAATGCTGGAGATTGAAGATCTTAAATCAATTCTGTCCAGGGGAAGCGTTGTTCCTCGAGCTATCGTTTTATGGAGTTTTGGGATGATAAACTCAACGATCGTCCCTTTTTTTTCGTAAGCTGCCGATGTTGGCATCTAGTTCGCTTTTGAGCCAGCCTGACACCGGAAAGGTAAGCACTTCTGTGGAATCGGGGCCCGGATCAGTTGAAGACTCATGCCGGCAATCGCAGGGGAATGTGCCGTTGGAAAGAAAATGGCAGAGCTTTTGGAAGCGAGTTCTTGACAGAATTGGTGTCGATGATGCCGTCGGTTTTGCTGTGGTTTCGAAAATCTGGCAGTTGCTGACAGGTCCGATTACACAGTTTCTACTGGTTGTCCGTTTTACTCCGGCACTTCAGGACTACTACTATGCATTCAACAACCTGTTAGGGCTGTAGGTCTTTGTTGAGTTGGGTTTGCACATCGTTTTGATCAATGTGTCAAGTCACGAGTGGGCACAACTGCGGTTACGAGATGGCCGAATTGCGGGTGATCGAGAGGCGAAGTCCAGACTAATCTCATTGGGCCGAATGATGTTCCTGTGGTACGGGATTCTGGCCATGATCTTTTCCGTGGGGGCGTCTCTGGCGGGCATTGTTTTTTTTCGTGAGTCCGCGGCCCTCACCGCCGAGCTGAATCCACTCCGAGCACAGGTGCAGTGGGTTTATCCATGGATTGTGCTTGTCATTCTTAACGGTCTGCAATTGCCATTGCTGCCAATGACAGCAATTCTGGAAGGCTGCCATCAGATTGCTGTTGTCAATCGAATCCGTTGTTTTCAAGCGGTGATCGGAACGATGGTCGTGTGGCTGGCAATCAGCAGCGGGTCGGGTCTGTGGGCGCTCGTCGGGTCTGCCGCCGTACGACTGGTCGGAGAAGGTTATTTGATCGGGGTGCGGTACCGGGCTTTTTTTGAGGAATTTTTGTGCCCTGCAGACTCGTCCCGCATCGGCTGGAGGGAAGAGATTCTGCCTTTGCAATGGAGAATTGCGGTACAGGGGGTTTTGCTGTGGCTTGCGAATCAAATGCCACTGCTGCTGATCTTTACGGAGCGGCCGGAAGGAGAAGCCGCTCGGCTTGGAATGACCTGGACGATTCTCACCGCGTTTCAAGGCGGGGCTCTCGCCTGGATTGAAACTCGCCGACCGGTCTTTGGAACGCTTGTGGCAGAAAAAAATTATGTAGAACTCGATCGATTGTTTTTTCGGCTTACGCGTATGTCAATGTTCATTATGACTCTGGTCACAACGTTCTTTTGTGTCGCAGTCTGGTGGATGGGATCCCGAAGTGAGGGATTGTTTGTGCGAATATCCGAGCGGCTGCTGCCATTGGATGCGACATTATTGTTTTCCGCGGCGATGGTGCTGATTCAGTTCGCGTTATGTACGAATCTTTATGTCAGAGCTCACAAGCGAGATCCATTCCTGCTGGCTTCAATCGCTTCCAGTCTGACCGTTGCCGGCGCGCAACTCTGGCTGGGAACATTGTACGGCAGCACGGGCATTGGATTGGGATATCTGCTGGGCATCGGATGTGTTCAGGTGCCACTTTGGACATTGATCTGGATACAGACCCGCAAAGAATGGCACCAGATTGAGGCGAAACATGCGTGACAAGTCAGAAGCTCCAAAGCAAGTTCACTCGTTGATGCAGCAGGAAGATTCATCATTCAATACGTTGCGTCTGGAACGGATTTCATGCCCTCTATGCGATTGTTCTAAGGCAACGGTCGTGCAGACGTCGGGTGACAATCTGTGCGGAATCCCTGGTGAGTTCTCGGTCGAGCGGTGTGATGCCTGTGGGCACCTTTTCATGAATCCTCGGCCTGTCATGGAATGTCTCGCCGCGTGCTACCCCGATAACTACGGCCCGCATCAGTCAAATCCGGAGACATCGACACACTTTCGAGTGGATGGTTGTCTGCCAGCGACAAGGCCAATAAAGAAACAATCCCGACCTGTTATTCTTCGGATGCTGCCACTGAGATTTGTGCCGGGACTCCGGAGGTTTTATTACTGGCTCATAGAAGATCGCAGTCAACCTGTGCCGCCGATCCCGGAAACATTCTCGAACAGCCATGGAATCGAGGCACTGGAAATTCACACCGACGAATCCTCTCTTGCTCTGGAGATTGGTTGTGCAACAGGGCAGTAT
>CAMAXD010000424.1 GCA_945861975.1 Candidatus Kuenenia stuttgartensis | reverse complement strand
AGGCCAGGCTCGGAGGCCATCAGGAACGTCTTTGAATCAACCGCATGCAGAGCCATCACAGGAGCATTTGGATCCGGATTTGGCAGCAAATAATAGGTCTTGCCGCCGTGGGTCGATTCAGTCGCGTTCCCCTGTGTCATGAGAGCTGCAACGTCAATATCCTTGTTCGTTCGAACAACGATCATAGCATTTTCACCACCCATCAGCTGCTTCGAGATTGCAGCTGGATCAGGCTGGCCTCCACCCATCGCCTGCCCAATGACAGGTATCATGGTTGCGATCAAATTGCCCATTCCCATCGTGACAGAGTCGATATCACCAGGGACGAATCCTGTCTGAGCGGACATCTCTGTCATTGCTTGCTGAAACTGTGGCATGTCTGTCAGCGGTTTCGCGAATCCACTCTCCAGCAGATCGCCGGGCCGGACATACATCAAGTACTCAGTCGCGGCCGGCAAATAGGACATATCAATCGGACCTGCCGTAACGCTGGACTTCGGAGCCATCGACGGCCCGGCTCCGGCACCACCGGTCAGAAATGGATTAACGGGTGCATTCGGATCAGCAGGCATAGGCTCGGTAGCCGCAACCGCTGGCTCTTCAGGCATCTCTGTTTTGCCTGGTGCAGCAGGTTTCTCCGTCGCCGCAACCGCATTTTCCTTCATTCTTTCAGCAGCGGCATCACGTACTTTGTTCTCTGCCAGAATCTTGTCAGCTGCGGCTTTGCGACGAGCAGCATCCTCGGCTTCTTCACGAGCCGCAGCCATTTCCGTGGCGGCACTCGCATCGGCCAGTAACTGATCCTGAGTCATCCAGGATCGCCGTTGAATCTCGCGAACATTTGTCTGACGAGTAATCTGCCGGCCGGCAATCTCGATCGAAGTCTGCTCTTCAATCATCCGGCGAATATCGCCTTGAATACCGGACAATGCTTCGCTGACCGACTGAGAATGCTGAGGAGTCTGTTCATGTTTCAAACCTTCAATGAAGAACTCCCTGGCTTCATCATTCTGTCCGGCTTCGGCCAGAGTAACTCCGAGCATATAAAAGTATCGTGGATCAGAACCACCGGCCGCCGCTTCTTTCAGAAGCTGAATGGCAGCAGGTGAATCTCCCTGCCGCCGTGCTTCGAGAGCATCACGATAAACCAACTTCAGTCGCTCGTTTTCAGGATCAGCCTTCAGGGCATTTCGAGCAGCCAGACGATAACGTTCGATCCGAATACGTAACGGCCCCTGAGTTCGCTCGATCGAACGACTCACAAGCGAGGCCGTGCTGGTTTCCGCTTCCAGCTTCGCAGCGGCCTTTAGGTCGGCCGTACCCTCATGGCCCATCTGCTCCGCAAGAATTCCACGAAAATACAACGGGCGAGGATCATCTGTTCCATTCTCGATGATATCGCTCAGCATCTTTTCTGCTGAAGCGAAATCTCCAGCTCTCCAGACACTCAAAGCATTATTCAACAGGCTGTCATTCGCTGCTCGATCAGCAGCGAAAGCGACCGAACTCAGGAAACACAACGCGATCAGACAACACTGGCAGACTAAACGACACTTCATTTCCAAACTCCTGGACTCAATATCTGAGGCAATTCACATGAATAGCAGGAATGCTGATGTAACCCCGAATCAATTCACATAGGTGGGAATACAGCCCGGCCTGAGCTGCCATTCTAAAAGACTTTTCGGCTTCGCTCGAACCGCGTGACTGAAACACCGTCTATTTCACAGCATAGCCGAGGCTGCGACAATCTGCCGCACGTGAAATCAGGGAATTTCTGTCCAGTGGCTCGGGAGCGTCAGTTGAATGGTCGCCGGAACTCTGACAGACCGGCTTCAAAGTCGCATCTTTTAAGCCCTATTTGTTATGATCGGCGTCTCAAGACGAATTTGCCTGGTTTTTGGGGAGTAACTTTCGGTCAGCCCACTTCGCTTCAAAGTGGCCCGGTATTCCCCTGATTCATAATGGAACGATGGCTTGGCTAACTTGTACTGCACCGCCTGCAACCAACTTTTCTCCGGTAGTCTCGCCGCATGCCCTCGCTGCGGAATGAAACTCACCGCGCAGGAAAACATTTGGCAAAAAGACACACTGCTGCTGAATACTGGTGCCGTCGAGTCAGCTCCCGCTTCCCTTGAAATGGAACTTGACCAACTGCTGCTGCCGGGACAGGTTCTGGACATTTATCAGTGCCAGAAACTTCTGGGACGCGGCGGCATGGGGGTCGTCTACCTCGCGCGGAATACAAGCCTGCAGCGTCTGTGTGCACTAAAGCTGTTGTCTCCGCGCAAGGTCTCTCGAGAAGTCGATTATGTGGAGCGATTCGAGAACGAAGGCCGGGCTGCGGCGGCGATGGTTCATCCCAATGTTGTGACAACGCACGCGATTGGTCGAACAGGAGACTATCACTTCCTTGAAATGGAATACGTCCCGGGGCATTCACTGCAATGCGAAATTGACGAAGGAGGAGCGATCGGACCAATCCGTTCTACTGCGATGGCCGTTGGTATTGCGAGCGGACTCGCGATGGCGCATCGCCTCGGAATTGTTCACCGCGATCTTAAACCCGACAATATTTTAGTAACACCAGGCGGCGTTCCGAAGATCGTCGACTTCGGTCTTGCCAAGCGAGTCATGGGGAATGATCTGCCCAATACGAATCTTGCAGGCACTCCCTATTTCATGGCGCCGGAACTGTTCGAAGGGGACTCGGCAACAACTCAAAGCGATGTGTATGCCCTGGGCGTCTGCTATTACCTGATGCTGACCGGAAAATTCCCGTTCGAAGGGGACTCTGTAAACACCCTGATGAAAGCAATCCTGACGGCCCGGTACACCAGTGTTCGTCGGATTAATGAAGACATCCCGCTGGATATCGCGGAGTGCGTTTCCATGATGCTGAACAGAGATCCTAAAAGCCGTCCTCGCGATGCAGCGGCCGCTTCGCAGTTGCTGCAGGCGGTACTGGGTTCGACCCGTGATCTAGACAATCTCATCTATGACGCGTTCAACGGACTTCCCAGTATTCAGTGGGAGCCCGACGGCGACGATGGCTTCAAGGTCCATCTCACTCTCCGCGACGAACGGGCTCAAACTGTCTACATCGAAAACAGTGAGCACTCTGCAGGCGACCGCCTTCTGATGATCTTCAGCATTTGCTGTGAAGCTCGAGCAGATTTTTACGAAGACGCTCTCCGGCTCAATGCTTTGATGCATCACGGAGGCATCTCAATCCGTGACATTGGTGGTCGCCCCTACTTTGTGATGGTTGACACCTATTCAAGAGCGACTGTCAGCGGCGAAGATATCCGCCGCAGTGCCATCGAACTCGGCTCACGAGCCGACTCTGTGGAAAAGCAACTGACAGGTAAGGATGTCAATTAGTTGACCAACAAAAAGAAACCCCGCGGAAATTATTTCCGCGGGGTTTCTTATATTGATCTTCCTGCATCGCTGCCGCTGTTCAAGACGAATGTCTCCGCGATGCTGCCAGTTTACCAGAACTATTTCCCAACCTGGTAGCACATTAATTTGTCCTGCTCCCGCAGATACAGCTTGCCATTAACGACAACCGGATGAGAC
Source organism: Candidatus Kuenenia stuttgartensis (assembly GCA_945861975.1). GTDB lineage: Bacteria > Planctomycetota > Planctomycetia > Planctomycetales > Planctomycetaceae > SXXK01. The sequence continues at coordinate 1,382 of CAMAXD010000424.1, read as the reverse complement.
CAGCTCGCACCTTTCTGGTAGTCGGGTGCGAATGAGCCCTTCAGGTTATATCCCGTTGGCACAGCTTCGATCAGCGCGACGGTGCCGTCCTGATAGCGGAAGATCAAATGGCCATCAATAAACAGCACCGCTGCTGAGCCCTTGCCAGCGCCACGAAGTTTCCCACCCCATACGATTTCTCCAGTCAGGAGATTGACGCATGTTGGAAAGCCTTCATTCTGCTGATGCCCGGCATAAATATGCCCGTCCAACAAAATCATTCCGCCATGATGATTGTTGAAGACCTGTCCTTCCAGGAAGTACTTCTCTTCCATCGCGACTCCATCATCATCCTTTTTCAACTCCACAAGAGCGGCCCCGGTCTTGTAGCTCGTTGACGCAAAGACCAGATTTCCCTCAATGATTGGAGTTGGAATATTGGCCACGCCGTTGGCAACGCGGTTATAGCTCCAAAGCTGTTTCCCGTCTTCCGCTCGAATCCCGATCAGGCCTCGCCCCACCAACTGCACATACTGCTTGATCCCAACAGCATTCGAAATCATGATGGAAGAATAGCCCGCCCCGTCCTTGCCAGCACTGCCTTCGATGGAAGCCTTGCAGGCCCAGATGTCTTTTCCGGTCATCTTGTCGAGACAGACAACCATCGCATCGTCGCCGCCAGGTGTACACAATACTCGTTCGCCATCGACCAGCGGTGATTCTGAAAATCCCCATCCCGACATCATTCGGCCATTCCACTCCGAGAATTTCCTCTGCCAGACAATTTCACCGGTGGTGGATTTCAGACAACTGATGGCTCCGTCAGAAGAAACAACATACAGACGGTCTCCATCGACTGAAGGCGTACACCGAGAACCTTCGTACTTGTGCTCCGGTCGTGTTTCCGTCAGTGGCTGCTTCCAAAGAATCTTTCCATCCTCGGCGCTGGCCGCAATCACGGATTGTCCGCCGTCGATGTCGCCCAGTGTGTAAAGCACACCACCGACAACCGCTACGCTCGCGTAACCTTCACCAAATCCTTCGACGGTCCAAAGATGCTGCGGTGGATCGGCCGTCCAATCCTTCGACGCCAGGACTTCGTCGGACTGAGCATTCCGTTCCGGCCCACGCCATTGCGGCCAATCAGACGCCTGCAGCAAGCCCGGCAGAGCAAGTGAAATGATCAGTCCACGTAACAAAGAAACCATCGAAAATCCCTCATGAAAACTCATTCAAATCAATAACGGGCCAGCCGCGAATGGCACTGTCGAGATGTAAGTTATTTCAGGTGCACTCCTTGCGTAAATCGGCCCTGAGGATGTTTCTTGGTTTTTGCATGAGTGGATAACCGTGTCTTCGTCGTCTCAGGACGCGAGGTTCGAGGCGGCCAGGGCGATTGGCGA
>CAMAXD010000423.1 GCA_945861975.1 Candidatus Kuenenia stuttgartensis | reverse complement strand
TTTACCCGCCATGGCCACCAGAGCTGTCTGTCCGCCGGCAGAGAAGCCCATCACACCGACCTTGTCAGCATCGATACTCAGCTCTTCAGCCTGATCGCGAACTGTCAGCAATGCCTGTTGTAAATCCTGTGCGGGACCTTCGACGGGATTGGCATGTTTATTCGTGGGAGTGCGATAAGCCAGTTCGATACTGACAATCCCCAGTGATGCCAGCCAGCGACAAACGTCCGAGCCTTCGTGTTCATCCGACAGGCGACCGAAGCCGCCGCCGGGAACAACGATGATCGCCGCTCCCGTCGCTATCTCTTTTGCTGGCCGGTAGACAAAAAGTCGAGGCTTCGACACGTTGAATCGGCGCGTCAGACCATCCGGACCTTTCACTAATTCCTCCGGCGGATCCGCGCTGACTTTGGGTTCCGGATGTCCATTGGGCCAGATGATCAGTTCTGTGGGATCATCGGCGCTCGCCATCGGCACGGAGACGAGGAAAAACATTGCAAGAATAATCGCAGGGCTCACATACGCAGGGCAAAACATCGCAGTACAAAGAAGTTTCATGATCGGCCCTTGCTGGATTCACTGCCGTTATTGGGCTCGCTGCCGTTACGGGGTTCACTGCCCTTGTTGGATTCGCCGCCCTTGTTGGATTCGCCGCCCTTGTTGGATTCACTATGGAAGCGGCTGGAGTCGTCATCGCTTCGCAACAAACCGGCTGACGATTCAAAGAACTTTCTGCGGCGGCCGGGCACATGATCGGCTTGTGTGGACTGTTCTTCGAGGTCATGCATGTTCGCCTGGCAGACTCGACAGCCGACAGTCTGCAGATGAAATTCGACGTAGGCTGCAGCCGCTTCGCTCAGCGTCCCCAGCAAAAAACCTCCCATTTCGGACCGAGCCGGACAGCTCAGTCGTCCCCGCTGCCAGACTTCACCGATCGAGTTGCCTCCCTGGTCGCGGTGCCGAATCACTTGAGCGACCCGGGCCTGCAGAGCTTTGTCGACTCTTAATTGCGTTTCAAACTCCACCATGCGGGCAGCCGGGAGCAGTTCATCGAGCCAGGCGGCTAGTTCTCGATCGGTCCAGGTCACGGATTGCCCCAATCCCAAAAAGGTTGGCGTCAGAGAAGAATGCACGTCTTGAAGTAATAGCATATGTCGGCTAGATTCGTGTTTTCCAGTCAGAGGCGGTGCGGTTCATTTTTATTGAAACCACTCCTCGGAAATTTCGCAAACGCTGCAATGTTCACTGTTCAGCGGACTGAATTGCGAGAACACTTCAAGAAAACTGTAACTCCAGACGGTCGCCGCCGCGGCGGCAAACCGGGGCTCACGGATAGTGCAATATCGTTCTTATCACAACTCGGATCCTCCTCGCCTTCACCAACTCTGGCATGCCTGCGCGCTGGGACGGAATGCTGCGGAGGGATTTTCTTGTGATGTGTTTGAGCTATTTGCGTGCTCCCCGCCGTATTTTGATCGCAAGGGGCTGATCCTTGCTCTGGATGGCCAGCGACTCGTCGGATATGTCCACGCCAGCTTTGCGGTGAACGCCACAGAAAACAATCTGGATAAAACTCAGGGGATCATCTCCGCCCTGATGGTGCATCCTGAATACCGCCGTCGAAAGGTCGGGACGGAACTGGTTCGACTGGCTGAAGATTACTTAAGAAGCAGTGGTGCTCTCACAATTGAAGCCGGCGGCGGTTTAAACCGGAACGGCTTTTATTGTGGCATTTACGGAGGTCTGGAACCGTCCGGCTTTTGTGGTTCCTCTGCCGCGTGGAAGGAATTCCTTGGAACATGCGGGTATGTTCGAGGCAAAGAGACGTTCGTGTTTCGCCGCGATCTGTTGCAGAGCCGCGATCCCGTGAATGCGAAACTGCTCCGCCATCGACGTCATTTGAATCTGGTCATCACCGACCGCCCCTCGAAAGAAACCTGGTGGTGGTTTGTTCGCTTCGGTCATCTGGATTCACTGCGGTTTGAACTGCAGGAAAAGACAAATCTGGAGGTTGTGGCGAGCGGTCAGATTATCGGCATGGACCTGTTCATTCCCAAATGGGGAGTCCGCAGTGTCGGCATTCGCGAGATCTTCGTGCCTGAATCTCAACGCCGCCACGGGTACGCTCAGGCGCTCGTGTTGGAAATCTGTCGCCGGCTTCGAGGAGAATCCGTGCAGCTTGTTGAGGCGCATGTGGATTCAGAAAACAAGGCAGCGATTGATCTGTTTACGTCGGCCAAGTTCGAGCTGAACGATCGTCTGCTGACATTTATTAAGACGCTGTAAGCGTCTCAAAACGATGTTGGGGGGCGGGTTCGAAATTACATCCGTGTTCCTGCGGGGGCGTGACAAGTGAGCCTCAGGCAACGCAGGCCCATCGCTTGATTCTCAGACGGTGCAACCCCGCAGCCCATGTCAGGACCGGACCTCAGTGACACTCGGGAAGCCGCTACTGATCGCTTTTTTCGTTACAAACAGACCTTCTACCGAGCCATGTCGGCCGAATTTTGTTCCCGGAATCGCAGCATGGTCTCGGAAAATCCGAGTCTGGTTTGTGTCAACACTGAAAGCCTGCTAAACTCTTCGGTTTCGAAAATCCTGCGATGGTGCGGCATTTGCTGTTCCGGTCGCTGCTTGTGCATCTCATATCCAGTGAAGTGCATTTTCCGTAGTGGGTTTGGCAAAGGTGTTTTGCCGGCACGATTCAGCGTGTCCACATGTTTTTCGATCTGACAGGAAACCAGAGAAGTGCCTCAAGCGATTATGGTCAACATCAAAGAATTCCTCGAATCTGAAGGTCCACTTTCAGCAAGCGACCTTTCGATGCTGGAGAACGCAGTCAGTGGATCACAATTGACTGAAGTGCGACAAGGCGTCGGCGAATTATCTCGCCGAGTTGAAGCGGGCGAAAAATCAGAAGGTCTTCTGGCACGCGCTGGTGTAGGAGCTTACCTGCTGGCCCGACAGTCTCAGGCCGACAAGATTCTGTCCGGAGTGACTCGCGATGGCGTCGCTATGTTCATACACGGGCAGTGCCTGACATCGTTGCACCGCCCGGAAGAAGCTGCGAATCGATTCGATCAAGCTGGCAAGGCTGGATATGATCCGGTCGGATGTGCGCTTCGTCGAGCCGGTGCGATTCGTGCCTCAGGCAAGATCGACGATGCTGAAAAGCTTCTGCGAAGCGTGGCAGCCTCTGCGGCCAGCCGTGCGGAATATTCTTTCCAGATGGGATGCATCTGGGCGGATCGTGGTGACTCGCTGACGGCTGTCGAATACTTCGAACGTGCTGTCGACATGGATCCTCATCATTCCCGCGCGTTGTTCTGGCTGGCGGCGGAAAACTGCCTGCGAGGCAACGACGACGAGGCGGTTCGGTTGTACGAACGATCTCTTTCACGTCCTCCGTTCTTTACGGGAGCGATGCTGAATCTGGGCCTGCTGTACGAAGACAAAGAGAACTATCAGGCCGCAGCGTTCTGCTTCCGACGTGTTCGTGAGTATGACCCGAACAATGAGTTTGCGGCGTTGTACCTGAAGGACATCGACGCGACTCAGGGCATGTACTACGACGAAGATCAGGCACGTCAGGAAGCTCGCATGAAGCACCTGTTGGGCCGTCCGGTCACGGACTTCGAACTGTCGGTGCGAAGCCGCAACTGTCTGCAGGCGATGGACATCAATTCGCTGGGCGATCTGACGGAAGTCAGCGAGCAGGAACTTCTGGCAGGCAAGAACTTCGGCGAAACATCGCTGATGGAAATTCGGGAACTGCTGGCTGCTCACGGACTGCGAATCGGTCAGCACCTGCACAAGATTCATTCACGCGATCATGTTGTGGATCAGAGCCTCTCGCCAGAAGAGCAGGCCATGATGAACAAACTGGTCGTTGATTTGAATCTGTCTGTTCGTTCTCGCAAGTGCATGAGCCGCTTGAATATCCAGACGATTGGGCAATTGGTTTCTCGGACTCCGGACGAACTATTGGCAAGCCGCAATTTCGGCGTGACATCGCTCAATGAAATCCGCCAAAAACTTGGCGAAGTTGGTATTCGTCTGCGAAACGACTAATCTCGTTCAACAGCGAACTCTTCGCCGTCGACAATCAATCTGCCGACGGCAAAGCAACCCGGTGGTGTAATGGTAACACATCAGATTTTGGTTCTTATTTTCCAGGTTCGAGTCCTGGCCGGGTTAATTTTGTGATGCGAAGAATTGACAACTGAACCGCAGGACCCCGAAAAACGCTGAGTTTTCTCGGGGTTCTTTGCTTTGATGGTTTCGCCAGTTTTCGTCGTTTCGCATGCCTTGTGCCCCTGGCTGTGCCCCTCCCCCCCAACAGTTCTGGGAACTGCAGCCCTTTCAAAGTGCGCGTCTGTCACCTGCAGATAATGTTTCTTCGCCACCGCTTCCGAATTCCCGATCCATCGGCAGACCACGTGGGCGGGATAGCTTTCCATCAATTCCGTTTCCCGAGTCGATCGCAGGTTCTGGAAAGGCTTCTGCCAGGGAATCACCCCCGCCCGCTTAATGATGCGATTCAGTTCCGTTCGCAAGTTCTGATTCGACGATCGGTAACGGGTGACCACTTGAACCGTTCTTTCCGCAGCCTGTTCCTGAACTTCCATCAACGGTTTCAGCAGTTCCGGGAAAAGAGGAATCACTCTGGATTCATGCCCCTTGTGATGTGCCGTCTTTGGACTGGTAACCACGATTCGGGAGGCATCCCACACGATATCTTCCCACGTCAACGCTAGAACTTCTGACGGACAACGAAGCCCACCGTATCGGCACAATGAGAAAATCAGCCGCCATTCTGCGCTCGGGCAAGCGTCAAGAATCTTTTGGGATTCCGCTTCTGTGATAAACCGTTCTTTGGACTTGTTGCCGCTGACAGTGACCGGCATTCCATCGAACGGGTTATCTTCGATCAACTTGGCTTTCATTGCTGCCGTGAAGAACTGGC
>CAMAXD010000422.1 GCA_945861975.1 Candidatus Kuenenia stuttgartensis | reverse complement strand
TGGTTTTTCTGTGAGCCATAGCGCACCGTTATGCAATGAGATTTCACGTGGCGACAATAGCCGCGGACAAAAGTACATCATACAGCCTGGGCCGGAAAACGATCGTGTTGCAAGGCGTGGTGATCCGTGAATGTTCACAAAATCAACGGGATCAACGGGCAATTGTGCAATCCGGGTTCTGTTCAGCGAATCGCTGAAGTGCTTCTTTGGAACATTTTGCGTCGACAAGGCTGATTGCTTTGATTTGGCGAAGTTTTGAGAGTGCTTCCATATCCTGGTCAGACAGAGTGAGACCATTGAGGGCCAGAAACTCCAGTTGGCGCAGGCCAGCAAGCCGTTCGAACGTGGCGGCCGTCACTGAGGCGCGAGAAAGGTCCAGATTCTTGAGCGAAACGAGTCCTTCCACGAGTTCCGCATCGGTATCGATAAATCCCTTGCCAACAAGCAGAGTGTCGATCGCTGGCATGTTGCGGATCGCCGATTTGACCTCGCCGTCGAATGTGCATCGCCGAAGATCGACTCGATGAGCATCACCCTTGATACTGATGCGTATATCAGCGCCCTTTGATCGTGCAAGTTCCATTGCATTCTGCTGAGCAACGTCCGAGCGACATCCGCAAACCATTGCGAGAGTCACAAGGATCACAGTCTGTTTCATGATGAACGTCCCGAATGATGAACTGCGCGCGGAAACTCCATGCGTTTGCGCAATCGTAGCACATGATTGGAAGTGCGTGAATCAGATGGCATTCGGCCTCATCCGAGAGCAATGTTCCTTCGACGCTGCGTGTCAAAGTTTGCCGACGTAGGGGACTGCTTGCGAGAAAGGCTTTCCGATGGGGAACGTTTTGCGTTCGCCGGACGTTTCGATGATCACATCCTGATCATGGACTTCAATCACGCGGCCACTCAGAGCAACCGTATCAAAGTCGTTCCCCACTCCCACCTGAATTGTTCGGCTGGATAATTGCTCGGTGATCCACACCAGCGGCGCACCGTTGCTGAATGTAATCGCGCTGATGATTGTGTGCTGCATCGGATCAGTGTTGTCGATACCGATCCCGAAGATGTTGTCTTTAACGATGGCCTGATAGTGACTGAAATCCCTCGACGCCAGAAGTTCGGACGGCACAGCATTCAGAGCGTCACCCTTGCGCCCAGCGAGCAGCAGTGTTTCGATGCCGAGAGAAATATCAAACAGGCCAGTCGCACCGATGGGATTCAGTGTCATGCTGGAAATCTGATGCAGATGTCCGGCGTTGGAAAACTGGAACAGAAAGGTATTGAATTCTGCCAATGATCCTCGGCACCGAACGCTGAATGGCATACTGCGAAACAGCACTTTGTTGTCTTTCGCTTTGCGAGCGGAGGGCGAGCCGGAGTCAACAGTGGCGTTTCGAAGTTTTGTCGTGCGGATGAGACTGAGCAGCCAGCTGCGATAAACGGAGCGAGTCACTTCTGGATCCGAAGGCAGCGATTGCTTCATCCAGCCATCAATCTGTTTGGCTGCATTGCGAGTCTCTGCGAGAGATGCTTCACGTTTTTTAATGTCGGCCTGTAACTGTTCCGTTCTGGCTTGGCGAAGTTGTAACGGCCCCTGAATCATGGTGTTCAGAACCCAGTCGCCCACCTGAACGACGGCAATAATGGCGAGCAACGCAAGCAGGATCTGCTGCCGGTTAGGTTTCATTACTTCTTCCCCTTCGCGTCAGCAGACGGAGTCGGGGGTGCGTATTGCGACGGTGATCGTTTACGAATCGTCAGAGTTGCCTGGAACGTCGAAACGACTTTGTTGCCTTCCTGTTGCTCGCGAACACCAGGGATGCGGATTTCGTGATACTTGTCTCGAAGCTTGTTCTCCATCTGAGCGATGATCTCCGGAGACGCTCCAACGCCCCGAAATGTCGCGACGGCGGTTCCCGGTCCGGCGGACGAAATGGTCAACTGCTGGACGGTCAGGTTTGGCAGAGAAGGAATTCGCTCGGTCAGATCGAGCAGCTCATCCGGCCAACTGATGCGATTTTTCTCCCAGGCTGCAACGCTGGAGACAAGACTCCTTCGTGACTGCGTGTCTTTAACAATCTCATTCAGCTCATTGAGCCGCATGACCAGTCGAGCATTCTCTTCATCGATCTCATTGAACTGTGACCAAACGTAGTAGAAGCCACCGCCGACCAGCAAAGACACGGCCGCGACAGCCGCGATGATTTTTTTAATTGAGCTGGTTTGAACAGGAGGTCGTCGAGGATTTGCGAAGTCAATCGCGGGTGTCACTGAGGACGCATCTTCAAAAGCCGCGGCCAGCAAAGGAGCAAAGTTGCCCGAGTTTACGAGCATTGATGCTGGTTCAGAAGATGCGGCATCCACCAGCAGCGAGTTGGGCCGCACGACGGCGGCAACGACCTGAAAGTGATCCGACAGCACATCATCCAGTCCCGCGGTTTGTGCTTCATTGCCCACGATCACTACGTGAGCAATCTTTGCGGGCTGAGCCATCTGTCCGCCGGCGGAGATCAAAGTCCGCTGAGTTTCCGAACGCAGATAACGGTTGATTTCCAGTTGAGGAACATCGGCAGCCAGTCGAATTGTTCGCGACAGCAACGGAAGTTCGTCGGCACACAACAGCACTTCGGCTACGTCATCGCCGCGACTGATGATCAGAGTGGCGGCATCAGTGTGGCCACTGTTCTTCTGTTCGATGCGGAGCAGTTCCGGCACGAATGTCCGCAGTGGATGAGTACTGACGAGAACTCGATGCGACTTGCAGCCGGACTGAGCCATCAGTTGCCGAACAAGCACCAGATCTTCCGCCACCAAAGCCATCGCGCTGACGTTGCGAGTGCCATCAGGACGAGTCGGGTAGGCGATAAAATCGATCGGTGTCTGATCGGTGGCGCCGGGGATGTCGCGGACGGCCATGTTCTGCACGAGAGCCGGCAGCTCGAAATCTCCGGCTGGTGGAACTGAGAACGTGGCCGAGTCTACTGAGCCGCGATTCATCAGAATCAGCAGCTTTGATTTGTCAGCCTTGAGTCGTCCCACGAGCTGCTGCACGCCCGTGACTAACACCGCGCTGATTTCCCCGTCGGCCGTTAGTTCTTCCTGCCCCGCGTCGACGACGCGCAGCCGCCCCTGACGATCTGCGTCCGTATGAAGGTATCGCAGCGTGCGAGCATTCCAGCTGATGACAAGAAGACGTGGCATAGTGGTTGGTGGTGGTTTGGTATAGTGACCTGATGTTCCCGTTTACCGCCCAGCTGGAGACGCTGGCTTTCTGAGGAGCCGGCGCCTTCGGCTGGGTGGTAAACGAATAAGGAGAAACGCTGCTACTGAACGCGTGGCAGCAATAACTCCTGCGAATACGGTAACGGGGAATCCGTCAGTTCAGCCCAGTATAGTCTTCGCGGAGGAGTCGATGCAGCATCGAGAATAAGATTTCGCCGAAGCATCGGCCCGCCGATTGCCCGATGAACAAGCACGTCGCACTGAAACACATCTCCGCCCATGGTGAGTTCCGGGAACACCCGGCGAAACAGTGCCGGATCGAGCACGTTGCGAGAAAGCAACCAGGCCACAGTTCCTGTTTCCGCGTCATCCAAAGTGGCTCGCTGAGTGATGATCTGCGTGACAAGTTCCGGCGTGAGCCCCGGGATCGTTCTTAAAACTATTTCAGGCGCTGTTTGCAGATTGATTCGACCATAGATGACGGATTCAGAATTCACCGTCGTCAGATCAAACAAGCTGGCCGCCAGCGTGGCGAATTCCGGACTGCTGCTTTGCAATGGGCTTTGTATCACAATCGGTCCGGTTCCCAACGAGACTTGTATGCTGGAATTGATGAGATCGGCCAATGAAGCAATCGGAAACGCCGCCACCATGGACGAGGCGTAAGGCGCAGCAGAAGGATCAGCTCCAGACTGCGGTTCGGCCGAAATTGTCAGGCCGTAGACTCGGGCCAGCAGAATGTATCGAACCAGATTTTCCGGCAGCACTGCGGTGAGCTGCTGTTCGAGTTCCGCGAGCCCCGTTGAGTTCAATGAGATTCGTGGTTGCCCTGGACTCGTGCGATTGCGTTCGGACGAGTGAACCGTCAGGTGTTGTATCCAGCCCGCGCCGATGGTGGCCATGGGATTAGAAGCGAGATCGCCGTTCGCATCGATGGATGGCGTCAGAGCCTGTGATGATTGATTTGTGGCATCGCTGCCGGGGCTAATGCCCATGAGAAGTGGTCGAGTGACTCCTTTGACAAACAGGAGTTCGCTCAATTGTTTCGGGACTGCGTTTGCGGCTCGATAAGGTCGATCGAGCGTTTGATAATACTCCGTCTCCGCACCGAACTCGCGGGCTTGATCGTCGGCATCAAGCCAGTCCAGAATTGCGTCGGCGAGCGCTTCCGTCATTCCCGGAAGTTGAATCAGCGACGTTCGCCCCGCGCCGGGACTGGTCTGCTCCCACTTGATCAAAGTACTGAGATTCAGTTTTGACGATTCACTCTGCAGACCAAATCGAAGTACGCTGTTCTGTTCAGGAGTCTGATCAACCGAGACAACGGAGAATCTCCAGCGATCATCGACGAATGCACGATCTGTGCTTATGGGTTGTTCCATGAGCGGAGTTGTTGAGAGAGGTGTCGGCGCAGTTCCAGTTCCGGGTTCTTTCAGAGGTTCCAGGAGATGACCTCGAAACAACGTGGGATTATGGTGCGATCCGCCCAGCAACTGGCGTTCTCGTTCGGTCAGAGCGGCGAACCACAGCAGCGTCGATTCTGCGGAGGCCAGCGTTTGCTGAGCCTGTCGCATGCTGCCGTTCAGCCGCGCGCCCTCGTACTCTGTTGACATGGCCGACAGAAAACCGAAGCCCGCCAGTGCGACCATCATTACAAGCACGAGTACAACGATCAGCACCACACCTCGCCGCGAATCACTGGCGAGCGGCAGGGCGTCAGCCCTCCGTGTTGTCTTCTTCTGTAACCCCACTGCGCACTTCTGCTGCTGGTGTTCC
>CAMAXD010000421.1 GCA_945861975.1 Candidatus Kuenenia stuttgartensis | reverse complement strand
AAAAATCGATGTTTCCGCGTTTTCGCCCCATGCGGGACAGACAAACTGAACCTCGCACTTGGCGCTGTCCAGTTAGGCTATGCAGCTTTGATGTCCGCTAATTCACTTCTTAGTACGTCTAAGCAGTCGTGAGTTGTTCCCGACGGGAGTTTTTCCTTCTAAGGAAAAAGATGGCAAGGCCCACGGGTGCAACGACGGTAATAACGAGAAGCGTTAATACACCTCGGATGCCCTCCTGCATGCGTTGCTCGTCGCGAAGGTCTATGTTTGTGGATGGCTCCACACCATAATGGTATCTATACAGGCTGGTCACACCGGACAGTTCCGCTAACAAAAGAAAAACTACTTTCCGCTCGGCCCCGTCGATCTGCTTTGCAGCCTGTGACTCCCCTTGGTAAGGACTCGCATGAACCGTGGCATTCTCGAAGCCGTTCACAAAAATAAGCAAACAGAAAACAACAACATAGGTTACCTCACGGCGAGCAACGCCGGATTCAGCCCCGCGGACTCTGGCGAGCGCATAATGCGAAATCCCAAGCAACATAGAGATCTACTCCCTGAGGATCAACTTAGAGACTTTCGTGGCGCTCTGATGGTAGCATCAACCCCAGGTGCATTCAATCCGCTGCCCTGACGAACAACATTGGCCGTAATGTAAGACACCAGAATGTAATCGATTGATTCCTGCAGTTTTCTGATGTTTGTCCTACGGCCGATGCCGATGTCAGAGCAATGCTCCACCCTGATGACAACGAAAGCCAGCGTCACAGGACAACAGTCCGTCAATGAGATGGCTTTGCCGACTTGCGGCGATATTTGCGTTCGGTAGAATGAAGGGGAGACTAATACTCACCCCAGAGGCACCAAATGTCATGCGTACTTCCCAGCGTCCCACTGTGAAAGGTCATTCAACGCGACGAGGCCAAATGAGTACGGCAAGTTTCGTGTTCCTCGTAATTGGTCTGGTTGTCGTAGCGGTCTCGCTAATGGCTTTTGTCTCAGCTGTGTTTCTACTGCCTGCAGTGCATCAGTTACACACAACGGTAAAAAGAAACCACTCTAAGAGCAACCTCGAAGAGATTGGAATCGCGATGCACAACTTTCACGACGCGAGAGGTGCTTTCCCATCCGGTGTCAAAGGTTCAAAAGTTGGAATTCCTGAACAATCGTGGATGACAAATCTCCTGCCATTCGTTTCGCAGAGCAATTTGTTTGAGGCACTTAATCCAGAAAAAGCCTGGTCTGCACCTGAAAATCAAGATGTCTTCAGCAACATTGTCCCGGGCTATCTTAGTCCGCTTGCTAACCCCGCGGAGCGCCTCGTTGGTGACCTCGGTGCAGCACACTATGCCGGAAATTCACATCTGCTTGGCCCGGACAAAGAATTCAAGATTTCGCAAATCAAGGATGGGACGTCGAACACCATCCTGGCAGGTGAAGTTGCGACGGGGTTCAAGGCTTGGGGTGATCCCAGCAACGTTCGTGACCCTGCAGAGGGGCTTGGAAAGTCGGCCAATCAGTTTGGCAGCAGTGGCGAAACTGCCGTTACACTGATCCTACTTGCTGATGGTTCCGTGAGAACCATTGCTTTTGACATTGAACAACAAACACTAAAAAGTCTTGCGACTCCGAATGGAAAGGAGGATTCGGTCGGCGATTTTTAGTTCGGAAGAAAAAGAGCAAATTGGCAGTGCAGGGTGTCCCTCTTCAAAGGCATATGGACTTTTGAGCAATAACTGTGTTGGGCACCGGCTCCAGCGACAATTGGGTATTTGCCTCCTGACACGTTTATTGCCCTCATTGTAGCTTGGATATTCTTGTCCGAGAGCCTTTCCGCGACATGGTTACCATGAACCACCGACAGGCCGGAATGCCCATCCTAAAAGCTGCAATGCCTGTGTCAGGAACCGATGTCAGCGGTTCGTGTCGCCATTGTTTCGCTGGCACCCTGGTCGCTTTTGTTCTGCCGCTTTACAACGGCAAATTGTCCTCCAAGCATTAGATAGGTTGTCGCTCTTGCCGCGTGTCCGAAGACACGCTTGATTTATCGTTTTAGCCCTATCAATGAAAGCGGACTATGAAAAAGCATTCGACCGACAGCGACGACGTTTTTGATAATGATACAGGCGGTGGTCTCACCTGCAGCAAATGTGGGCATGATCAATTTGATCGTCTTGCCCCCAAGGCGGTTGTCGCGTTTGCTCGCGATTATCGATGCTGTCGATGCGGTCACTGTTTTCCGGCCGCAACTCCAATCTGGGCTTCGCTTCTGTTTCTGTTGGGCGGTGTACCTCTTACCTTGGCGGGTCTCTTTGCCATAATCAGCGCCCGTGGGGAACGCGCTTCACTCGCTCCGCTGATCGGAGCTGGTTTGTTGTTCATGGGAGCAACGGCCACGTGGCATGGAGGAAAAAACTTACTCAAAAGCGGGATCACGATAGAAATAGAAGACTAGGGAGCTGTATTCGTGCAGGGCAATCAAGGGCGGCCTGGAACCATATCCAGCAATAGTCGCTTATTTGTCTCCTGCTCCTTTATTTCAATTTTGTAGCTTGGACATTCTTGTCCGAGTGCTTTCTGAGACATCGTTCCAATGAAAGACGGACGGGCAAGAATGCCCATCCTACGAGGTGGCTGCATTCATGAACGTTGTTTCGCACACGTTTGAACGAGAACCACCTGCTGGCTTCAAGGGGCTGCGATTAGACCTCCCAATCACGTTCTATAGTCGACATTTGCCACATTGGCGGCAGGAAGGAGCGACGTACTTCGTGACCTTTCGCCTCAATGACGCACTGCCACCAGATGTGCTTGAAGAGTTGAAGCAACTTCGGTTCGACTGGGAATTGAAATGCCCACATCCACGGTCAGAAAAACAATGGGAGGACTATGCTCGAACAGTGACGCAGAAGTCCGAAGCCTGCCTGGACCGAGGATACGGTGCCTGTCTATTCCGCGACAAGGACAACGGGGAGTTGCTGCGAAACGCATTGACTCACTATCAGACGACGCGATGCTACGTTTCCTGTCTCACCGTGATGCCCAATCATGCCCATGCAATCATGAAGCCTCATGAGGGGTTTCCGCTGGAACAGACTTTGAAACTGATCAAGGGCTATGTATCGCGGCTCATCAATGTGAAGAATCAAACCACTGGCAGTCTTTGGGAACAGGAGAGTTACGATCGAATCATCCGCGATTGCCAGCACTTAGACAAAGTGATTCAGTACATCGGTCGCAACGGAACACTGGCTCGGCTACAGGCAAATCAATACATCCGCTGGATTGATCCTTCCTGGCAGGAGGCCGGCTGGGATTTCAGCGAAGAAACTGAAGCTCTGTAGGATGGGCATTCTTGCCCGTCATTTGGCACAGACGCCAAAGTACTCGGGCAAGAATGCCCACGCTACAAAATCGCAGGAGAATCCGTGATCCTGACCGCGTCGTTGGAATCCTCAAACCCTCGACAGTACGATGATGATGATGCGTGGTTTCAGAACTAAAATGCGGATACTACAAGCAGGGGAGACACCATGAACCAATTGAGTCGCCGAGGTTTTCTTGCGAGGGCGAGTGTTTCTGCAACTGCTATGGCGATGACTCAATGGTCGCCACGGACTCCGCTGCTATTGGGCGAGGATGCCAAATCAGATTCGCTGGCGATGCAGCTTTATAAAAGTCTGAATGATGAGCAGCGGCAAAAAGTTTGTCTGCCGTCCGATCATCCGAGACGTCAATATGTCAGCAACTGGTGGTACATCCATCCGGATTATCGCATTCCCTCGACCTTCGACAGCAATCAGCAGGAACTGATTCAGAAGATCTTCGATTCCTTGCACAACTCGGAATACCTCGAAGAGGTCAAGCAGCAGGTTAAGATCGACCAATATGGGCAGCTCCAGAACGCACCGGCCGCCGGCTTCTTTGGGACTCCCGATGATAAGGACTTTGAGTTCATCTTCACCGGCCACCATGTGACTCGGCGCTGCAATGCTCATTCAGACAAAGGCCTCGGGTTTGGCGGAGCACCCATTTTCTATGGCCACTATCCACACTCCGAAGAGAACATGCAGGACAACTTTAATGAATCGCCTGATCATCCCGGCAACCCATACTGGTATCAGGGCCGAATCTTCAATGAGTTCGTGCAGGGGCTGACTACCGAGCAGCAGTCCAAGGGTCTCGTCTCCGCAGCACCTCGCAGCGAGAGACCTGAAGCTGTGATTCAGACACCGACACCGGCTCAGGGTTTGGATTGTTCAACACTGAGTGCTGATCAGAAACGCTTGCTGATCGACACCATGAAACGAATGTTGAAGATGTTTCGCGAAGATGATGTGACCGCGACAGTTCAGTCCATTGAACAACGCAATCTGGTGGATCGTCTTCACGTCTCGTGGTTTCCAGACAAATACGACATCGGCTCGGACAAAGTCTGGGATACCTGGCAGATCGAAGGTCCGGAGTTTGTCTGGTACTTCCGGGGCCAGCCGCACATTCACTGCTACTTTCATCTGAAAAGCTGACGCAGCGTTCAGGGAAAGTGACAAGGAAGCATGCGGCTTTATCTGGAAGACACGACGAAGCCAATTGCGGCGACATCATGATCGACTGGAACACCGAGCAACCTGTCATTCGCGTTCAAGTCTGCTCCGAAAAGCAGACCGTCGCCGTTTCGCTTACGCGGCGTCGTGAGCGTTGCGGCCGAGGGCGACGTCGAAGTCGTTCATCGCCGGGACCATCATTGCAACGGCTGTGAATCCGTAGGCGACGCAGATCCAGAGACAAACACCCAGATTGCCACCCAGCAGAAAATCCGTGATCGCGTAGAACGTCAGGAACGGCAACAGCAGCGAGGCCAGAGTGAGAGCGCTGGAAGGGTTGCGGTAGGTGAGCGATGAGTAAAGCCCGAGACTTCCGAATCCAATGAACAGAATAAAACTCTGCAACTGAATCGCGAATGAAGAGCGAGCTTCAACGAGCAGCAGCATGAAGATGAAGATCCCGACGAACAGGAA
>CAMAXD010000420.1 GCA_945861975.1 Candidatus Kuenenia stuttgartensis | reverse complement strand
ATGTGACCAGAGACCGCCCTCATCAAGAATTGATTCCGCGTTTATAGTAAGGCCTCTGATACTACTTGCTCGCTGCGCCAAGACTCTCAGCTCTTGCTGAATGAACGCTCTTCGATTGATCGGCAGCGTGTACTTTCGTTCTGGTCTCTCGAAGCGATCACACGATTCGTCTGCCGCAGCGCAAGCGACGAAAAGTAGATCAAGTAGATCAGCCCGTAGGTCATACGGAAAATCGGTTTGAAATTGTTTCGAACGATTCAGCGTTTGATGAGACATTAGCGGATCTCAATTGGCACAGGGTGTCATAAACTAACATTAAATGTAAGTTATCGTCGCCGCATCGCCTGTCAACCCCGACATTCAGAATTTCGCGTTAACGCCATTATTTCCGATGCTCTACCGTGCACGCGGAGCTGAATTGGTGAAATCTCCCAGCGTCATCGCGCGCAGTCAGTCGCGGATGTTTGGATGCCGGGAGAGCTTTCGGGTGAGATTCGTCTGAAGGATTCCGAACGTATGACCGAGTAACACTTGCTACTCAGAAATCTGTATGTTGATCAATCCGCCTTGCGTTTCTTTTTCACGCCGATTCGCGTTGTTTTGTGCAAATACTCTCGGAGTTGCTGAACGGCGTGGCAAGGCACGCAGATTTGAAAGATCGGCCTTTCAGACCGCTGCGTAACAGCTTCGTCAAATTGAAATTCGTTCCACGATGTTTCTGGTCACAGATTTCTGACGGCGGTCGTAAAGTCTGGTAGTTCGTGGATCCGCATGACCTGCTAGGTTTTGAATATCTTCCAGTGGGAGCCCCTGGCATAAAAGATTGGTTATTACCGCGACCCTGAAAGAATGAGGAGACAGCCGCGAAGGTAGGCCGCAGGCTTTCATTCGACGTTTGATCATGCGGCTCATGTCACCCGCAGACATGGCGCGGTTGCTAAGAATTCCGGTGCGACGAATTGTGGTCAGAAATAGTGGTCGATCAGACTGGTCGCCTAACTGCAGGTCAGTTGACCGCAGATAGTTCCGCAGCAATTGCTGCAGGTCGTGGCGGACGGGAATTTCACGTGACTTCCCGCCTTTATCGATGAAATGTAAGCAGTACTGATCACCGACGTCGTACAGGTCTTTCACCTTAAGAGTCGCGACAGCGCCAATGCGGGAGGCGGTGTAGACCAGAATCGAAATGATGGCTTTGTCGCGTAGGCAGACAACGGTGTCCGTGTCGATTGATGCCAGTAATGTTCGAGCCTGTTTAATCGTGATCTCAGGCGTCTTGCCTTCGATGACCCGGTAGCGTTCGCCGCGAACAGACAGGGCCGGGTTGAGTGCGATGGCATGGCGGGTCACCATGCCATCGAAGAAATGCCGCAGGCCAGCCAACACCTGTTTCTTGCTGGCGATGCAGAGCGGCAGTTCATCTAGGTAGATACCCACATCTGCCGGAGACACCTGCTGCAACTGACGATTCCGCCGTTCGCACCATTCCAAAAAACTGAGCACAGCGCGTCGATACGCTCGGCGTGTATGAGCATTCCGAATCTTTCCGTGAAAGAATTCTTCGAACGCAAATCTCGCACTGTGGCCAGCCTGTTCGATAATTGTCGGCACCGACTGGTGATCGCTGATCAACTTTGATCGTTGCGCCACGACATCCGATGTTACTGACGATGGTGTTTCGTTCACGCAGAATCAGGTAACATCCGTTTCACGAGCTGCCCAGTCGAGGAATGCGCGCCGATGAATTCGATCCCATGTCTGGATCGCTGCGTTCATATCGAACCGACCACACTGCCATTCTCGCGCTGGCATCCAGAGATTCAGCAGGAACCTCGCCGAATGCACGGCGTTAGAATCTTCGGCTGACTCAGCGGCCCAGATGTCCAGTTGATTGGGATTCCAGGGTGCGATGCCCGGTGCGTCTGCCAGTGCCGGAAACTTCACACCCAATCCAAGAAAGGAAATATCGTTCTGCTTCATATTTCTGATGTCCTCCATGCGACTTTTGAATTTCAGGGCCAATTCCCATGGCTCTGTATAGCGCATGATAAAGGACATTATCAAGCACAAAGTGAAAGGCGATTCCTGATCAAGAAAGCAGGCAATCCGGCAAGTCGGCTGGCCTGTTTACGGACCCGCCAGCAGGCTGGTTTTCCGGAAAAGCAGTCGAGAATCTCAGTGTAATTTGCATCTGCGAAAAAAATCCGAAGAATTCCGAATCTTGGCGCAGACTCAGCCGCGACGATTCGTCTTCCTTGAAGAGCGACCATGAATTCCATTGAGGGAGACTCTCGATATGTCGAAATCCGAAAGCGACCAGCCATTCTACTCGACCGTACATTCCATGCTGGAAGGGGTTGCCGGGCTGGCGCCGGAGCGGAGAGACGAAAAGCTCCAGCAGTTGATCACCAACTACGGACAACAACTCAGTAGCTGTCTTATCAGGAAGTACGGACTCACGGCCGATGATGCTGCGGAGATTGTTCAGGAATTCCTCCTGACGCGATTATTGATACGGTCACCGGAGCAGAATGTCGCCGGTCAGTTTCTCGTGGCTCGACGAAATGAGCCTCATCTGCGATTTCGAAATTACATCCGACGAGCTCTGTACAATTTCTACATTGACCATTGTCGCCGCAGAAAGCTGCCTCTTGTTCAGATGGACTACCCTGACGTCGTAGAGGAAAGGGCCATGGACGACCCTGCCGAAGATATGCGGGAAGATCGAACCTGGGCCAATCAATTGCTGAATCAGGCCTGCAATGTTGTTCAGCAGGAATGTTATTTGCGAGATCAAGTTAACGTCTGGAGAGTTTTCAGCGAACGAATCCTGCAACCGATTGAATCCGGAAAACCTGCTCTGAGTTATGTAGATCTGTGTTCAAAGGGACTGGCCCCGAGTCCAAAGCAGGCCGCTAACTTTCTTCAAACGGCGATACGAAAGTTCAATCGGGCTCTGCAAGATCTTGTGGCAGGTTACCTGCCTTGTGAAGAAGACGCATTGCCGGATGCGATTGAGCAGGAACTAAAAGAGTTGCAGAATGCGTTGACTGCTCCTCACGGCGTGCAATTGGCAGCCAATACGGATTATTCGGTGAATTCCTCTCAGTCTGCGCCCAGCGAGCGAGCGCACCTCCTGAATGTGAGCGAAGAGGTCTCCACGCTCTGGACCGACTTAGATCTATCGCACTTCTGGAACAGCCAGCTAAAGAGGCGGCCGGAAGATGTACTGGCGGAAATGTCAGGTCAGGATTCGGAAGCCGAGTGCGTCGAGAACCATGCGGGGACAATGACATTACTGCAACTCTACACAGAGTCCAAACCAAGCCTGGGTTTACTGGCCTCATTTAAGAGCGCAGCCAAACTTTCGGCAGCTCAGCGGCAGACGGAGCGTGGTCAGTCCAATTCGTCGTCCAATCTGTTTCCTCCCAACGTCACCATGCTGATTTATGCATTATCGATCGCCGTCGCGAGACTCCGTTTGGATCAGCGGATCAGCAGTGATTCCGACAGTCGATTCATTCCACGGGTCTGTCGACTGCTGGAGTTTTCATGGATTGACCCGCAGTCTCGTCGCATTCTGCAATCCTGGTTGGAAGTGCTGGGGAAGTAACGCTGTCGCCTTTTTCCTTGAGATTTATTCGCCTCTACAGGTTTCTGTAAGCCCACCTGTTTGACGGGAGGTCAAACATGTGGGCTTTCTCTTTTGAAACTCAGCGAAGCGATCAGCTGGAACTGAGTCCCGCCCGGGAAAGTGCACTACGCTGCCCGGAGAAGGCTGACGAACTGGAGTCCGTGGCTGCTAAAGAGTTCAGAGAATCCTGAGCTTGGACCGTCACTTTGACGCGGGGCTCACGGCCCGCAGACCGTTTGTATTGGGCATCTGACAACTCTTTCCAGGAACAGGATCTGGAACAGCAGTGGGTCGGTCATCGAGGACTTACGATATTCCTTGAGTGTCGGCCTCCCACAGAGATGACGCTGAACTGACATCAGCCAGCTCCTCAGCTTGGAGCGAAACGCCCTAACGAAAGCTGCGAGGTCAATAAACTTCCCTTACTGCGCAGACTGCAGGGGTTCCCTTCGTTTAAGAGGCAGAAAGGAAAGTCTCCATCGAGCCTTCCTTCGAACCGGAAACCGTATTCCGGCTCTGCGTCAGGGCTACTTCTGAAAGGGTTAGTTTATGTGGTACGTTTGTCTCCAATTGTACGTCGCTGTCAGTCGACTGTTGGCAATCGAGCCGGTTGAGTCGCAAGCTCACCATTCGTTTCGGTACCACACGTCGTATGGATCACCGGAACGCATGCAGACGATGGAATTCTCACCGGACAGTCGGCAGCTGGCCGCTTCGGTAGCCGAACACCTGGATTTGATAGACCTTCGAAAGGGAGAAATCGTGCGGAAAGTGTCCGTGACGCCCCATAGCCTGACATTTACTCAGGACGGGAAGCGGTTGTATGCAATTTTCTACGACGAATCTCGCTTGCTGGAACTGCCATCCGGTGACGTCATTCCGACAAAGTATGAGGCGGTGATGGCAGGGCCAGGGATCAACCTCGAAGAACGAAACGGAAAACTACTAGTCAAATCACTGTTAAAAGATAGTTCTGCGGATGCCGGTCACGAATTGCAGCCGGGTGACGAACTCGTTGCATTCAATGAAGGCCAGAATGGGACCATGGAGAGGCTGACTGGCCGGTCGGTCATGGACGCGACGAAGGTTCTGCAGGGATATGGGGGAACGTTTGTTCGTTTGACCGTCCTCCCACGTGGTCGCTATGGGGCAAAGAACGAGAAGACGATCATCCTGCGTCGCACACATGCGATCGAGACCAATAAAAAGGTCGCCGCCAACACGTATGAAAAATGTGAGCTGCCGAGCCGTTTGGCCCACTGCATGGTCGCCGGCAATCGTTGTCATGAGTTTCGCAATGCCGCAACTGGAGATCCAGTCATTCACCTTTCGACGATCGATATTGAAAGCGTCGGATGTCAGGCAATATCTCCGGACCAGTCGAAGTTTGCTGTTTT
>CAMAXD010000419.1 GCA_945861975.1 Candidatus Kuenenia stuttgartensis | reverse complement strand
GTTGGCCGAAGCTGGGCGCGATGCTGCAATCACGGCCGAATCCTCCTGCGTAGCCGTCGCTTCATCCACCCCTTCGCCGAATTCAGTGGGATCTTCCGGCGGAGTTTCGTTCGCAGTCTCCGAAATCTCTGACAACTCGGCGGCCATCTCCGCTTCCGTCAGCGGTGCGAGATGAGTCGAGACCCAGCGGCTTTGTTGCAGATTGGCAGTCGCCGTCATTGCAGGAATGATCTGCGAAATCACGTCCCCTGCCTTCATTGAATGAAAGACCGGACCTTCAATCTTTGCCGCGGTACCCGGAGCAACGGGCGACTTCGGTGGCGGTGGATCCAGGGTGATAAAACCGCCGGCTTCCAGAGTCATCAGCATGCGGACCAGATGCTTTTCGGCATCGTCTTTCTCGCCGGAATCCAGCAAGCGTCGTCGTACTGCTTCCTGCAGCCCCATGACGGTTCCGGACTTGCGAATAAAGAACGCCAGCAGTCTCCACGGCATTCGACCACGACTTGCCAGTTTTGCCGGCGGGGCTTCTTTGAGCGTTTGAAATTGTCTCTCGGTCCAGTACTGAAAGCCCTCACGCCGGCGCGGCATCTTTTTCTTCAGATTCTTCTTCGCGCGGATCAGATTGGGGTCTTTGGTATCTTCGGGAATCTCATCGTATTTCTGCTGCCAGCGAAACAGCCGCACATCGTCTTCATGAGCCACGGCGACGACATAACCGCGAGTATCAAACTGCGGGCGACCGGCACGTCCAAACATCTGATGAGCCGAGCTGGCGTCAATCAGCTTCATCGCTCCGGGAGGGCCCTTCAGCAGCGAAGTCATCACGACTGATCGCGCGGGGAGATTGATTCCGGCGGCGAGAGTCTCCGTGCAGACACAGATGCTGAGCAGCTTCTTCTGAAACAATTGCTCGACAACTCGACGGTACTTTGGCAAAAGTCCTGCATGGTGAATGCCCACGCCGCGAATGATAAATTGCTTCAGCTTTCCTCCCGCGCCGATGGACCAGTCGACCTGTTCAATTTCGGCGAGCAGTTGCTTCTGCTGACCATCAGCGAGCAGACGTTTGCCTTTTAATTGTTCGGCGACGCTCCAGCATTCGTTGCGATTAAAGCAGAACACCAGCGCCGGCGTGTAACGAGTCTCCTCATCGCCGTCCGCCATGATCTCCAATTGATCGGGCAGCATCTCGTCCGTCACCCAGCGAAAATCGAGTGGCACACGGCGTTCATCGCTTTGCAGAAGTCGCAGGCGACGGCCATGCTGGCGGGCCAGCCAGACGACGAAGTCTGTCGCATTGCCTACGGTCGCACTGATCAGCAGCAGTCGACAATGTTTCGGGAGAAGTCCCAGAGACAACTCCCACACAATGCCTCGTTCCGGATCGTTGAAGCTGTGGAATTCATCCATCACCACGGCCGAGACATCGTCGAAAGAAATCTCCTCCGGCGACAGCAGACGGTTCAGCAAAATCTCGGCGACGACAACCAGAATTCTGGCGTCAGAGTTTTCTCGACGATTGCCCGTCACCAGTCCGACATCGGTCGCGGAAAAGCCCCAGCGAACAGCCGACTGCTGAAGTTCGCGAAACTTCTGTTCGGTCAATGCGATCAAAGGAGTCGTGTAGTACGCTCGTCGACCGGTCATGAGAGCTTCGTACAGAGCCGTTTCGGCGATGACCGTTTTCCCTGTCCCTGTCGGCGCGCAGACCAGAATGCCGTCTTCCGAATCAAACCACGTCAGAATAGCCTGTTCCTGAAACGGGTATGGCGGCCATGGAAGTTCTTCCAAATAACGCAGCGCAATTTCTTCAGACGATGGTGGGGGAGAATCCATTCGATCGAGTTTCAGCAGATTCGGGAGATACAGGGTTGGTGCAGATGGTGGCAAGAGTTTAATGGGTGGTCATTCTCTTTGCGAGAAGCCTTGACCTGAAGCCCATTTTTACACCAGCCGGAACTTTCTGTGTTTGATCGTTAATGTGTCGCAATCGGGAAATGGCTGCCACCTTTCAGGGCTGCTGTCTTTCAACGTGAGGGCGATTGGTGCAGAGGCTCCATTTTCTCCATGGCGGTCACGCCTGCAATGGCTGCGTAAGGCGAAGTGGTCGCATTTGCCGGCCGTTTTTCAGTCGAATCTTCACTTGGAATAGCTGACGGAGTCAGTGGAACTGGAGGAGGCTCAGGGGCGATCAGTTTTGTCGATGATCCGGAATTTGTTCTGTCTGCTCCTTCAACTTTAGCGCCACCTCCGAGTTTGCCTGCACAGGATTCTTCGCAGCGAACCAGAGCCTTACCTTTGGATTTGACTGCATACATTTTTCGAGTCAGCTCAAGCCCGGCACCGATCGCACCGAGGAGTGTGACCCATATCAGATTCGTGGAATCGATGATTCCTTTGTAGTTTGCGATCGTGAAAAACACGCTCATGAATCCCGTGACGCAGACGAGGAAGATGCGCCCGTTAATGCTCAGTCGCTCGGTCCGCAGAGCATGGGTTACGAGAGCTTTTTCAACCGAATGAGTCGACACGCTGCGGAATGAATCCATGTTCTTTCGCAGTTTCTCGACATCAACTTTGACCCGCGGGACCATCGGAGTGTCCTGTGAGTTATCTCCTGACGCCTCAGAGTGCTTTTCGCGTGAAGCACTGGCTCCGTTATCCTCAAGCGGCATTGAATCGCGTGCCATGTACTGATCAATATAGGATTTGACCTTCGGCGGAGACTTAGTCGCTGCCGCTTCCGGCTTCTTTGTTGCCGCAGGTGCCGATGACGGACCTGATGAGTTGCTCTTACCTCCACCGGAAAGTTCCGAGGGCAGAGAATTTCCCGCAGATTGACGACTTCTTGAAAGCAACTGCTCCATGTAGTCGCGAACAAAGTCATCTGAGGTGTCTTCTCCGGCGGCATTGGCAGACGACTCCGACATTGGTTCCTCAACATGTCCGGAGACGATCCTCGACGCGTCTTCTCCAAAGTGCAGAGCGAAAGGTTTTGCAGCCCCCAGTGGCTCAGAAGTATCCGTCATTTCCTGGGTTGTAAAGAGTTCCTGAGCAGGCTTCTCGGTGTTCCGCCCATTCAGGCCGAAGAGGCTGGCGAGTTCTGCTCGCAGATCAAGTGCAGCACTGGCTGAACCTTCATTGTGCTCATCAGTCAACAAGCTGTGCTCATCAGTCAACAAGCTGACAGGCTCCGCTTCCATCCCGAAGATTGCAGCGCCGCGGCGAAGAGTCACAGGTGAGATCTCCTCGTTCACTTTCCACATGCTAAGTTCTGACTCCGCCGCGTAGTTCGTAACGACGGAATGTTGCTTCATCGCGACCTGAATTTCTGTTCGAGCCAGTTCGAGATGCTGCCGTGCATCGAGCAGTTGTCGCCGCTGGTTCTCGACTTCCTCTTCGGAGTTCGACACCATGCGAAGTCGTTCAAGAACTTCCTCTTCACGAGTATCCAGAAGGCTTGCTCGACGATCCAGTTCTCGAGCTTCTTTCTGGAGTTCAGCCGCATTGATATTCTCGTTGGCAGATGAATCACCGGACTGTTCGACCTGCTGTGACAATCGCATCCGGAGTTCACGAATCAGATCATCTCGATCCGAGATGACTTCGGTCGCGAGATTCAATTGAGCCTGAAGTTCGTCTACCTGAATCATGCCGACCGACGCGTCTTTTTCGTCGGTCATCGAAGTCAGTTCGGAGATTCTGGCCTGCAATTCCTCATTCTGCAGACGCAGTTCATCGATGGTGCGATCCTGTTCCCGCACGGCGAAGACAGAGTCTTCATTCCCCGAGTCGTTCTCGCCGCCCGACTTCAGTTCGGCCTTCAGAGCTTCTAATTGCCGCATCAGTTCAGCTTCGACTTCTCCCGATTCAGAACGACCACCTCCGAAGTTTACGGTGGTGCCCGTCGCCGAAGATTCAGTAGGTATGCCTCCAGAATGGTATGAATTCAACTGTGTTTCGAGAGATTCGGTGTGATTTTCGGCCTGACGAAGACGTGATTCCAGCAACTGCAACTGACCGCTGCGTTCTTCAATTGTGTGATACAAAGTCGCGAGAGTTTGTTCCTGCAAATGCGACTCTGTTCGCAATCGATTGGCTTCTTCGACGTCAGCACGAGCATCCAGCATTGCACGCTGCAGTTCTCGCACTGCCGTCAGCAGTGCGTCACGTTCCGCCCGGACTCCATTAAGCTGTGATTCGGAAGCCTGCAATGCTTCTGTGAGTTCCTGTTCGCGTTTCGAATCAATGCTGATATCGATGCCTGATGCGGACTCTTCACCCGGGAACTCCGGGAACTCCGCGACCTCAGCCGCAACAGAAGTTGCTTTCTGATCACGAATCTCAGATTTGAACTGGTTGACTCGACGATGCAGTTCCGCGGCACGCAGATTGAGTTCGTTCTCAAGGCGTTGCAGTTCGGAGCTTTGCTGATTCATCGCGAGGAAACGGCTTCGCAGCTCTTCGGTCTGCTGTGTTACGGTACTCTCACGCTCCGACAACCCACTCGCCCGAGTATTGAGATGCAGGCTGAACTGCATCAAAGCATTGCGTTCACAAATCAGATCTTTATGCGACATCTGCAACGCACTACGTTCTGTTTCCGCATTGCGCAGAACAACATTGGCGGCATTCTCACGTTCTATGGCACGTGTTTCGAGTTCCCTTAACGCAGCCTGTCGCTCGAGAAGTCGCTGATGTTGTTCCTGAGCTGCAGAAACGTTCGCTGTCGGATCCGACGAGGAATTCCGGAGTTGCAGTTCCTTCACTCGAATCGCATCGCGTTCAGACTTGAGTGTCAGAACTCGGTCGGCCAGTTCGGCATTTCGACTCTCAAGCTCCGCGTGGCGTGAGGACAGTGCCAGCTCTTTGTCGTCAAATGCGGCCTTCGCAGCTTTCAGCTCTTCTGTGGCTCTTGCCGCTTCCTGGCGCGAGCGAATCTCTGACTCTTTCTCCGCTGCAATCGCCATGAGTTGCTCGACACTGCGAGTGCCATTGGACGACTCATCCGGAAGCTGAGGAGCTCGGGCAGATAGCTCGGCCTCGCGT
>CAMAXD010000418.1 GCA_945861975.1 Candidatus Kuenenia stuttgartensis | reverse complement strand
TCCGACGACTTCGCCCTTCTTGCCGCTGGCGAGTGTGTAGTAGTAGGTCTGGTTGATATTTCCGATGGCGGACCCGACGTCTTCAAGTTCCTGATTGACGTTGAAGCTCAGTTCGCTCAGTCCGACGATCATGCCGAGGACGCAGATGGTTCCAACCAGAACCAGTTCCGCAGAAACTACAAAGCCGTTTTCGTCGTTCTTCAGTGCATTCATAATGTTCATCGTTCGTCTCCTGTGTCGTCATAGTGAAACTCAGTTTCGGATGAGTTTCACTCTTGTCTGTCTTAGCTGGTCACTTCGATCAGCGTTGATGCAGGAGATGTAAAGCAGCCTGTATGCCAAACCTCCTTGACGCGTAAAGAAGATTGCTTTTTTCGTTGTTTTTATCTGACGTAAACACAATTGCGGTAATATGTTACGACGAGTTTTAAAACTTTGCGCTGAGGTTTACAGATCGTAAAGGCTATGTCCGAACGATGTTGCCGGAAATCAACGGGGCGAATGGATTCCCCAGACGAAGGCGTCGTAAATTCAGGCTCTCAGCAGCATTTCGGCACAGGCAACACGAAATGATTCAAATGGTGCCGATCGGCAACGCCTGAATAATCGGAAGAGTATTGAGGAACTGAGCTTGTCCAGGTAAGCCGGAGCGAGATGTTTCCGGAAGAGTACAGAAACGTCACACGCAGAATAATATCCGGCAGTGTCTGCTCTACATACAGGTCCTGATGGCAGGGTCAGCGGTTTCGAGGATCCAGGCCGTCCTGTGCAATGTCTGTTTCACCTGCGTCTGAAGTTGTGTCGCCTCGACGCGACTTTCGGCAACAACGAAAACAGTTGAGCCGCTACCGGACATGAAAACCGGACGGCTGGCAAGTCTTTGAAGACGCACAATCAATGTGGCCATCTCATGGTTTGTTTTCTTAGCTGCACTGGTGAGTCGATTAAAGAAAACATCCTGAAAACGTTGGGAGTCCTGCCCGCTTAAGACGGATACCACCGCGGAAGAGTTGAGGCATTGATCCGGCAAGACGGTGGCCCGAAACACGGCGGCCGTGCTGTTACCGGACTTTGGTCGGACCGCAACAAAGAAGAGCTTTCGAGCGAGCAGGAAAGGCTCAATCAATTCTCCACGGCCACGGCAGATTGCTGCTGGCACGCCACTCAGCAGAAAATTGATATCGCTTCCGAGATAGGCTGCAATTCCATGGAGGTCAGCATCCGAGAGTAACAGCGTCCCGGGTGATGGCTGCCAGATCTGGCGGCAAAGCAAGAGTGCCGCGGCTGCATTACTGGAACCACCAGCCAATCCGGATTCGGGAGGAATCCGTTTGTGAAGAATGAACACGGCACCATATCGCGTTCCCAATTTTTCTCTTACTGCAGCGGCGGCTTTGAGGATCAGATTGCTTTCGTCGAGCGGTACACCGTTTCGGTTTTCTGCAGCAGTTGCATCGCTGAAGCGGAGAGTCAACTCCGGGGAAAGTGTTGGCCGAGCTGTCAGTTGATCAGAGAACTGAGTTCTTAGCATCACTGTTTCGAGTTCATGATAGCCATCGGGGCGTTTTCCGAGGACCTCCAAAAACACATTGAGTTTCGCCGGGCAAGCCATCGTAATCGGGTTTTTAGAGCCCGATTGATACCCACACCTCATCGTTATCGGAGTCGAGGTCAATAAGTTCCCGCATTCTGTCATTGGGGGTCTCTTTACGATTCTTTTCCGCCGCCATGCGGGCCGATCACTCGTTCATCTTGAGATCAGGCTGGTCTCAGGAGATGTCTGTTGAGCATGTTCCTGCATATCTTTCAGCACTTGCTCGATCGTAACAGACTCAACGCCATCAAATGATGGACGCACTGGCGGTGAAGTCAATTGATGAGTTCTGGTGCCCCGGAAGACATTGTCGGACATCTGGAATTGCCAGATCAGCAGCAGGACTCCAATGCTCATCACAATTCCCACCCACATCAGCCACGGATTCATTTCGTCTGCTCGAGTGACAAGGCTGTGTGGCGGCAGATAACGTAACCGTCCCGCCAGAATCAAAGGTGCCAGTGCAAGGTCGCCTTGTCCATCGACACCTTTGGCCGCATAGCCTTCACGCTTGAAAAAGTATCCCGCTAACTCAACATCGGGGCCATTGGAACCGAGTTCCTCGCGGAGAGGCAGACCAGAATCGGCGCTCAGAGCCACCACATGCAGAAGTTGATTCCCGGAATCACGAGTTGAGATCCATGCATCGTACGCAGCACGCACTCCGTAGGTCTCCGCGCTTTTGGGCAGAGGAGCTTTTACAAGGCGACGCAGTCGGCCCTTAATCGTGAACGCCTTGCCGCGGCAGGACTGTGGAGCATCCATGAAGAGTGCAAACTGTCCCTCCGGAATGCGGGATCGCTGTTCGCTGGTGATTTTCTGAGCCATTCGCAGCGTTCCAAACCACGCAGTGCTCTCTGTTGAAAGTACTCCAAGAACGTCGTCGCGAATTGTTCGTGTCAGATTGTACGGAACGTTATTAGCGCCATTCGTGTGCTCGGGAAGAGTCGCTTCCATTTGAGCAGCGCCGGCCCGATCGATCATGGAAGCGTAGTCATTCGCTGCCGCAGGTGATTCGGTCGGCACGAACTCGACTTCATCAGGTCGCAATTCCGTGTTTCCCATTAAGGCTGTAGAAACAGGCTGCGTTTTTTTCTGTGCTGATGCCGGATCTGAAAACAACTGGGTGAACCAAGCCGATTTCCCCGACATGATCAGGATCATGACCAGCAAGCCCACGCCCACAATCATCAGAGTGATACGGCGTTGCTCTCGAACTAAAATTTGCCCTCGCGGTTTTCCTTTGGATCGAAATCTCATTGCTGTTCTCCTGATGACCGAGAATTGGCACATTTTTTGGGGTTCGAACCTGACAGAGGACAGGTTGGCCAACTCCATTCGTGCCGCCAGTGTAAGGCCATTCGCATTGATGACTCAAGTGATTCTGCCCAGTCGCCGCATTTCTTCTGGTCTGCGTAGTCCGGTGATGTGTCCGCAGTTGAAGCGGATTCCGGATTCCAGGTTGATCTGCGATACTAGGCGGGTCGTCTACAGCCTTTGAAAGAATGGCTGGGAAACGGGTGGGACAAAATTGGTTCAGGGTTGAATCAGGGTTGAATATGTCTGGAACAGGGCGAGTGAATGGCTGACAAGGGACGTAAACATCATCGACCGCAGGAAGGGAAAAAGCATCGTGTCGACATCCGGCGGAACAAGCAGACACGTACGCGGCAGCAGAACCTGACTCAGGATCTGCAGAGCAGCGACGAAACTGTGGAAGACGTCTCACGCGGTGAACGAGTGACTGCTCGCGGTGACCTTTCGCGTCGTCGAACACTGGTTGGAATCCAGTCGCACGGGGATCAGTTGTTGCGAGTTGTCGATGAAACCGGTTGCCGCAGCGGCCGTGTCTCCAGTTTCATTGGGCTGCACGTGATGGTGCTGGACGATGCTGATGGCAAAGAGTACGCCTGTTCTATTCGCGGCATCCTGCGTTCGCTGGCTCGTGATTCCCGCAATGTCGTCGTCACTGGCGATCGAGTTTTGTTTCGTCAGGAAGGCGATGTCAGTCAGGCCGTCATTGAACGAGTTGAGCCGAGACGCGGAATTTTGTCCCGCGGTAGTCAGAGGCGCGAGCATATTCTGGTGGCCAATATTGATCAGGTGTTGATTGTCGGGACCGCAGCAGATCCGGACTTTAAGCCGCAGTTGATAGACCGCTATCTGGTCAGTGCGGAGCGACGAGGAATTCAGCCAATTATTTGCATCAATAAGATCGACCTCGTGGATCCACGATCACTGCTTGTCCACCTTCGCGCTTATGGTCGCGCGGGGTATACGGTCGTCTTGACGTGCACTCGAGATGGTCGAGGAATTGATCAGTTGCGAGGATTACTGGCCAATCGTCAGACGGCCGTCAGTGGACAAAGCGGAGTTGGCAAGTCGTCTCTGTTGAACTGTGTCGATAACGAGCTGGGACTTCGCACGGCTGATGTCAGCGACTGGACTCGCAAGGGAACTCATACAACTCGCCGTGCCAGGCTGGTGCCGTTGACCTTCGGAGGCTGGGTCTGTGATACGCCCGGCATTCGGCAGTTTGAGTTGTGGGATATCTCCATCGAAGAAGTGGACGGCTACTATGTCGAGTTCCGTCCGTTTATTTCTTATTGTCGTTATCAGGACTGTACTCACACCCACGAAGATGGCTGTGGAGTGAAAGAAGCTGTTGCACAGTTGTTGATTTCAGAATCTCGATACAACAGCTATCTGCGACTGCGAGAGGACGATATCTGGACATGGAAGAACCCTGCTCGGGGTCATGAGAAACAGTGATATAGTTCTATGCAGTTGTTGCTTTGCTGTCTCGAGGGTAAATCTGAATCCAGAGTAAAATGCCGGGCGTCAGGTGCATCTGGGGTTCGCTGCCAGTTTTCTACAGGTTGGCAAGTCAGAGGAGCCTCCGGGTTGATTGTTGATTTCGGGTGCGAAGCGAGCATCAGCCGCGGGAAGATCGTTTGGAAAAGGACTTCTTCCGAAAAGTCCCGAGAAGACAGCTGTTTCACGATTCGTTGTGGGGCTGTTTTCCGGGTTATTCGGGGGTCGGCAATCCGGTTTTCGAGTTTGAACTCTGCACCGGATGCTCATCTTTCCACGCGTTCTTTATGGTTGTCCGTCGTGCGGACAGGCCTTGGCGGTCCATTCCTGGATCTTTATCATCGCGTCATTCCCCCGAAGTACTTTGGGCTGGTTTGTCGCGGCATGGGCAAGGAAACCCGTCGGATGCTTCTCAGAACGGTTTTCTCCGGTAATACTTCCGCAGGTCTGGAGAATTCATAACCATCATTTAGCAGAGGACACTCGGAAATGGGTCAGGGGAAAGCCACTGACGTGCAGGTCAAGGAAGTCAGTGTGTCATTTGAGCCGGTTCAAGTCCGTGCTCCGCTGAAGTTCGGTGGCCGGATCGTTAGTTCGTCGTATCTGATCAATGCCGAAGTCACGGTCGAATCGCATAGCGGAAAGCATGCAACCGGACATGGAAGCATGCCTGTTGGAAATGTCTGGGCCTGGCCTTCAGCAACA
>CAMAXD010000417.1 GCA_945861975.1 Candidatus Kuenenia stuttgartensis | reverse complement strand
ACAGAGATTGCATTCGTGACGCAGTTGCTGGCGCTTCCTGACGCTTATCTGTGTTGATCTGCGTGCATCTGTGGAAAATCGCACTCAACAAAAAGACAAGAACGCACAGCCAATCACTTTTTCCATGGATTGGCTTATGTCGGATTCTGTCATGGAGAATGTCGCAGTAACGCGATTGGTCCACTGATAAACGCAGATGAACACGGATGGAGTCGCCGCATGACAGTCATTCAACGCCAGGATCAATCTTATTGAATGGTCGACGGATGCGACAGAGATTGCATTCCCGACATAGTTGCTGCTGCTGCTTCCTGGCGTTTATCTGTGTTGATCTGCGTGCATCTGTGGAAAATCGCACTCAACAAAAAAGCCCGGCACCTTGCGATGCCGGGCTTCTGATTCAGTCGACTGAGGACGGACAGGAATGTCCACCCTGCGATTGAAAACTACTTCTTTCCCTTGACTGACTCAGCCGCCTTGCTTTCAAGTGCTGCCTGAGCAGCGGCGAGACGAGCAACAGGAACGCGGTAAGGGCTGCAGCTAACGTAGTTCAGGCCGATCTTGTGGCAGAACTTCACGCTCTCCGGATCGCCACCGTGCTCACCGCAGATGCCGAGCTTAATGTCCGGACGTGTCTTGCGGCCCTTCTCGACAGCCATCTGCATCAGTTGGCCAACGCCGACCTGATCCAGAGTCGCGAACGGGTTCTTCTTGAAGATCTCGTTCTCGGTGTACGGCAGCAAGAAGTTGCCCATGTCGTCGCGGCTGATGCCGAGAGCCGTCTGGGTGAGGTCGTTCGTGCCGAAGCTGAAGAACTCCGCAGTGTTTGCGATTTCGTCAGCCGTCAGCGCGCCACGTGGGACTTCGATCATCGTGCCGACCATGTAGTCGAACGTGATCTTCTTTTCGGACATCACTTCCTTCGCTACGCGATGGATGATCTCAACCTGCAGGTCAAGTTCCTTCTTGAAGCCAACCAGGGGAACCATGACTTCAGGGTTCACCTTGATCTTCTTCTTGGCCACATCAGCGGCGGCTTCGAAGATGGCTCGGGCCTGCATTTCCGTGATTTCCGGATAGGCAATACCGAGACGGCAACCGCGGTGACCGAGCATCGGGTTGAACTCGTGCAGTTGAGCAACGCGAGCCTTTACCTTGTCCGGCTTCACACCCATCTTCCTGGCTAGGTCGGCCTGAGCCTTGTCGTCGTGAGGAACGAATTCATGCAGCGGCGGATCCAACAGACGAATGGTCGCAGGCAGACCCTTCAGAGCCTTGAAGATACCTGTGAAGTCTTCTCGCTGATATGGCAGAAGCTTCGCAAGAGCCTTCTTTCGGTCTTGCAGGTTGTCGGCGAGAATCATTTCTCGAACGGCATCGATGCGATCGCCTTCAAAGAACATGTGCTCGGTACGAGTCAGACCAATACCCTGAGCGCCGAACGCGATAGCCTGTTCGGTCTGCTCCGGATTGTCCGCATTAGCGCGAACAGCCATACGCGTGACCTTGGAGCACCACTCCATCAGTTGCTTGAAGGCCAGGAACTTTTCCGTCTTGGCTGCAGCCTTGTCGCCAAAGAGCAAACCCATGACGATGCTGGATGGACCCGTCTTAACCTTACCACCGTAGATCGTGCCGGCAGTACCGTCGATGCTGAGATGGTCCACGCCTTCTTTGAAGGTCTGGCCAGCAATCTTGACAGTCTTCTTGTTGTAGTCGATCTCGACAGCGCTGGCGCCGCAGATACAGACTTTGCCCATCTGACGAGCGACCAAAGCAGCGTGTGAAGACACACCGCCCTTGGCTGTCAAAATACCAACAGCAGCGATCATCCCACGGAGGTCTTCCGGTGAAGTTTCGTTGCGGACAAGCAGAACGCTTTCGCCCTTCTCGGCTGCTGCTGCTGCACGGTCGGCGTTCAGGTAGATCACGCCAGACGCAGCACCTGGACCAGCCGGCAGACCGGTGGCAAGAATCTTAGCCTTCTTGATTTCCGCGAGGTCGAAGTCCGGAGCAAGAAGCTGCTCAAGCTGGTCAGCCGGGTTACGCATGATCGCGGTTTCCCAGTCGATGAGCTTTTCTTTGACCATGTCCATGCTGAACTTCAGAGCCGCAGCGGCAGTACGTTTGCCGTTACGAGTCTGCAACATGAACAGCTTGCCCTGCTGAATTGTGAACTCGACGTCCTGCACGTCCTTAAAGTGCTTCTCCAGTGTCGCGCGGACTTTCATCAGTTCAGCAAATGCTTTTGGCATGGCCTGTTGCAGCTTGGCGACTGGCTCAGGCGTTCGCACACCGGCGACGACGTCTTCGCCCTGCGCGTTGATCAGGAACTCACCGTAGAACTCATTCGCACCATTTGCCGGGTTACGTGTGAACGCTACGCCGGAACCGGAATCGTCGCCAGTGTTGCCGTAAACCATCGCCTGTACGTTAACGGCGGTACCCCACTCGGCCGGGATGTTGTACTTGCGGCGATAAACAATCGCTCGGTCATTCATCCATGAACCGAATACCGCTCCGGCCGCTCCGCGAAGCTGATCCCAGGGATCATTCGGGAACACTTTGCCGGTGCGCTCTTTAACGAGTGCCTTGAATCGCTTCACCAACTCCTTCTGGTCGTCGGCGGTGAGATCGCTGTCGACAATGTCCTTGTGGTACTTCTTGTGCTTGAACTCTTCGATCATGACTTCAAAGGGCTCATGATCTTCGCCTTCGCGCTTCTGCACACCCAGAACGACGTCGCCGTACATCTGGATAAAGCGGCGGTAGCAGTCCCACGCGAATCGCTCGTTCTTGGTTGAAGCAGCAAGGGAAAGAACGGTGTCGTCATTCAGACCGAGGTTCAGAATGGTATCCATCATGCCCGGCATGGAGTCGCGGGCACCGGAACGAACGGCGACAAGCAGCGGCATGCCTTTCGCATCGCCGAACTTGCAACCCATGATCTTTTCCATGTTCTTGACGCCAGCTTCCATCTGGCTCTGAAGTTCCTTCGGGTAGGACTTCTTGTTCGCATAGAAGTAGGTGCAGACTTCCGTCGTGATTGTGAATCCGGGAGGCACTGGGAGGTTGATCCGGGTCATTTCCGCGAGATTCGCGCCCTTGCCGCCGAGCAACGCTTTCATTGAGCCGTCGCCATCCGCCTTGCCATCACCCCAAGTGTAAACGTACTTTACTTTTGCCATCGAATTGAACCTCAAGAATTTAGATAGGCTGAGACCCGTCACAGCCGACGTTGAAAGGCGAATCAGGCGACGCCGATCGCTGAAACCTTTCAGCACCGAGTCACCAATTCGACGAGGCGAAATCTGCCCGAGACATTCTCGCTACAGAGCCCCCAAAATTCACGGCCAGAATTGACCGCTCGCAGCGCGCACCGCAACCGGAGACCGATTCGGCCGACAGACGAGGCGGCACGGTAGCAATGGCACCTATAAACTGCAAGTTCGTTCCTCGGCCACAATAAAACCCCGCAAACTTGAGAGCAAAACGTCCTCACGGCGAGCGACATTGCATGAGCCCTCCGTGGAGAGCTCCACGGGAACAAGCCCCGTGTTTCGGCGTGTGATTCAGAAACGCCGCGAGCCGAAAGCCGTGACAGATTCCGCCATGACACTCGCTCTGAAAAGCAGCAGGCATTTCCCAAATGCCTTAACCTTATGAGCCGTAGCCTTCAATATCGAACGAAAGGGCGGACGGCACACGGCGTGTGCGTGCTACCATGACGGGTCGACGGCCATGGCGGCGTGAAGCGGAACGGTATTGTGCTGCCGGTGCCAGACGACACGGAGCAGAGACGATACGGAGGGCTGGCACCCAACCGCTCGCCGGGTGTCCGGAACTCAGGGATTTCAGGGGCTTTTTGCTTGTCGAACTTGCGGCTTCTGAGCAATTCATCAGAATCCGGCTGCCTGCATGACGAAGTCAGAGATTGCTATGCTCGGGGAATTCAGGCTCCCCATCATCCTAAGTTTTTCGCGTTATCATCCCGGAGCATCGGTTCATGGCGGTTCGTGGCGTACGTGGGGCAACCACTGTTGAGTCTGACGATCCGGCCTTGATTCGTGCGGCGGCACGGGAATTGATGGAAGAACTGCTTCGCCGCAATCAGATCACGGACTTTGATGAAGTGATCTCAGCAGTATTCACGACGACTCAGGACCTCTGCTCCGCCTTCCCCGCGGAAGCCGCGCGGGCGATGGGGATGAGTCAGGTTCCGCTCTTATGTGCTCAGGAAATTCCCGTTCCGGGCTCAATGCCACACTGTATTCGAGTGCTCCTGCATATCAACTCCGAGAGAACTCCGAAGGAAATTGAGCATGTCTATCTCCGCGATGCTCAAAAGCTGCGGCCAGACCTGAAGAGTGCACAGTAAAAGAGTGCGCACTGAAGAATTTGGTGCTCGCGGAAATGCTGGAACTCGCTCCGCTCGCAGTCAGTGGATTTAATCGTTTAACGGCACAAGCCGCAGGAGTCGCGACGATTTCGCCCCCGCCTGCGGCTCGCCATTAACTGAGATCGCACAATACGCGGCCAACATGCGACGGCGCATTCTCGACAGTGCGGCGGTGGACTTCCGAATTCCTAAAAATTCCTCCTGCTGCGAATTTGATCAGGATTCCAAGCTATTCAGCGGTTCAGTGTCGATGGAGTCCAGCAGATTCGATCTTTGTTCGGAACAGGCCGCCACTCAGCGTGCAATTGGCATAGCGGATGCTAAAAATATTGAAACCCGCAGTTAACCACGATAATTGCGGGAGTGCTGCTCAAATAATTGGCACGGTTGCTGGGAATCACTGCAGTCGGGCGATCCGAGGGGAACGTCTGGTTGCAGTCATTCAGAACGGGCGAGAACGTTTTTGGTGTCGGCGTAAGGCACCGCCCGGAGGTCCTGACCAGGAGGTCGCTTCAGTTACGGGAAGCAAGAGTAGTGCGCGGTTGTCGGAGGAAGCAGAACGCTGTTGTTCTGTCCGCAGTGACCGCCGATTTAAGAGAGCCGTAACGTCACAGGTTTTTCCGGGAGGAGTAAGCAGAGAATGGCGAAGTCAAAATTAGAATACATCTGGCTGGACGGAACAAAGCCTACTCAGGTACTGCGTTCCAAAACCAAGATTATC
>CAMAXD010000416.1 GCA_945861975.1 Candidatus Kuenenia stuttgartensis | reverse complement strand
CCCCGTATTGGCATCGTAAGCGGATCCGTTGGGCAAGCCATTGCGGTTTGAGACGACCTGAAGATCGGACCCTGTCATTGGCTGGTGCTGAACCTGCGGCATCATCGGCTGTTGCTGCATTTGACCTGCGGGCTGACTGGCAGGCTCCTGATGCATCCCCTGACCGGCTCTGCGGCGTTCTGCTTCTAACCGCTCTTGCCGAGCAAGCTCCTGCACTTGCTCGAACGTGGCGGTGGATGGGATGGATGTTGCAGCATCCGTCTTGAACGCTGCTGTCACGGCCGTCGTCTGGCCTTCAAGTTGGGCCATAATCTGCTTAGCCTGCGCGCCGGAACCGAACTTTGAAATCACGCGACTCTCAGCAGCCTGACGATTTCCCTGTCGTAAATCCAACAATGCCAGATTCATCTGAGCACTCTCATGCTGCGGATTGACCTCGATCGCATGATTCAGATAACGAGCTGCTTCTGCATAACGATTCTGCAACAGATATGAGTATCCAATATCACAAAGCAGATTCGCATCCCGTGGTCGAATCCTGAGCGCCTGACGGTAATGATATTCTGCATCGGCCCACTGTTCAGAAAGATCGGCTGCCATCGCCAATCCATGATGAGCAGTGGCATTATCAGGAGACGAACTGAGAACTTCATTGTACGCGATACATGCTTCCTCAAATCGCTCTTCCTGCAATGCCAATTGACCATCTGCAAGCAAGCGGTCGACCTGCTCCTCGGCCATGGGAGCCTGCCTCACAGACTCTTCCTGAGACTCTGATTTCCGACTTGCAAATGTCGGCAACTCCTGGGCCGAACCGCTTTTCTCTGCAGACGCCTTCTCTGCTGATTTCTGAAATGGATTCCACGCAAAACGGCTGGACTCACTGGACTGACAACCGGTAAGCAGAACGATTAGTGAAAATGGCAGCAACGACGACCAGCGATATCCTGACATGGTCAGGTCTCCATGCGAATACACGGTGAGAAAGGAGGATTGCAGATTTCGCGGACAATGTCAGCAAGAAACATGCGGAGAGAGGGGCGAAAATATTGAGCAAGAATGAGAGGAACTTGGGTTTGTAGCGGAATGCGGGCGTTTCTGTCGAGATGAACCCTGGTCAATCACTTAACACTCTGCATATTATGAACTTACGTCAAATAGTACGACATCTGATAGAGATGGAGACTGCAACGAAAAAAGGACAGCAGCCTCTTCAGACTATTGTCCCTCATACATGCTTCTCTGATTCCGGAGTTTGACTCAGGCCATCAAGATCAGCCACCCCCGCCACCACCCCCGCCAAGGTTATTTCGGCCGCGAATCTGTCGGAATTGACCGTAGTCCTGCTCACCCTCCATCGAGTTGATGCCGTTACTGTAAGGCTGCGACACCACAGTACGCTGGTCAGCATCCTGATTGCCCAGATCTGTCAACACTCGCACCACAATATCTCGTCGAATATGGTCAAGTTCAGGGTCGGCATTGTTCAGGCTTCTCTGCACCAGAACGGGAAACGGAGCAGATGGCATCCTCGCAGCGATCTCCATGATGTGATCACGCCCGTAGGGCGTCAGCTCAGACGAATTATCTACGAATTCGTTTCGGTAGATCACGAAATCGGCAGCTTCTCCGTTGGTCTCCATCATATGCCAATGAGCCCTGTTCACCGCCCCCAGCGGAATGACGTCGGGAATCGCATATCGTCCCCGAGGGTAGCTCTTTCCACAACACGGAAAGCATTTCGAGCACCAACTGCCCGAACAGCCGGAGTTGTCACATGATGAACCGCACTGGTCAGAGCAGTTGTTACATTCCGAGGTTGTGCAGCAGTCATTTGTAGAGCAGCAACCCGAGGCCATCAGACTCGTTAATGCTGCTGCGGCGAATCTCGCCCGAAGAGTATGTGTCAGATTCATGTCAATGCTCTTCCTGTCTGCACATCGTGAGGAACGGTATTAGTAACGAGGCACGGGTAGAATCTGAGATCGAGAAGAAGTTCCCAGTTCCATATGCTGGTCAAAAAAATGCTGAATCCCTGATCCTATCTTTGCACAGGTCTGCTCCACCCGGCAGGTTTCACAGCATTGTTTTGTGGCGGACCATTCTTACGGAACACGGATTTCATTTTAGTTAGCATGGATGGCTTAATCCGGCCTGAATTTCCCTGAGAAGGAAATGCCTGAGGTGGAGCTGGAGGCAGTGGAGTTGAAGGTCCCTGTTGAGGTATGTACTGAGATGGTGGCGCCCCCATCGGTTGCATCTGCGGATAGCTCTGCATCGGAGCCGTCTGGTAAGCTCCACCCTGTGGCATTGCATACTCAGGCTGCGGTTGCAGCCCTTCAACGATTTCCTGAGGTCCGGACATGTAACCCTGTCCAGACATCGCGGCTCCGACGCCAAGACCCGGTCCGGGTGCATAGCCACCGTGATTAACCGCAGGATTATAGAGACTGTAGCCCTGAGGCACTCCGTGCATTGATCCGCTGCCATATGGCGAGGTCTGGTACACCTGATTGTCCGGCGTACCTTCTGTCTGACCACGATGCCAGAACTCAGCATCACTTGGGTGAGTCGCATTGTGGCCAGGAACAGGCGGGACTTCATCCGGCTCCATTGGTCGCACGATCTCAGGAGAGACCAAAACCAAAAGTTCGGTCTCCAATTCGGAGGCATTCTTCGACTGGAAAACTCGAGGGCCAATATATGGAATGTCTCCGAACAGCGGTACTCGACTTGTCTGCCCGATTGTCTGCCGTGAAATCAGACCACCAATGGCGAACGTTTGGCCTTCACGAAGTTCCACAGTCGTCTGTACGCGTTTAACGTTGACCCCGGGGATGCCGTTCACTGAGTTCGCTGCGTTCAGTTCACTGAACTCCGGAACAACCTGCAATCGGATCAGATCGCGATCCATCACGGTCGGTGTTACGACGAGGCTCGTGCCAAAACCGCGGAATGAGGTGGCCTGACCACCACCGAGACCAATAATTGTTGGAACGGCAAACTCACCACCAGCCAAAATACTGGCGCCAGTGCCACTGATGCAGACGATCTGGGGCTCTGCTAGCAGCTTGATCGTGCCATTCGATTGTAACCAGCGAATCAGAACCTGAATCTCGCTGTTCTCGAAGATGCCGCTCAATGTTGTGCCAGTTGCACCTCCCATAGAAGATCCAACGGCATGGCGCCCGTCACCGAAGATCACTCGCCAGTCGAAACCAGCATTCCGCATTTCTGAACGATTGAGCTCGGCGACCATGACGCGCATCTTCACATTGAACTCACCGGGAATTGAGAGTTCGTTGATAACAATGTCTCTGAAACCATTATTGACGCCGTTGTTTCCCCCGCCATTGTTCCCGTTATTGCCTCCGGATGCGGCAAGCACATTCAGACCAGCTCCGTTGTCCAGATCGTTAAACCGTCCCAGTGACCGCATTACTTCAGCTCGAACAATCTGGAGAATATTCTGCGCTTCTTCTCCATCGTAGGCCTGACCTCGAACCAGCACCTGAGCACCAACCGGAATCAAGGCCACCGTAGAATTCGGAAACAACTGCCGTAGGCGACGCTCCAGCTTGCCAAAGTCGATGGTTCTCTGCTCTTCAAGACTTGCGTCCCGTACGACTGAGACTTCATAAATTGAAGGAGCGGTCTCGTCCTCAAACCACAGTGTCAGGTCCGTCTTACCCAGCTCCAGACCAACAACACTGATCTCTTTTTCAGAGTACTGAACGTAGTTGGCCACCGTGGAATCCGTGACCGCAATTCGACGCACACGTTTGTTTGTGATCACCAACTGACTATGCCTGCGTTCAATATCAAGCTGATACTGGGGCTTGAGCAGTTTGTCGACGTTTGGGCTCAGCTTGGCGTCTACGCGCCCGGAGACAGAGGAGTCTTCGAGCCGAAGCGTTTGCATTTGTTCTGGCTGAATGACCTGCTGAGGTGCTGCCTGAAAACCGTCACTCTGCTGAGCTCGAAGCGTACCTCCAAACAGACAGACACTGCTCACCACTCCAGCAAGCACTTGACGCAATGGTCTGATTCGAAGGTATTCGCACCGTTTCTTCAGTGGAAGACCCAGACCTGCAAAATCAGCTGACATTCGAAGTGCTCCTTCCGTGTCGCAACTCCGCGAATGACCGTTCCTGGACGCTCGCGTTCCGTCACTTGTTTGTCCTGTACACAGGTGCCACAGATCCATGCGGCAATCGGCGAAAGGTGCCTCATTCACTGAACGGGCAAAGTGCAGAATTCAGCTTTGGTATCGACATTAGCCAAACGCTCGGTGAAGGCCGGGACGAACGTATTGTGAGGTCTAT
The DNA here is from genome assembly GCA_945861975.1 of Candidatus Kuenenia stuttgartensis. Lineage (GTDB taxonomy): Bacteria > Planctomycetota > Planctomycetia > Planctomycetales > Planctomycetaceae > SXXK01. The sequence goes on along the minus strand of CAMAXD010000416.1, from coordinate 838 downwards.
ACAACAGCGGTACGGTTCAGCCGGTTGCGTAAAATAATCCGAGGCTTCCCGATAAACATGGCCCAGCCGGTGCAGATAAGGGTGTTGCCTCATCAAAACTCGGAGATGTTGGACCAGACCGAAAGAACCAAGTCTTTTTGTTGACACTTCAAATTTTGCACGGTTTTGTGAATGTCGGCCAACAGGCTTCGTGCTTCCGAAGCCACGTCTCGAGAAAAAAAAGCCGGTTCTGCATAAATCGACCATCGGTCATTTCATCGACCGGCCATTCTGTGCAGGACTGGCTTTGAAGTTTAAAAAGAACCGACCTCTGATTTCAAAAATCCGCAAACGGTAGAATTATGAAACTTGTTCCGGCCCCCCTGGTTTGACTCACCATACAATGGTAACGTTTGTTGAGGGAGTGCCCGGGTGCGCCCATGGGCGTCGGTAGCTATGATAAGGATATCGATGATGAACGCCACCGCCATCCATATTGGGCAGTCCTTCATATCCACTCAGAAAACTTCCAACGGTCGGACTACCGGAGTAAGCATAGCCTGAACCGTATATGCTGCCAGCCCCGTAAAAACTGCCCAGTTGCATCATTCCACCACCAACACCGCAGCAACTCGTCGCGGCTGAAGTACAAGCGCAAGCGTTTTCAATGGCTGGAGCAACGCTCACTGGTTGTGCATAGGCAAGAACGTGAGCGTTGTATGCAACCCGATTCGATGAGCCATTGCAATCACAGGCTGCTCGACGTCCATGGAACAGATCACCAGCCATTCCCGGTGCAGTGACCAGCACGAGTGTGGCCACCGTCAAGAAAACACGAATTCCCAGACTGTTCTTCATA
>CAMAXD010000415.1 GCA_945861975.1 Candidatus Kuenenia stuttgartensis | reverse complement strand
CCGCCATCAAGTTCCGCAGACCAAATGCTCCTGTCATCGCCGTAGCAGCCGAGGCTGTCTGGAGGAACCTGCGGCGAAGGAACCGACCACCGACAGACACAATCGAATCGACAGGGAACGCGTTCATAACTTGTCTCACCAAAAAAAGTTCGTTTGCGTTTCAATGTTGGTTTATGCAAAATCAAATCGAGAGGTCAGGGATGAGGGTGTTGATGTCGGAAACACACCTTCAAGCCTCAGTCAACGCATTCTGTTTAACGAAAAAAGGGTGCGAAAGGGACGGGACTGAACGACCTTTGCCACCGAAGCCTGCAAACACGGCAGCTTGGGTTCGTTCAGCCCCTTCCCATTCGCACCCTGAGCACTGCAGCCCTGAGCGGGCTTGCAGATCGTGCGCAAAGACAAGTTGGCTGCTGAACACCATGAATGCCGAAGAGTGTCGCAGAATTTTGAAATAATTTTATGAGGGTTAGCGACGCGTAAAAAACTCAGGCGAATTCAAGAGAGCCCACAGTAAGTCTTCGAGGCCCTCTCGCAGGCTGCCGCTTGTTTTCAGATGCTCCATCGCGATTTTCAACTCTCCGTCCGTCGGCTCCCGCCCGAGTGAAGAAAGATACAGTTCGCTGACAATATCTTCCTCTGCCAGAACATTGGTGGAGATTCGCGTGATCACGTTTGAATTGTCCGGGGTCGCGATAACTCGCGTGAGCAGCGTCGAATTCATCATGAATAAGGCTTCCGGAATTGATCCGGTCAACTCATCCCGCGGAGTCGAAGGATCGAAGCCGAAAATCCTTGAGAACTCTTCACGCCCCGCATCCATTCTCTGCATCTCGTAAGGCGATCGCCGTCCTTCTGAGGGCCGCAAAGGCAATGAGGTCACTCCCAGCGTCTGACACAGCGAAGCATAGATCTGATCAGAACGCAGGCGAATGGGTTCGCACCTCGCGAATCCCTCGGCGGTGTTATTGGGGGCTCGTTGATACATGCGAGTCGCCGCGATCGCGCGGATCAGCCATTTCAGATCGTAGTTGTTGGCAACAAACGCATCGCTCAACAGCTTCAGAGTTTCCTCGTTGATACATTCACGATCCGGGCCAATATCATCGATCGGCAGATAGAACGCCGTCGCCGTCATTTCGAACCAAATGCGATTGATAATCGCACGAGCAAACCAGGGATTGTCTTTGCTGGTGATCATCTCCGAAACAAGTTCGCGACGATCAGCATCGGAAAGTCCGGAAGCAATATCTTTCGTCGTCAGGAAGAACCCCGGATCGATCCTTGTGCCTTCAGAACCCGGATCGGCCAGGTCAGGCATAAAGTGTTCGATGGACCCCTGACCCGGTCGTTCAGGAGGCTCAGCCGTCATGATTTCTTCGATAGAAAGCTTGCCATCTGCGTTTTTGTCGACGAATCCTTTTGCCTGACCATTGAAGAGGCGAGCCAGCGGAGTATTTTTTGATTCCTGCTCTGAGATAATTTTATCGCCGTTGCGATCAGCACGCGTCAGCAGGAACTGTGACGCTGCCGGATTGCGATTGCGGCTGGCGTTCACCGAAGTGATCTCATAGTCGAACATGTTGTCGGAACCTCGCTCACGCTGGACGCTGACGCGAGGAAAGAACGCGGTGAATTCGTGAAACTGATTGCGTTTCCAACTATCCCAGGGATGATCGTGGCAATTCGCGCACTGAATCTGCACACCCAGAAACAAACGTGAAGCCTCAGCGGCCACTTCTTCCGCGACACCTTCATGAGCAAAGATCAATGCCGTCGCGCCGTTGTTGTTGACGGGGCCACTGGCTGTCAGCAGCGACGTGGTAATTTCATCCCAGCCCTGGCCTTCATTCAATTGGCTGGTCATCCAGTCGCCAAACGCCGGCCGCACGATCCCGGCTCGCATATTCGTCGCGCGGCGGAAGATGGCATCACGCCAGTAACGCGACCAGTTTTCGCCATACTCTGAGGACTTCAGGAGTTCGCCAACCAGTTCAGTTCGGCGTGATTCGGAGGGATTAAGCCCGAACGCTGTGATTTCGCCGGGAGTCGCGGGACGTCCGACAATGTCGAACATGACTCGACGGAGAAACGTCGAGTCATCGGTGAGGGGAGCAGCAGAATCGACCGACTCTCCGAAGAGACTACGATCAATCGCGGCGGCGACAGAGGCGGAATCTTTCGGTTCAGAAGCACCAACGAACGATGCTGCAAAAGCAGCAAAAAAAACTGCAAAAACCCCGGCAGTACTGACTTGAAAAAACATCATTTGACTCCGAAATGGCAGTTTCAAAACAGATTCAAACGGGGGCCATACCAGCCTGCCAGGAAACAATCAGTAACTCTGCACGTTGAACCGCGGTCGGACGCACAAAGAGTCGCTGATTTCTGAAGATTTTCTCAACAGACTGGTCGTTTCGATGATGAACCTGTAGATCCCGCGACCATTCTCAGAAAATCGGCCCCGGCATCCACGGGCAAAACTCTTCGTCACCGATGCCTTGTTGTTCACTGAGCGTTTTCTGTCCACTGGCTGTGGCAATGATACTCTCAAAGATTTCTCTTCCCACCGATTCCACACTAGCCCCCTCGAGGATCGAACCGGCGTTGATGTCCATGTCATCTCGCATGCGGTGATACATCAGGGAGTTCGTCGCAACCTTGATCGTTGGAGCCGGCTTGCACCCAAAGCAACTGCCGCGACCCGTTGTGAAGACCACTATCTGGCAGCCACCTGCGACAAGTCCGGTCACAGAGATCGGGTCGTAACCCGGCGTGTCCATGAACGTGAAGCCGCGTTCTGTAATTGGCTCGGCGAACTGATAAACAGCCTGCAAAGGAGCCGTGCCGCCCTTGGCCACAGCTCCGAGTGATTTTTCGATGATGGTCGTCAGTCCGCCCTGCTTGTTGCCATAGGACGGGTTGTTGTCGATCGAGGCGTTGTTCTTGCGAGCGTACTCTTCCCACCAGTGAATTCGTTCCAGCAGCTTGTCGGCGACCTGACGATTCACGGACCGACGCAGCAACAACTGTTCGGCTCCATAGACTTCCGGAGTCTCCGCCAAAACAGCCCCCCCACCATGTGCGACGAGCAGATCACTTGCCACTCCTAACGCTGGATTCGCGGTAATGCCGCTGGCACCGTCACTACCGCCGCATTGCAGACCAAGAATCAGCTCCGAAAGTGGAATCGGTTCGCGCTTCACTGCGTTGGCATTGGCCAGCAGTTCGCGTAGTACACTGACAGCTCGGTCAACCGTTTTGCGAACTCCGCCAACTTCCTGAATATTGAGCACCATCGGTAACGAATCATCAGCTTCACGCCGCTTTGCTCCGCTGAGCTGAACTAGTCCGTGAGTTTCCTGCAGATGTCCAGCCTGAGCCGTCTCGCAGCCCAGCCCAAGCACCAGGCAGGCCGCAATATTCGGATGCCGCGCGAAGCCGGCGAGTGTTCTGTTCAACAAGTGGTGATCTTCACCGTTGTAGGCGAACGCACAGCCGCTCTTGTGAACGATCGGTATCACTCCGTCGATGTTCGGATAGTTGCTCAGGTCAGACTTGGCGAGTTCCTGAGCCACGTATCTTGCCGTCGTCGCCGAACAATTCACGGTGCTGATCACGGCGATATAATTCCGGGTCCCCACGCGACCGTCTTTGCGACGGTAGCCCATAAAGGTTCGCGGCTCTGCAGGTTTCGGAGGTGGTACGATCTCAGTGCAGAATTCGTAGCCGGCCTGCTCACGTTCGATGCTGACGTTCTGGACATGAATCCATTGCCCCACAGAGATCGGCGTCACTGCCGAACCAATCGGCTGGCCAAATTTTCGAATCGTCTGGCCTTTGGCGATCTCCTGAATCGCGACCTTGTGATTCGCAGGAATTGCTTCGGCAATCGTAATCGACTGGCCATCCAGAGTTACCATCTCGTCGGCCTTTACGGCACGGCGAGTCACAGCAAGGTTGTCGGACGGATGCAGACGAAGCAGAGGTTCCAGATTTGCCACGAGAATAAAGCCTGACTATTCAGAAGATTGGATTGAGAAAGTTCGAGATTTCTGGCGGGGGCTGATTATGTTTGACCGACGATATAAAGTGGGGTCCAACATCACGACTGTTCAAAACCTCTATTGGCCTCACATTCTGATCGGTAGCCGTTTTTTTGTCACGCGGAGTCCGTCAATCGGGCGGAAGGCTTCGCTGCGTGCCAAAAACATGGGTCTTACGGCGAAAAACTCAGACAAATCGCAGCGTGCCGCGGATCTGATTGATCGACTTGTGATCTGGAAGTAGACTGTCGACAGCAAGAACCGGTTTGCCTGAACCGTCCGGCGTCCAAAAATCTGGAGATTGAGATGTCGTCTGAACCTGTAGCGTTGACACTGTTGAATCGCGTGCAGGCACGTCTTCGAACGGTCAGCTTTGCTCGATCTCTGCACCGCTGGACGCTCGGAAGTCTCATCGTCGCCTGCGTGGCTCTCCTGATCGTCAGGCTGGCCGGATTGCTTCCTCCCGATCGACAACGCCCCGAGTGGTTGCTGGCATTTCCGGCGATTGCAGCTTTGGCGGCCTGGCTGTTTCATCGACGAGTCGAACAGACCGCGGCAGCTCGCGCTGTCGATCAACATGCGAGAACAAACGATCTGTTTCTGACGCTGGCAACACTGTCTTCTTCGGCGGGAGAATATCAGCCGTTGGTTGAACACTCAGCTGCCGCCGCGGCAACTCGAATTGTGCCAGCCGAAGTCGTCCCCTTCAAAGTTCAGCGTCCTGTAGGAATTCAGGCGTGTGTGCTGTGCGTGCTGGCTTTGCTGGTGTGGTTGATTCCGACACTGGACCCATTCGGGAAAGTCGAAGCCGCAACCAAAGTCCAAAAGCAGAAGAAGGAAATCGAAGTCATTCGCAAGGTCGTGAAGACACGCGATGAAGAACTGAAATCCGTAGTTCAGGTAGCCGAAGAACGAGAATCAAAGATTTCAGACAAGATGCAGGAGCTGATGGGGGCTCTGCGAAAGATGAAACCGGCAGAAACGAAGCCGAACTCACAGGTGCTGCAGAATAACCGGCAGTCTCTCAATGAGCTCTGGAAAAACGTATCCAACGAAGAGTTGCGTGAGATGCTCAGTCAGTCGATTTCTGACCAGCAGTTTGGTGGTTCGCGGGCTCAAAAGAT
>CAMAXD010000414.1 GCA_945861975.1 Candidatus Kuenenia stuttgartensis | reverse complement strand
GCTCGTGTCGTGAGACGTCGCGTTAAGTCGCTTAACGAGCGCAACCCTTGTCCTTAGTTGCCAGCATTAAGTTGGGGACTCTAAGGAGACCGCCGGTGTCAAACCGGAGGAAGGTGGGGACGACGTCAAGTCATCATGGCCTTTATGTCCAGGGCTGCACACGTCATACAATGCGGCATACAAAGGGCAGCAAACCCGCGAGGGGGAGCTAATCTCAAAAAGTGTCGCTCAGTTCGGATTGCAGGCTGCAACTCGCCTGCATGAAGCTGGAATCGCTAGTAATCGCAGATCAGCTATGCTGCGGTGAATATGTTCCTGAGCCTTGTACACACCGCCCGTCAAGCCACGAAAGCGGGGGGTGCCTGAAGTCGCTGTGCTAACCGTAAGGAGGCAGGTGCCTAGGGCAAACTTCGTGATTGGGACTAAGTCGTAACAAGGTAGCCGTAGGGGAACCTGCGGCTGGATCACCTCCTTTCTAAGGATATCCATCGTAGTTCTAACGAACTATGATCATCAATTGAAAACGATTCGCGTCAAAACTCAGCTCACTACTCAATCTGTTTATACTAAGACGGCTACCGAGCAATCGGTAGCCGTCTTTTTTTGCGCGCCTTCAGTTGCGAAACTGTCGGTGTTCGATGCTCTCCACGCCACCCGACCACTCTCCGCTCGGGTCTGCCTGGTTGGTTTCTTGTAGCGTTGCCATCACCTGCAGCGTTCGAAACTGTGTTCATTCTCCGGCATGAGCCCGTTGCGAATTTTCTTGCTACCCAATCTCCGTTTGAGAGCGGTTTCCGCAGTGCGCGGACTCATTGAACCGGCTTCGATATTGCTAGCTTTTTACGGATTATCGATCAGGGGGTTGACCGGTCTTACGGAATGGGTTTCGAGCTTGGCAGTTCGGCTGGCAATTCAAACTCGATGAGGATTTTGAGATGCATCAGGCACAATGCCGAACGTGGATCTTCTCGAACAACCTGTTTTTGGTTGGTGGCCTTAACTGGTTTTTGTTTTTCCCCATGTAGTAGCTCAGTCACAATTTTCGGAACAACGCGTTCGCTTCAATCACAGCCTTCGCAGACAACTGTGCTTGTCTAATTCGTCGGCCGCGATCGGCAATTGATGTGCAAAAGCAGTCGAGTATCGCAGACAGGAGTAGCTGCTCGTCGAATTGTTCTTTATGCACGGTTGACCGCTGCTGTTTGCACGTATCTCTATGCGGACCGTTCCCAAAGATTCTCGGTGCTGCCGAGGTGGAGTCCCAATCGAGGAGAACATGCGGAGCAATTTGCCGGCTTTCGGCAAAATCAAACCGTGCAATTCCTGAAGATTATTTTTTAGTGGATGCCGGAATTGCGGCCCACCTTCATGAGTAATGCATCTGTTGCATTCATGGAACAATCTGGAAGTCGAGTCGCTCAGGAAGTGAAGTGGGACCAGGGTCAGCCGCCGTCCGAATTTTGGAATGGTCCTGATCGAGCGTTATCATGTTCGATAACACCCCTCCTGTCGGGGCTGACATCACTCGGGATAATTGGAATCACCTCGAAGAATCGTGGTCGCGCACCGTTCTCTTTATCATCGAAGAAGAACAGACGCGTTTGTCTAACCACAGATCATGGGGTTTCACTCAGAGTACTTGATCGCAGGCGCTGCTTACTTCCCGGCACAGAATAGTTCTGCGATTGTTGGAGTCGAGTCTGCCGCCGCTCTTCCTCTTCTCGCTGTTCTTCGAGTTTCCAGGATTTCCATCGCCCGATTGCGTGACCGCCGATGGCGCCGAAGACAACGCCGAATGGCCCCAAGGCTTTTATCTCGGCTCCGACATACGTCCCGTAAGCCGGATACAGAATGTCGTAGGCCTCCTGTTGAGCACTCACACTGTCAGTCGTTTCCAGATAACCCAGAGTATCACTCGTTGCGATCGCTTCCTGAATTAAGGGAACGATGGGAAGAATTCTCGCTGCAGCGTAAGTGCCTTTCCATTTTCGGCGAGCAAAATCTTTCGCATGTCCGGCTTCGTGCAGAGCAATTGCAGGGGCATTTGAATAGAGATGAATCGTGTTCGTATAGGGGTTGTAATGGTCACCGCCAAACAATCGCCCAGGGAAAATCGCTTCGACGGCGACGGAAACCGCACCCACCGTATATCGCCAGCCTGCTCCGACAGATTTGTTCGCGACCAATCGATGCCAGTCTTCTCGCGGATGGTATTGATTGAGTCGAACTTTGACCGTTGAGAGTTCATTCTCACTCAAATAGGTCGCCAACTGCGTTTCCGTTTGGGCATCAATTCGATGATTCTCGACCCTACGATCCCACAGCAGAATTTTTGAGGGTATTCCCCAGACCCAGCCAAAGGTGTCGATCGCCTTGTGCGGGCGACCTCGCTCCATTTGCACTTTGGTGCCAGCAGCCAGTTCGGGCGAAGAACGGTACTGAGCAGCTGAGCCATATGAGTATGGCGTGGACGCACAGCCGGACAATGTACTCGTACAGACCAGGAAAATGGTCGCTGCGTTTCGCAGCCTCAACTTCCATCGCAATAGACGAGAACATTCAATGGTCTTGGTGGAATCCATAGGTGCATCGCTCATTGCAGGTCACAGGGAAGACTCCGCAGCAACCACCAGGTGCAGGGAACAGACGAATTCTGATAATCCTCGCCAATTCCGGACAGACCAATGTCGCAACGAACAGCGGCAGAAACTGCCGATTCAGGTTCGGTCGACTTATTCTGTCCGTGGCCACGATTGAAGCGACCGCAAACGGTATCCCGCAAACACCCCGCCTCAATTTACACCGTGCGGAGAATATTTGGCTCTCACCTCATCGCACCGCAAGTGCACTGGCCATCTTCAACGCTCCTCGCGCTGCGGCTTCCACCAGCACTGCAGAACTAACACGGACGCCTCGAGAAGCAACGGCATCCAGGACCATCGTGCGAAACTTCACCTGCTGCAACAATACACTTCCGGTCAGAGACAGAGCGACGCCGTCCACTATATTCAGTCTTCGAGCCACCGAGACAACCATCGCCGCCAGCTCAACAGCAGCACCATTCAGGATATCGCAGGATACGATGTCCATTCGGTCGGCCGCATCAAAGACCAGCGGCGCGAGCCCGGCGATCACCGCGCGAGGAATCTCGTTGGAATAAACCGCTGTGATGATTTCCGCAGCCGACTCAATCTTCAGGGCCTGAGTCACCTCGTTCAGCAGACAGGTGTCCGGGCCGCGACCGTCATAGCTCCAGGTCACCGCCTGCAGGATGGATCGCCCCAAAGCATACGCGCTGCCTTCATCACCAAAAAGATAGCCCCAGCCTCCGCTGCGCGCGATCTGATTTTGAGCATTACAGCCCCAGGCCAAAGATCCGGTGCCGGCGATCAGTGCAATTCCATAGCCTGGAGAATTGCCCACCTGCAACAATGGCATGGCGTCGTTAACCACCTGAACTCGAAAAGCCAGTCGAGTTCCCTGAGCCCAGTCTTCGACCACACTGCGATCTGATTGTCGATCGGCTCCGGCGAGCCCCAGACAGGCGGCTTCAACCGTTTGCCGTTCGAGACCTGCCGCATCAAAAGCAGCCTGCACCGCCAGATCCAGATGATTCATCGCCATGCGAGGCCCGACGGCCCGTTGATTCGACGGCCCGCTGATTCCCTCTCCGAGGATGACATCGGGAGTATGTCGTTTTGCAAGCAGCGCCACTGTCTTGGTACCGCCACCATCGATACCAAGAATCAGGCCATCATCATCCGGAACCAGAGTTGGCATTGTCGTCCTGTCATAAAAGGTCATCAATCCGTAAGGCGAGCGGCAGAAATGAAGTAACCGGCCTTCATTAATCTGAGCCTGAGTCGCTCAGCGGATTCATTCTGTCGATTCGGCTAGCGCCTCAGGCTCAACGTTTTTTTGTCTGCCGTTAACTTCAATGATCGCGAATCAGACCAACATAAGGAAGTCCGGGACAGGGCTGGTCAGAACACATTCGTATCCTGGGAACGTCGCATAGGCTTGTGACGGAGTGTAAACCCCAGGCCGACTGAGCGACTGGCACGTGGAAATGATATATCACCAACACCAATGCAATCGCTTGACAAGCCCTGCACACAGGGTAGGCTTAGCACCCGTCCCCGCTCCCTGCCATGGACTTGGGCATGGGTATAGATCAACGGAATGAGCTTTACTAAACGTCCACTAGTGAGGTTTATGCTGTGTCACGCTCAAGCAAAGCTGTTTTGGCTCGACTGCGCAGTCTTTTCGAATTCGGGCTGGCTGGACGAACCTCGCGAGGCCGCTTACGGCACCACTTCAACCAGATTGCAACTCCAGGCGAAGTACTCGAAGCACGTCAGCTACTTGTAATGCCGCCCGGACTACCTGCTGTAGACGTAAGCCAAACCCCGATCACAATTCAATGGGTCCATCCGGCTCAGGACACAGATCCTGCAGTGAGTTTTGATCTCGTCATCAACCGCACCGATCTTGTATCTGGTGGTCCACAAACAGTGATCAACGAGCGTGGTCGACTCAGAACCGTTCCGGTGGGTCAGGCCGAAACTTATCAAGTTACGGAGCCACTCGCACCAGGCACGTATTCCGTCTTCATCGCGGCACGTAGCGCTGTCAATGTTGTATCACCACCGGTTTCGATGTCCTTCAGCATCTCGCAACCGGCTCCGGAGATCCTGGCGATCTCCGGACAACAACTCTCTTCCGTAACAACGACTCGGCCTGTCACAGACCGTTCGATGAGTCTATCCTGGACTTCGATCCCCGGCATCAACGACTACTACGTATGGATCGATCAGAAGTCAGCGACAGGATGGTCACAGATCTCGGATACGATTCCGCGAGCAGTCAGGGGAAACGTACTTGAACACGATCTGCCGGCAGGCGAGTACCGGGTTCGCGTAAGAAGCCTCAATCAACCGACAACATGGTCACAGGCATTAGAGTTTGTGGTCACCGGCAACGAGACAAGTTCTCCTGAAATCACCAGTTCATCCACGGCCGTCAGTAGTGGCGGCGCTCTTATGTGGACTCGTGAAAAGAATGCGGTCCGCTATGAAGTGGAGATTGTGCAGGCTGGATCCACGACAGTCACCAGAGCCACGGTTCACGATACTGAGTACAAAGGCGCACTTCTTCCCATCGGAGACTTTTCCGCGCGGGTTCGATCTTTCAACGCCGCTG
>CAMAXD010000413.1 GCA_945861975.1 Candidatus Kuenenia stuttgartensis | reverse complement strand
GATTCCCACGCTTTTCGACCGTCCTTTTCGCGGAATCTGGTGGCGTCGATGCTCGACGCCCTCTGCGGTCACCACTGCTGCTGACGGTTGTTTTCCCAGGGTAAGTTTCATGTCTGTTGTTGAGTTTCCGTCAGTTGTCGACAGCGCTGGCGTTTTGCGCCGTACTGATGTTCGCAACATTGCCATTATCGCCCACGTTGACCACGGCAAAACATCGCTCGTGGACTGCCTGATCAAGCAAAGCGGAATGTTCCGCGAGAATCAGCGGATGGGAACCTGTATTCTGGACTCCAACGATCTCGAACGCGAACGCGGGATTACGATTCTGGCGAAGAACATCGCCATGATGTGGAATGGTGTCCGAATCAACATTATTGATACTCCGGGACACGCAGACTTCGGCGGCGAAGTTGAACGCGTTTTGAAGATGGCTGACGGAGCCCTGCTGGTCGTTGATGCCTTCGAAGGGCCTCGCCCGCAAACTCGCTTCGTACTTCAGAAGGCATTGCAGAGCGGTTTATCTTTGATGGTTGTCATCAACAAGATTGACCGTCAGGACTGTCGTCCGGATGAAGTCCTGTCCCAAACGTTTGACCTGCTGGTTGAACTGGGAGCTGACGACAAGACTCTTGACTTCCCGTACATCTACACCAGTGCTCGTGAAGGTTATGCAACGCATGACCCCGCAAACAAGGGTGGCGACGTTCGTCCGCTTCTGGACCTGGTTCTGGAGAAAATCCCGGGCCCAGTTGTTCGCCCGGACGATCCTTTGCAGTTGATGGTCACCTCGCTCGAATGGTCGCGTTATGTCGGGCGTATTGCGACCGGGCGAATCGCCGCGGGTCGAATCAAGTCCGGTCAGCAGATCGCTATGATGCGATCAGACGGCTCAAAGACCATGGCTAAGGTTGACAAGGTCCAATTGTTCGACAACCTCGGACGGGCGGATTCTGATGAAGCACAGGCTGGTGACATTGTCGCTGTGACTGGTCTGCCGGATCCGGAAATTGGCGACACCATCGCCGACGCTTTGAACCCGATCGCACTTGAACGCATTGCCGTCGACGAGCCTACTCTGTCGATGAAGTTTACGATTAACAGCTCACCACTGGTGGGTCAGCATGGTAAGTTCGTCACCAGCCGAAATCTGCGTGACCGACTCTACCGTGAACTTCAGTCCAATGTGGCTTTACGAGTTGAAGAAACAGAAGACAAGGAATCCTTCAAGGTTTCCGGTCGAGGTGTTCTGCATCTGGCCGTACTGATCGAAACCATGCGTCGTGAAGGTTATGAACTGTCTGTCGGCAAGCCGGAAGTGATCGTTCGCGAAATCAACGGCAAGAAGTGCGAACCTTACGAACTTCTGGAAGTGGATGTCCCGAGTGCGGACCTTGGTCCTGTAATGGAATTGGTCGGTGGTCGCCGAGGCCAGGCCAAAGTGATGAACACGACTTCAACCGGAATGACTCACGTCGAATTCAGCATTCCTGCTCGCGGCCTGATCGGCATGCGAACAAAGATGCTGAACGCAACTCGTGGTGAAGCGATTATGCATCACCGCTTCGAAGAGTATCGCCCGATCGAAGGCGAGATTCCTCATCGCCAGAACGGTGTCTTGATTTCACAGGACAACGGCAAAGCGATTGCCTACGCCTTGTGGAAGCTGCAGGAACGAGCAGACTTGTTTGTGCGTCCGGGCGAAGATGTCTATGACGGAATGATTATCGGCGAAAATGTTCGTGACAACGACATGGTCGTCAATCCAATCCGCGAAAAGAAACTGACCAACATTCGTTCCGCCGGTGCGGAAGACGCCATGCTGCTGCGTCCACCTCGCGATCTGACTCTGGAGCTGGCTCTGGAGTACATCGAGTGGGACGAATATGTCGAAGTCACTCCGCAGGTCATTCGCCTGCGAAAGGTGATGCTCAGCGAAAGCGAACGTAAACGACAGCATCGCGGCGGCAAGTAAGCTGCGTGAGACAAAGTTTTAGCGAAGCCCGGCTTTCCAAAGAAGCCGGGCTTTCTTGTTTAAATTCCATTTCCGCTTCAAACATCGATAACCCGGCCAGTGGTCGCGGGAACCCCAACCTGATGCGCTCGCATGTGAAGCTGTCTTGTGGGATCATCCAGCGACACAGACAGACGTACAAATCCCGGATCGTCTGCAATCGATTTTCCTTACATCCAATTCGTCGGCCACATTGATGACTTCCTCAGGGCTTAGTCTGCTTCAATTTGATAACCAATTCACGGGCTGTCTTCCCGGCGATCCAGAAGAAAAGAATTTTCGCCGCCAGGTTCGCGGTGCTTGTTATTCGCGAGTCCTCCCGACGAAGGTGGCACAGCCGCGGTTGATTGGCTACTCACGCGAAGTGGCTGAGTTACTGGACCTGCCTCCCGAGCCGATCGACGCACAGGAATTCGCGGACGTTTTCTCGGGCAACGTGCAACTGGATGGTATGGATCCTTTCGCGATGTGCTACGGCGGTCATCAGTTTGGCAACTGGGCCGGTCAACTTGGCGATGGACGCGCAACCAATTTGGGTGAAGTCGTGAACTCCAAGGGTCAGCGCTGGATGCTGCAGTTGAAAGGGGCCGGCCCGACTCCTTACTCGCGAACCGCCGATGGCTTGGCAGTACTCAGATCATCCGTTCGTGAATTCCTGTGCAGTGAGGCGATGTTCCATCTGGGAGTTCCCACGACTCGTGCATTGAGCCTCGTGCTGACCGGCGAACAGGTTGTCCGCGACATGTTTTATGACGGGAATCCTCAACGCGAGCCGGGTGCGATTGTTTGTCGAGTGGCCCCGTCGTTTACTCGGTTTGGAAACTTTGAAATCCTGGCAGCTCGAAGAGAAACAGAGACGCTGCAGAAGTTGATCGATCACACGATTCACGTCGACTTCCCTCATCTTGGACCACCGTCTCCGGAAGTTTACGAGCAGTGGTTTGCAGAAATCTGTCGAACTACGGCCGACATGATCGTGGGCTGGATGCGAGTCGGATTCGTGCATGGAGTCATGAATACGGACAACATGTCGATTCTCGGCCTGACGATTGATTACGGCCCTTATGGTTGGCTGGAGGATTACGATCCGAATTGGACGCCGAATACAACCGATGCCGCCGGACGCCGTTATCGATATAGCCAGCAGCCGCAGATCGCGATGTGGAATCTGGTTCAGCTTGCCAATGCACTGGCTCCGATTTTTGATTCGGTCGTTCCATTGCAACGTGGGATCGATTTGTATTCGACGCATTTCAACGAAGCCTGTCAGAACATGCTGGCCGCCAAGCTGGGGCTGGTTTACGACGCTTCGCTTGATGATAAAGCCCTGTCCGACGATCTGCTGGAACTGATGCAGGAGATCGAAACGGACATGACGATTTTCTATCGCCGCCTTGCGACTCTGAAGTTCGATGGTGGAGTCAACGCGTCAGAGCAGGACGTTGAGAATGCTTTCGTCACGGCTCTGGCCGACGCATTGTACAAGCCGGAACAGTTGACGGCTGAGTATCGAGTGAAGTTGATGCAATGGATTCATCGCTACCGGGCACGCGTTGACCAGGTGGGAATCTCGGATGAACATCGTTGTCAGCAGATGAACGCCGTCAATCCGAAGTATGTGCTCCGTAACTATCTCGCGCAGGTGGCGATCGACAAAGCCACAGCCGGAGATTACTCGGGGATTCAGGAGTTACTGGAAGTACTGCGCCATCCGTACGATGAGCAGCCGGAGAACGAACATCTCGCCACCAAACGCCCGGACTGGGCCCGCAACCGCGCGGGCTGTTCAATGCTGTCGTGCAGTTCGTGATGTGGGCTGAAGCCCATGCTGCGGGGAAGATGACTGGTCAGTCGTGTTGGGGGCGAGTATTGTTCGGGGACAGACGCAGCGCGGACTGTGACGGCGGATTGATTCAGGGGCGTTTGGTACAACTTTGACAGGGGCAATCTTTTCTCGTGTGCGGCATCACAGGGGCAATCTGGTGGCAGGCGGATCGAGCCGTTTCGAGAGAAACGTTGCAACGAATGACAGACAGTATTCGTCATCGTGGGCCCGATGCGGATGGTCATTACATGTGGCCAACTCACGATTCTCGTTCATCACTCGGTTCTCGAGCGACAGAATCGCCCTCACCCGCCAAGCCAAGTGTCGCGTTGGGACATCGACGGCTCAGCATTATTGACGTCGCCGGGAGTGCTCAACCGCTGGGTAACGAAGATGGCAGCGTGCAGATTGTCTTCAACGGTGAAATCTACAATTATCTGGAGCTCCGTGCTGATCTTCTGCGAGCTGGTCATCAGTTTCGAACGGACGGTGACACAGAAGTTATTGTGCATCTGTACGAACAGCATGGGCTCGACTTCGTCAAACACCTGCGAGGAATGTTTGCGTTGGCGATCTGGGATTCCAATCAACAGCGTCTGGTGATTGTTCGCGATCGACTTGGCAAGAAGCCACTGTATTATCGGCTGGATGAAGGACGGCTGGCCTTCGGCAGTGAACTCAAAACACTGTTGCAGATACCCGGCATTCCGCGCACTCTGGATCGTAAGTCTGTGCTGCGGTTTTTGACGCTGCAATATGTCCCGCATCCCCATTGTATGCTGGAAGGATTTAGTAAGCTTCCACCGGCGACACTGGCTGTTGTCCAGAATGGCCAAATGAAATTACAGACATACTGGTCCGCGCCATTTGATCAGCCGGAACTGGGTCGAACACGAGTCGCAGACTGGCAGGATGAGTTACGGAGTACGCTGACCGAAGCTGTTCGCCTGCGACTGCGCAGTGATGTGCCGCTGGGCGCGTTTCTCTCAGGAGGCGTTGATTCGACGGTCATCTGTGGCCTGATGCAAACGCAATTGGATCGCCCGGTGCAGACGTTCTCCATTGGCTTTCCGGTGGCAGCGTTTGATGAACGCGAATACGCGCGGCAGGCTTCGAAGCAACTCGGAACTGATCACCATGAAGCAGTCGTCACACCTGATGCACTGGCCATCCTGCCGCAATTGATCTGGCACTATGACGAACCGTTCGGAGACAGTTCCGCGATTCCGACGATGTATCTGTCGAAGATGACTCGCGAACATGTCACGGTCGCTTTGACGGGCGATGCTGGGGATGAATTGTTCTGCGGCTATGAACGCTACCGTGCTGCTCGCATGACTGGCCAGATGGACTTTGTTCCGCGCTGGATGCGTCAAATGATG
>CAMAXD010000412.1 GCA_945861975.1 Candidatus Kuenenia stuttgartensis | reverse complement strand
TGGGGCAGACGGAAATTCTTGATGACACCCTGATCTCGTTGATCGCCGGTGGCCACGTGCTGCTGGAAGGTGTGCCCGGGCTGGGCAAAACACTGACCGTCAGAACTCTGGCGGATGCTCTGCATCTGGATTTCCACCGCATTCAGTTCACGCCCGACCTGATGCCTGCCGACCTTGTGGGAACTCAGGTCATTGCCGAAACCACTGACGGCCGAAAGGTCTTTGAGTTCCAGAAGGGCCCGCTGTTCGCCAACGTGCTGCTCGCCGACGAAATCAATCGCGCGACACCGAAGACGCAGTCCGCCTTGCTGGAAGCGATGCAGGAACATTCCGTGACGGTCGCCGGAGTAACGCATCGCCTGTCAGAACCGTTCTTCGTCATGGCGACTCAGAATCCGCTGGAAATGGAAGGCACGTATCCTCTGCCCGAAGCGCAGTTGGACCGGTTCTTTGTGAAGCTGCTGGTGAAGTATCCGAAGGTTTCTGATCTGGAAACAATTCTCGATCGCACCACAGAGAACTTCAAGCCCCATGCTAACGCCGTGCTCACCGGAGAACGCATTCTGCAGATGTCTCAGCTCTCTCGGCTGATCCCAATCGCCGCTGACGTGCGACGCTATGGGATCGCTCTGGTTGTGGCGACTCATCCCGATCATGAACTGGCCTCTGCCGCCGCGAAGAAATACGTGCGCTACGGAGCCAGTCCTCGCGGTCTGCAGGCGTTGATTCTGGGAGCTAAGATTCGGGCCATCCTGGACAATCGATACCATGTTTCTCGCGAAGATCTGCGAACGATGGCACTCCCTGTTCTGCGACATCGCTTGATTCTGAACTTCGAAGGTCAGGCTGAAGGCATCAGCACTGACGATGTGATCAGAAAGCTCATGGCCGACATCAATGAAGATGCTTTGTCCAACGTTTGAAGTCTTCGAGTGTCCTGCGGATCTCGTTAAATGTTGTTTCCTCCTGACTTTCTGACTCGTCTGGAATACCTTTCGATTATTTCGAAGCGGGTCTTTCGCGGTCAGTTGCTTGCGCAGCGACGTACGACGCAGATGGGGTCGGGGATTGAGTTTTCGGATCACCGTGAGTACAACAACGGCGACGACCTGCGATATCTGGACTGGAACATTTATGCGAGGCACGGCGACCTGCTGCTGAAACGGTTTCAGGAAGAACAGGATCTGCATGTTTATCTGATGCTGGATTGTTCTCGCAGCATGGCGTTTGGCGATCCCTCCAAGTTTGATCTGGCGCGACACCTCGTGGCGGCTTTGGCTTACATCGCGCTGGCGGATCTGGATCGGATAGCGATCGTGGCTTACGCGGATGGCGTCATCGCGGAACTTCCGATCACTCGCGGGAAAGCTCGCATCCTGCCGATCATGAAGTTTCTTGAAGATCTGCCAACAGGCGGTCAGGGGACAAATCTGGATAAGGCCGTTCAGGGCTTGATTCATCGCGGCGCCAGAACGGGGCTGGCCATCGTGGTCAGCGACCTGTTCGACGAAAACGGGTTCCAGCGAGGACTGGACCAGTTTCGTTATCGCCGCTTCGATGCTCACGTGTTGCAGTTGCATGATCCGGCCGAGGCTGATCCGGGGTTGCTGGGTGATGCGGAACTTGTCGATGTCGAAACCGAGTCCGTGCGGAAGGTGACCGTTACGGAGAGCAGTCTGCGGACCTACAAGAAGCTGTTTGCCGAGCATCAGTTGGCAGTACGCGACTATTGCCACACCTACAATCTGGGGTGCACTCAGACGCCGTCGACGTATCGATTCGACGAGATCATCATGCGGATGATGCGGGAAACCGGGGCTGGGCGTTGAAATAGGCCCGGCAGCCAAAATATGCAGGACAATTGCCAGGAAACTGGTGACTCGAACCGTCGCGTTTCGGCAATCTGCTGATATCGTCCGCGTCGTTCCGCCCGAACGACGTTTCCAGGCAATCCATCGACCGATGGCCCAGGGGCGTTCTCCGCGGCGAATTTGTCACACCCTACGAGATGCCTATCGTCAAAAATGGGCTAGTGCTCTGTCAACCTGTAAAGTTGGGGTTGAATTGTATTTGTACGACGGACTTCCAGTCCGTCGGCGGTAACCTTTGTCGACGGACTGGAAGTCCGTAGTACCCGAAAATTGAGCCTTGACAGAGCACTAGCCGTGTGGCGTCCGGCGAAAATAGTCGTTCGCGTCCTTCATTTCTTCTGAGATACGCGCGGTGCGTTCCTCTGACTGAGTTAGATACTTAAGCCCTCTGAAGCTGATCGTCATGGCCAAGCTGGAAATCGTTCATTACCCACACCCAGCTTTACGCTGGAAGTCACGCGAACTGACGAAGATCGATGCCGAACTGGAGGACATGGTTCAGCAGATGTTTGATCTGATGTACGCGGCTCGCGGAATCGGTCTGGCGGCGAATCAGGTGGCTCTGCCTTATCGCATGTTTGTGATCAATCCGTCGGGCGACAAAGACAGCAAAGAGGATGAGATGGTATTCATCAATCCTCAGATCAGTCGTCGCAACGGCAGCGAAGAGGATCAGGAAGGTTGTCTCAGTCTTCCTGAAATCTACGCCCCGGTGACGCGAGCAACTCGCGTTGTCATCGACGCGTTTGACCTGTCCGGCCAGCAGTTTGAGATGGATCTGGAAGAGTTGGATGCTCGCGTTGTCCAGCACGAATACGACCACATCGATGGCATCATGTTTACGGATCGAGTGGCCCCGGGGCCATTAGCGAAGGTTCAGCCTCTTATCAGCGATCTGGAGATGCAATTCCGAAATCGGCAGAAGGAAGGCACCGTGCTCTCGGATGACCTATTGAAGGCTCAGTTGATGGCACTCCAGAAGGCTCGAACTGGCGGCTGAGTCTGCTAAACTGCGGCAGCAGTGCCGATTCTTTTGCAGACAACACCTGAAATCTTTGTTCGAAACATCACCTCATGACTTCAACTCTTTTTGATCTCACGGGCGAAACCGCGGTCGTACTTGGTGGCACCGGAGTGCTCGGTGGCGGCATGGCCTCCTCGCTGGCAGCAGCCGGGGCGAGGGTTGCCGTAGTGGGACGAAATGCGGATCGTGGACAAGCCCGAGTTCGGGAGATTGAAGCCGCTGGCGGAGTGGCGTCCTTTCATTCTGCGGATGCTCTGGATGCAAAATCACTAACGGATTGCCGAGATGAAATCATCAACAAGCTTGGCTCGGTCACCATACTGATCGCTGCTGCCGGTGGAAATCGACCTGATGCAACATTGCCACCGGGCAGCGACTTCTGCAAACTGTCTCGCGATGGATGGAATGGCGTCTTCGATCTGAATCTTGTCGGCGGAGCCTTGTTGCCAAGCCAGGTTTTCGGCGAAACAATGCTGGCTCAGAAAAAGGGCAGCATCATTAACATTGCCTCCATGGCCGGTATGATTCCACTATCCCGCGTCGTCGCGTATTCTGCGGCCAAGGCGGCGGTGATCAATTTGACCAAGTTTCTGGCACGCGAATGGGCAACTCGTGGTGTTCGAGTCAACGCGATTAGTCCGGGCTTTTTCCCGGCCGATCAGAACCGAGCACTCCTGTTCAAAGAGGATGGTTCGTATACCGAACGAGGCGGTCAGATTATTGGACATACTCCGATGGCTCGTTTTGGAGAAAGCCACGAACTGGCTGGAGCGGTGATCTGGTTGGCCTCGCATAAGGCCTCGTCGTTTGTGACCGGGCAGAATATCGTTGTGGATGGAGGATTTTCTTCGACAACGATTTAGGATCGCCGCAAGAGTAGTCTTCTAAAGTGTTGGCTTTCGCGGAGCAACTGCCGACACTCTTGTTGCATCACTTCTTAATTGTTGCATCACTTCTCAGTGGTGAATTGAGATCATGAGTTCGGTTATGTTCTTGTTCAAGTTTGAGCTGTGGGTGCGTGTGAAGGTGAAATCGCCGACGTCTGCAGCTTGCTGTTAAACGATAAAGGCAAGGCGGAGAAGATTTTGGAGTCTCCCGCGGCCGCTGAGGCGTTCTTGCTTCGGCAATCAAAGAATAATCATCACGGAGGATCGACAATTTCAGCGGCATTTCTGCCGAATGGGTTTCGATCATGGTGACAAGTACATCAAAGTCCAGCAAAGCATTGCGAGCGTTCTCTACCAGCCGCAAGATGTCGGCTGATCTGCGAAAAGCGATCATCGCTGATAATGTAGAAGCGTTTCAGGCGGTGTTCCTTCAAGAACTGTCTCGGCCGCTCAAACGTATTAGCAAGCGAATGAGTGAAAGACCTCTCTTGGCGTTGTGGTCGGAAAGTTCCATCGAGCTTGCTGGTCGTGAACGTGAACTCGCGGCGGCTCTGGATAAGATAACGGACCGTTCTTCGCAACGAGGTCGACGTAAGAACAAGAAGGTTCACGAAGAATCGCCTTACGAAGAAATTCTGGCCAATTGGCTGATAGAATCTGTTGGCGTCCCTGGCCCGTGGGAAACCATTGTGCTGGCCGAGATTTTGCTTTGCGAAGGCCATCGCATCTCCGCCGAACGCTTCGCGGAAACATTGACTGTTCTTGCAGAAGGCATGCAGCGAGAAACTCTGGGAGGACTTTTCGAAGGGACCGAGTCGGAGAACTCCACAAGTGATCCGATTCGCCAGATGATTCTGACCGGGGAGAGTCGCTGGCTCTGCGGTCTTCTGTTGAGTCCACTGCACACCGCCCAGGCACTCCAGAAGTCCGGCTCAGAAGCTCTGGAGAAAGTGCTGAAAGACTGCACCGATTCCGAAGGTGTTGTGCATGGCTCACTGCTGAAGCGTCTTCCCGATTGGTTAACTCCGCTGGCTCGATCAGTTTTCTGGGCGGAGGCTTTCGAACAGACGTTGTGGAATGAAGAATCGCAGTTGCGTCTGGATGCCTTGATTGAACGAACAGCCATGCTCGTTCTTCCAGCGTCGGAACATAGCTCCGGGGAAGACGTACCAGAAGCCTCCGATCCGACTCTGATGCACGTGCTGGAGTTGCTGCTGTTGAATTCCGGGACAGAATGGCGAAAACGAATCGAGCGACTGCTGAAAGGGTGTCAGGAACTGCCGCCGGAAGAGGTTCCTCGTCCGAAGAAGTTCAAGAAGAAAAAATCCGAAGATGACGACGAAACAGCGAAGGCTGATTCGGAGTCAAAACCGGCCAAAGGCGAAAAGCCGCCAGCGGAGAAACTGCAAGCCGAGAAGCCGAAACTGTTGGCCTCATG
>CAMAXD010000411.1 GCA_945861975.1 Candidatus Kuenenia stuttgartensis | reverse complement strand
ATTGTCGCCGAACAATCAACCGCAGCAACCCGCATAAATGGCCGCTCACCCGGCCTCCGGCTGTTAACTTTACAGCGATAGGGACCCACAATTTCAGGGGGGAGCTAATGCGTACACTGCACATCACTCATCACGTAAACGTCCATCTTGTTAAACTCTTCATTCAGCTTCATTTTCTTCCACCGGGCCAGCTCAGTTTGTCGAACACTCGATTGCACGCGGCGAGAATTAACCCCTGTTCCTGCATCGCCGCTGGTGTGAACATTTAAGTACCGATCTTTTCTTTCGGTTATGTGAGCCGAATTCGGGATCAAATTCTTACGCCTGAAGTCAATTGTGAAGCCCAATGCCCAACATATCTCTGTCATTTAAACGCCCCAAAGCCGATCTGGCCATGCTGGAACTGCTCGCTCTGGAGTACCCCAATGTCGACGCGGCGATCGCCGAAACCGCTCGATTGGCGGCAGTGCAGACGCTCCCCAAAAGCGCAGTGCATGTGATCAGCGATATTCATGGCGAAGACAAGAAGCTGCAGCATGTGATTAACAATGCGTCGGGAACGCTCCGTCCTGTGGTGGAAGAAATGTTTGCCGGCCGCATGAATGCGCAGGAGATGGCCGAGTTTCTGAAGCTTACGTTCTATCCGGCCGAGGTCACCGCAAGACTGCGTCAAACACTCACTCACCCCGAAGATGTTTTGGCCTATGCGACGCGCACTTTGCAGCCTCAATTGGAACTCCTGCGATATCTCGTTTCCAACTATAGCCTGCGATTGGCGACGCGACTCTTTCCGGCTGAATACAGCGAACTGCTGCTGGAGCTGCTGCATTCTCCCTCCACCGAGCGTGGGCCGGAGTTCATCGGGGCAATGCTGGAGGAACTTGTCAAACGCGGCCGAGCATTGCACCTGATTCATCTGGTAGGGCGACTGATTCGCAATCTGGCTGTGGATGAATTGATCATCGGCGGCGACTGCTGGGATCGAGGTCCACGTGGGGACAAGGTTGTCGAGTATCTTCGCCTGCAGCCGAACGTGGAATTCATCTGGGGCAATCACGATGTACTGTGGATGGGGGCCGCTCTGGGCCACGAAGCGTTGATCTGTACAGTGCTCCGTGTGTCGCTCAGGTACCGCCGAATTGGCCAGTTAGATGAAGGCTACAGCATTCCTCTGACACCGCTGGAACATCTGGCACGCACGGTTTACGCAGACGATCCGGCGCAATATTTCATGCCGAAAAGCAATGGCATGCGACCGAACGACGTCGTGGCTCGCATGCAGAAAGCCGCGGCCATTATGCAGTTCAAACTGGAAGGCCAGTTGCTCGAACGCAATCCACAATGGAATTTGGAACACCGCAGACTTCTGCACCGTATCGATCATTCTCGCGGCACGATCGAGATCGACGGCATCACCTACGACCTGCGAGACAAACTCTTTCCGACGATTGATCCGGCAGACCCGTACCGCTTGACGGCCGAAGAGTTATCCTGCCTGGCTGTGATGAAGCATTCGTTTCTCAGCAGTCAAAAACTGCAACAGCAGATCCGATTTATGGTCGGACACGGCTCCATGTATCTCCGACGCGATGAGTGCCTGATCTTTCACGGCTGCGTGCCAGTCGACGCAACTGGCACTTTTCTGCCGCTCAGTGTTGACGGGCAATTGTTGGCCGGCCGCGAACTCTTTGAAAGTATCGAAACGATCGTTCGGCGAGCTGTGGTGAATGCAGCGGAACCGGATCTTGATTTTCTGTGGTACCTTTGGAGCGGTCCTCGATCGCCCTTATTCGGCAAGGATCGCATCGCCACCTTTGAACGCGATTTTATTCAGGACAAGAATTCTCATCGCGAAACCAAAGACCCCTATTTCACGTTGATCCACGAAGTCGAATTCTGCGACAAAGTGCTGGCGGAGTTTGGCATGTCGTCGGAAGGTGGATTGATCGTTAACGGGCATGTGCCGGTGAAGGTTGAAAAAGGCGAGTCACCTCTGAAACGTAGTGGCAAGGCCATCACCATCGACGGGGCGTTCTCGGAGGCTTATGGCGACTACGGTTATACTCTGGTGCTGGAACCCAATCGCATTGTGCTGGCAGAACACCATCACTTCGAATCTGTCGATGCAGCCGTACGTGACGGCATTGACATCGTGCCCAACGTGAAGGAAATTAAAGTCTTTGACAAACCTCGAAGCCAACGTGACACTGAACGGGGCCAAAGAATCCGCTACCGTTTGGAAATGCTCGAACGTTTGATTGAAGCCTATCAAACCAACCGCCTTCATGAGCACGCGAAACGCTCGTCTTTTAATTCAATCCCCAGTTGAGTCGATAGAACCACCACGTCGACGTAAATAGTTGTCCACGAAAAATGGACCTTACCAGCAGCAGTTGACCAGAGCCGTGGGATTTCGGGGTCTGCGACAAATGAAGTGCGGGTGATGGAGTAGTCGCATCAGGGCTATCCAGTGTCAGGGCAAGAGCAGCACTTCACTCAGTTAGATCGCCCGGCACCTCACTCAGCCTATTGAATGGCGATTGATGTTCGAGCGGGGATCGGCCTCATGAATTACGGCGTCATAAGTTGGTCTGATCGGCTTCTCTTTGTGCCTCCGTGCCTTTGTGTGAGAAAACGTTTTTCACACGAAGGCACTGAGACTCAGAGCGAGCAAGAAGTGCGTTAGATGACAGTCATGGACATTGTCGAGTTGTTGACTGCATCGGCCGGTGACGGAGCTACTAACCGACTGCGACTTTTTGATTTGTTTGTTAACCAGATCGCTCATTCCGACCTGGCACAGGGAATGTGCTTTTCTAAGCCGGTCTGGCGTCGAACTCAAGGATCAGGCATGGGCCGCAGTTCTCGAAATGGCGATGTAGTGGCCACTCGCTGCTGACCAATTCTCTTCCGCCCGGATAGTCGATCAACCGAATCAGGTCAATGAATATCCGGGACCTGCGGTCAAGTCCGTGTCTCAATGCAACTTGATGTACGCTGGCCTTGGCTTTCCGGCGTGCGGTTCTAGTTTTCGACTTTGGACCGGCCTTTGTCTTCGGACCAGCCATTGAGTTCAAGGAATGTTTGCTTCCAATGGTATTGGTCCAGCAGGCCACACGTTTCACGGCCCAGAATTCGGAGGGCAGCGTAGAGAGCTTCGATCGTGGCGAGCCCCTCGGTGGGGTCTGCAAAGACCTCGGACTTGCGAGGATAAGCGGTATGGATCAGCGGTAGCGAGCGAACTTCGATGTGCGAATAAAAGGGATCCATGCGTGCCGCTAATCGCCAGGTTCCGTCGAGCAGCAGCAGGCCGCGGTCAGCATCTTCAGAAGACAACAAACGCCCGCCGATCCCCAGACGTACGTAGTTTGTCACGTCGAGGGGGACGGGATGAGGAAACGTCGTGAAGACAAAATCCGGATTGTTTCGCAGCGGTTCAACGGAACACTTGCTGCGTCGTTCTCGCGGATGAACCACGATCACAGTTGGTGGAGACATGACCGTCGGCCTGAAGTTAATGGAAGAGAAGCTCTATTCGTTGCGGATCCGTTCAATTTCCGCGTTCAGGTCGGCGATTTGCTTTTCAAGCTTCGGGATCTCCTGAGGATCATCCGGCTGATTTTTTGCAGCAGTCAGGAGGCCTCGCAAACGAGTAATCTTGTTCTTTGCGGCTTCAATCTGCTTCTGCTGTTTCTTGTTCAACGCCATTTGGTTCTAATTCCCGCATCCCGAAGATGCCCGATTTCTTCGAACGAATTCAACTCCTGCCTAAGCAGCATAACAGGCATCTGCCCTGCTGAGAATATTGAGCCCTCCCAAGTATCATGTCTGATCACGCCGAAGAACTTATTCGCCTCCTGCGGGAATCGGCGACCCAGCGAACTCTGCAAAAAGCCACCTTCAGCTCACCACGAGCTGCGGGGGCGGAGAATCTGCGAGTTGACGTGCGGCCTGCGGAAATCCGAGGCGAATGGATGCTGCAGTTCACAACTTCGACGGCAACTCAGCAGTTTCATCGCAATCTGAATAGTTCAGAAGCATCCTCCGAGCTTGCTCGACTGGCCACAGAAGATTATCGCAATGTCAACGTGACCACATTGGACGCTCTGTGGGAAGCTCGCACTTCTCGCAAAGAAAAATACTCTCTGCGTCGTACAGGGGTCACGGGCAAGCCAGTGGCGGAAGTCGTCAGCCACAATCGCAAACGCAATTATCTGATCCCGGAGGGTGTTCCGTGTCCCTTTTTGATTCATACTGGCGTGATGACGAAGGACGGAACCGTTCGTGCCAGCCATGCTCGCAAGTTTGGCCAGATCAATCGGTTTCTGGAATTCATCCACGATATCGTGGGACAATTACCCACAGACCGCCCGATTCAGATTGTGGACTTCGGCTGTGGCAAAAGTTATCTCACGTTTGCTACTCATTACATGCTGACCAATCTACTTGAACGTGAGTGTCGCATCATCGGCCTCGATCGCCGCAAGGATGTTGTTGCAACCTGCACGAACATCGTGCGTGAATTGCAGTTGCAGCACCTCGAATTTTCCGTCGGAGATATTGCGGGATTCGAATCTTCCGGGCCCGTCGATCTGGTGATTTCCCTGCATGCCTGTAACACAGCGACAGATCATGCGTTGGCTCAGGCGATTCGCTGGCAAAGTCGAGTCATCCTGGCGGTACCATGTTGTCAGCACGAATTGAATGAACATCTGCAGGCAGGCTCACTGGCTCCGCTGACGTCCTTTGGGCTGACGAAGGAGCGATTTGCGTCGCTGGCGACTGATACGATGAGAGCCGCACTGTTAACTGCTGCTGGCTATCAGACTCAGGTGCTCGAGTTTATCGATATGGAGCATACTCCGAAGAACATTTTGCTTCGCAGCGTGCTGAGAACCGGCCGAACTTCTGACAGCGTTGCCCGAAAAGCGATCGATGAAGTGGTGCGGATGCGAGGCCTCCTGAATGTCCCCCCGCTGACGCTGGAGCAGACTCTTCGTACAGAAAACCGACTGCCATGTGATTCAGAGGCCCCGCAAACAGAGAACGCGGAGTCGTCAAACGACACGCAAGAGCCTGTTGTCGGTGAACTGGCATCAGGAGGACCAGCAGATCGGAGTTTTTCGCCCTCATGAAAACTTTGATCACGCTCTGCACCTATAATGAAGTCGACAATCTCCGCGAACTCATTCCAGAGCTTCTGTCACTGGTTCCAACGGCAAACATCCTCGTCATTGATG
>CAMAXD010000410.1 GCA_945861975.1 Candidatus Kuenenia stuttgartensis | reverse complement strand
CCGGCTGCAACCATCGCGGAATATCAGCCTGCACCAGTTCAGCGGGAACTCGAAAGTCGCCGCGCGTATGAATATGCACCGGCCGTGCATGTCGAGCTTGTCGCATCGTCGGCGCACGCGTGGGCCATGGGACAGACTTTTTTAGTTCTTCCAGTTGAGGTGCCAGCGTGGAGAGTTTCAGTTCTGCAAACTTAGGATCATCAATGAGAGATCCTCGAGCCAGAAAGTAGTCCTGCAGGCGATCCTGTTCCTCCTGAGTTCTCCGTTCCCATGGAGTTTGCGCGATCACACAACCCTCAAGCTGCCCTTCGCCCAGTTCTCCGCCCCAGATCAGGCCCAGAACTTCCCACTGACGATCCCATGTCGGGGAAGCGCCCGGATGCGATACGGCCTCCTGCATGCGGACTTCCCAACGCTTCTGGAGTTCATCAAGGCCGGGCTGGAATGGCGCCACCAGCGTGTTGCGTTTCTCGCGATATTCGGCAAAGGCCGCCTCAAACGCAGCTTGTTCGCCCGGCAGCGGCAGTGGCAGATTGACCTCGTCGGCCTGATCAAGCACCGCGTAGAGCTGAAAGAATTCTTTTTGAGTCAGGGGATCATATTTATGATCGTGACAGCGGGAGCATCCCACCGTCAGACCGAGCCATGCCGTTCCGACAGTCCGAGTGCGATCCACGATTTGTTCCACTCGATACTCTTCCAGATCTGCTCCACCTTCGCGATTGCTGAGCGTATTACGTAGAAAGCCAGTTGCCAGAAGTTGCTCCTGAGTGGGTTGGGGCAATAGATCGCCTGCCAATTGTTCGATCGTGAATTGATCGAAAGGCAAGTCACGGTTGAGAGCATCGATCAGCCACTGACGATAACGCCATGCCACGGGACGTTTTTGATCCGTCAGATAACCGTCGGTGTCAGCAAAGTGACAAAGATCCAGCCACGGGCGAGCCCATCGTTCGCCGTAGGCAGGCCGCGACAATAGCCGATCAACTTCTCGCTCATACGCATCCGGGGCCGAGTCTTTCAGGACTCGATCCACATCGTCGGGTGACGGTGGTAAACCAGTGAGGTCGAGAGTCATTCGCCTCAGCAATGTGACGCGATCAGCTTCAGGGGCCGGAGTGATCTCTTCTTGCTCCAGTCGTGATACGACAAACGCATCAATCTCGTTCCGAATATGATTCTTATTCGACACGCTCGGAACAGCAGGAGCTTGAACCGCCTTGAACGCCCAGTGTTCGCGAGCGGCGGCCGGAGGTGACTGCAGAACAGATTTCTCCGGCCAATGAGCGCCGTCGGAGAGCCACCGCTTCAATCTGGTGAGTTGCTCGGAATTCAATCGCGAACCTTCGGGAGGCATGCGATGTTCTTCATCAGGGCCAGCCGTGACGCGAATCCAGAGCGAACTTTTCTCGGGCTCGATTGTATCAAACGCGGATCCTGAGTCGCCGCCTTGCAGCCATGTCGCCTTAGTTGTCAAACTGAGCCCGCCGTTCGGCGATTCCGCATGACAACTCAGGCATCGATCTCTGAAGAGCGGTGCAATGTCTTTATCGAAGTCAACCGGAACCTGATTCTGTGCGTGGGCACTTGAAGCACAGGTGAATGCGAAGAGCATGGGCAGTAGCAGCAGAAAGAATCGCTGCGGCGTATAATCGCTGTCGCAAGCGGCTCGAGATTTGATCGAAGTCTCAACCGAATCCCGGTCTGCGAGGCATTCGGGAGAGGTCAGCAGTGGCCAGCTTTGCATCGCGGGGCCTCATTGGAAACAGCGGAATCATCCCGAAGCACCAACGTTGGCCACACAGTTGTCAGTCGTGAGTGCTCAGGTCAAGAAGTCCGTGTTGTGCCCCAATGCGATTGGAATTTCAACTGATGCTCACGTGTTTAGGCAGCGGATATAGGTCACCGCTTTCCCTTCGGTCACGGCCTACGGCCCCGAAATGGAGCCATGATTCCACGGAGCATTGCTCGACAGAGGCGAACTCTGTCCGCGACGAATCATGATTCCGAGCAGCCTCGCTGGTGAGGCTGCTGGCCTCTCGCTTCGCTCTCAAACACCTACGCCGCACAGTAGGCCCCTGTCACGATGTTTGTCACCGTATCGGCAGCACTGGAAGTTTCCTGAACGCAGCGAGAAATATCCCCCGTGGCCAGGCTTTGTTCTTCGGCAGCGCGGGCAATCTCCTGGTTGACAGCATCAACCTCGCGAATGACCTGGAAGATCTGGCTGATATCGTTCACTGTCGCATCCGTTGCTGTTCGCATTTCGTCCAGGCGAGAACGAATTTCACGAGTCGCATCGCTGGTCTGGCGAGCGAGAGCCTTGACTTCATTGGCCACAACAGCGAATCCTTTGCCTGATTCACCAGCACGAGCGGCTTCGATCGTTGCTGCTCGCGATGCCGGATAAGGACGTCGACGATTGGGGGGAGGGCATCAGACGTTGATGGAAATCAACTCATGCCGGGCAGCTATCGAAGGTGCTGATCTGAACTGTACCTTTTTCTGCCGTACGGGCGGGCGACTCAGGATTTTCCGGGAGACGGGCAAGATTTTTCCGTGCGCCTCGATTGCAACGAATCCGCGAATTCGTGCTGAAGGGCAGCGGGATTCTCGTCAGAGTGCTCTCAGTAGTTCATCATACTGGGTAACGCATGCGCTCCAGCGGTGATGCTCCGCCACGTAGCTGCGAGCCGTGCGCGACATCAGCGAGGCGACAGCGTAATTCTGCAGGATTTCACCCAGAGCGTTCGCCATGGCGTGGAGATCACCGCGGGGAACAAGTCGTCCCGTGAGCTGATCCTGAATGAGTTCCTGGCTGCCATCAACGGCGGTGGCCACAACCGGCAATCCCGCAGCCTGAGCCTCCATGATCACGTTGGGTAAACCTTCCCAGTGCGATGCCAGCACCAGAACATTTGCCGATTTCATCAGCCTCCAGACATCGGGGCGCCAGCCGGGAAGTTGTACTGATTGGTGCAGTCCAAGTTCATCGACGCGCCGCTGCAGCTCCGGCCGCAATTCGCCTTCACCGATAAACATCAATCTGGCCCGCAGCTTCAGTTCGGGAAAACTCGAAAGCATCAGGTGGAAGGCTCCAAGTGCATCAAGCGGAGCTTTCTGTCTTGAGAGCCGTCCCACGCATAGGATGACTTGATCGTCAGGTCTGCACCCCATCTCACTGCGAGTCGCAGGGACCGCCGCATCGATTGCTTCCAGATCAACACCATTGGGAATGGTTGTTATGCGATCGGCATCAATCTGGCAGATGTTCCGATGCGCATCAGCGACTGATTGACTGACGGCCACATAACGATCCACCATGCCTTTGGTGAATCGCTCGGGAAGGCTGACAACCAGTCGCCGATCCGCGACTCGAATTCCGCACACGATGCGGCGTACGCCCGTGAGACGACCTGCGATTCGCCCCATCAGATTTGCCTGATGGAGAAAGGTCAACAACACGTCGGCTGGCCTGCGAAGAAGTTCTCGACGCAGTCGCCAGATCGCACGAACATCAAGCAAACCGCCAGCCTGCAAGGCCGAGACTTCAATGTTGGCAGCTTCCAGCTGAGTTGTCAGCGGCCCGGCATCCCGCAAGCTGACGACACGCACGTCCCAGCCAAGACGCTGCAGCCCAATCGCCACGCGCGCGAAGGCTTTCTCAGCCCCACCGACATCAAGTTCGGTGATAACCATCGTCAGTCGGCGAGATTGTGTGGCAGGACTGAGGGACATGAAGAAGACTCACGACAGGAATTGATCATTCAGGACCACTTCAGAATGACCTTGCCGGACTGTCCGGATCGCATCGCTTCGAAGCCTTTTTCAAATTCCGTGTAATGCAGACGATGAGTAATCACCGGACTTATATCCAGTCCGCTCTGCAGCATCACGGACATTTTGTACCAGGTTTCGTACATCTCTCGACCGTAAATGCCGTGAATCGTCAGCATGTTGAAGACCACAATATTCCAGTCGATGGCAATGTCTTCTGAGGGAATCCCCAGCATCGCAATCTTTCCGCCATGCGCCATATTGGTCAGCATGTTGCGAAACGCGTTGGGATTACCTGACATTTCGAGGCCTACATCGAAACCTTCCACCATCC
The DNA here is from genome assembly GCA_945861975.1 of Candidatus Kuenenia stuttgartensis. GTDB lineage: Bacteria > Planctomycetota > Planctomycetia > Planctomycetales > Planctomycetaceae > SXXK01. The sequence continues at coordinate 1,141 of CAMAXD010000410.1, read as the reverse complement.
CCAGCTCAAGCTGAACGTCTTCAAGTTTTTCGTGCCGAACGTCAACGACTCGGGTTGCTCCGAGCTTCTTTGCCAGATTCAGTCGCCAGGGGTTCACGTCCGTCACCACAACGAATCGTGCTCCGGCATGACGAACGACGGCGGCAGCCATCAAACCAATCGGCCCGGCGCCAGTGATCAGAACGTCTTCGCCCAGTACCGGGAAAGCCAGAGCTGTATGCACTGCGTTACCAAACGGATCGAAGATCGACGCAATGTCGCGATCGATGCTCTCATGATGATGCCAGACATTGGTCATCGGTAGAGCAATGTATTCGGCGAACGCTCCCGGGCGATTGACGCCGATGCCCTGCGTCTTTGGGCAAAGATGACGACGCCCGGCCAGGCAGTTGCGACAGCGACCGCAAACAACGTGACCTTCTCCACTGACGATTTCGCCCGGATGAAAGTCGACCACATTCGAGCCCACAGCGACGATTTCACCGACGAATTCGTGACCAATCGTCATCGGAACCGGTATCGTCTTCCGAGCCCACGCGTCCCATTCATAGATGTGCACATCGGTTCCGCAGATCCCGGTGCGATCCACTTTGATCAGAACATCGTTGACGCCGACGGTTGGCTCGGGAACATCTTCCAGCCAAAGCCCCTTTTCGGAGTGTCGCTTAACCAGAGCCTTCATCGGGAGATCCTCCTGGTGGACTGAATATAGTGGACGCGTTGTGCAGTATACTAGAATGGGCATGTCCACTTTGCAAGACGGGTTTCCATTATGGTGGAATGTGTTATAGAGTTCAGCTTACAGTCGGTGTTTTCGTTTAACGGAGTGCCGCAGGCGAATCATGGCAACGACGCCTGTGGGTTGCCGTTAAGCGATAAAACCACTACCCCATTTTTTTCACTTGTGCGGCATCTGCGAAGAAGTCTCTTTTTATGAAAAAGAAGCCCACCTCCGGTGTCGGAGAGAACCCGTCGGCGGAAGACGTCAGTCGCCATGTCTGCCGCCGCATTCATGAGCTGCGGCAGAAGCTGGGTTGGTCTTTAGACGTTTTGTCACAGGCGTCTGGTGTAAGTCGTTCGATGTTGAGCCAGATTGAGCGAGAACAGGCAAATCCCACTCTGGCCGTCACCGTCAAGATCG
>CAMAXD010000409.1 GCA_945861975.1 Candidatus Kuenenia stuttgartensis | reverse complement strand
AGGACACTCCCGTTGCGATCAGATCGCAGCCACGCCAAACATTGTCGCGATAGACGAAGTGATCGGTGGCAGGATTCTTCACAAGCTCGTTACCGCTGGAGATATGGTACCCGGCGGCCACAAGGCGATCCATCGCTTCACTGACCCAGCGTCGCTTGGTGGGCCAGTCGGCAACCGGCGATTGAGCCCCCTGCTCTCTCATCTCTTTGGAATAGACCGTGTTGAACGGCAGTTCCCTTTGATAAATTGTGATGTTATCCGGCTGCATCTCCAAAGCTCGATCAATGCACCGAGCCCAGTTGTCGTCAGTCTCACCGACCATCCCGGCGATCAAGTCAATATTCACTTGAGGAAACCCGACCTGACGAATCCATTCGTAAGCGCGCATCACTTCCGGAGACAGGTGGGCTCGTCCGTTCTCCTCCAGAATCTTGTCGTCAAAGTTTTCCACACCCAAAGAGATGCGAGTAATCCCGATATCACGGAGTGTCTCAAGCTTCTCCATGCTGAGCGTTCCCGGCTCGCACTCGAACGTGACTTCTTTGGCCTTGTCCCATGAAATGTATTCGCTCATGCGATCTCGCAGCGATCGCAGCTGTTTGGAGCTGAGATAGCTGGGAGTTCCGCCACCAAAATAGACAAACAGCAGTTCACGGTTTCCAATCGCCGATCGCTGGCTGATGAGTTCAAGCTCCAGAATCAGAGCCTTGACATAATCTTCAATCGCTTTGGCGTTTTGATTCGTGTAGACGCGAAAGTAACAAAACTTGCAGCGTTTGCGACAGAACGGGATGTGTATGTAGAGCCCCAGCGGCGTGTTGGCCGTCTGGGCGGGATCTGCATTCAACGCGTCCATCGCTGCCGGAACAAAGTCCGATTGCCATTGCGAGAATGGCGGATAATTGGAGATGAAATAGCTACCGACTTCGGTTGTGGCAGAAACTTCTGTAGTCGTCATAGGATTCTGTTTCTGAAGACGCCTGCATCGAGGAAAACGGTCTGGCTGCATGATACACATGTGGCCGATCGCTGTCTTCACCGCAAGCTGACTTCACTAACCCCAGGGCTGTATCGGCCCTATTTCGCGGGTTCCGCCAGCGATTTGACATAGGCCAGCAAATCAGCGGCCTCGGCGGCTGTCAGATCCGCCAGTACACCATCAGGCATCAGAGAGCGAGCACTCTTCTGCATCTCTTCGATATCTTTTCTGGCCACGGTCACGAGTTGGCGATCGGCTGCTCGCAGCACGACTTCAGTATCGGTCTGTTTCTCCAGCAGTCCGGTCAGAACTTTTCCATCGATGGTGACCACGGCCCATGCGGCGAACTTTTCGTCTACCTTCAGAGACGGCTGCAGGATGTGTTGCAGCATCTCAGATTCATGCAGGTACTTTTTGCTGATCTCTTTTAACGTCGGCCCAACCGACAACGCGGCCTCATCAGTGTGGTGACAAACTCGACATCTTGCCGCATCACTGAAGAAGATCAGGCGGCCGCGTAAGGCGTCACCATCCTGATCAAGAACAACGGAAGGCTCGAACGTCCGCCCTAAAGTCTTCTTGCGTTGTGATTCCGGAATGAAGTCATCGAACAACCCTCGGATATCGCTGCTGGCATTTCTGACGGTTTCAACGGCCACGACTCGATCGTCTGACTTCAACTTTCCAGCATGCAACTTTGACATCAATGCCAAGGCCCCTTCCGTATTGCCGACGAGCGTTTGCACCGCCGCGTTTCGAGCATCCGCGTCTGTTGATCCGGAGGATAAAGACTGCAGAGCCAGTGACTGAGCCGTTCCGTCCTGCAGCGGATCCGACAATTTCATTTCTGCCGCATGCGGAAGAGATCGAATCCATTGGTCGATCAATGTCACGCCGCGACCATCAATCACCTGAGATCCAATATAGGGCATGCGGGCGTATCCAAGCTTCGACATGCGATACATCATGACCGATCGATAGGGATCTCCCGGGACGACGATTTTTGCGTGCTGCATTCCAAACGTGCCGATGTTCGTCCCTTTGTTGGTCATCATCTGCTCAAACGTCAGATCTCGAGACATGAAGAAAGACACGATCGCATTGCCGCCTTTGTGATGACACATGCTGCAGTTGCTATGCAGGTATGAGCGGGCTCGATCGTTCAAGTCCAATGATTCATCATGAGGATTCACCAGCCGCTGCGATTCGCTGCGAGCCGCTTCGGGAATCGAGGCGATGACTGCCTGAGCCCACAGTGATTCCAGTTGGTCTGACGGACTTTCGCCGGAGACTGCTCCTGCCAATTGGTTCCCGACGAATCCCAATACGAAACCGGGCCCGGCATTGTGACACAGTTTGCATTCATTCACTGCGTTCGAATGCCACGTGCGTTCTGTCATCTTTCCGGGACCATGAGTATCGGGCCACTGCACGGATTTGGCCGTCCCGATCGAACCGACCAGTTCCGCATCCGTTCCCTGATCATTCCAAAGGTAGCTGTAAGGATGCCATGTTCCATACTGGAACTGCAGAATCTGAGTTTCCAGCGGCCGGGCCGGATTGCCCTCGGAAGCCGGAACCGAAAGATGCTTCGCGAAGACAGTTCCCTCCGGGTACGTTCCACGCATCGCGCTATGAGGAGCCAGTTGGATTGTTTCTTTCCCGGGAACTCCGACAAAGCGTTGCGCGATCGCGCCGTCGACCCAGCGAGGAACCGTGACGTCGTAGGCCACGACTCCAGGGGCCGGCTTCAGAGTCGCCAGATCGGCAAAGATTCCTGTCTGACTGAGCAGTTTCGGAAACTCGGCGGACAGATCTTTCACCTCATTCGGCAGCAGCTCATAAATCTGCCCAGTAAGGTCATAGTCGAGAACGTAAAGTTGTCCGGATGAGCTCTCCATAAAGTCCGTGATGCGAAGATCAGTGTCGACCAGCGTTTTGCCGACGAAGGATCCATCGTCCGATCGTCCAACCGACCAGATCGTCCCGGTGATGTAGTCGCCGTAGACAAAGTCACCGTGCAGGGACTTCAGTTTGTCGCCGCGATAGACCGGACCACCAATCACAGAGTTGGCCTCGGAATGATGATGATCACGGATCGGCGGAGTAATCGGCGTTGGTCCCACCGGAACTTCAGATCGCAGCCTCGCGCGGCCTTCCATCACAGGCCAGCCGCAGTTGGTGCCGCTACCGACCAGATGAATCATCTCCCAGGTTTCCCAGCCATTATCGGCGACATAAACCTCGTTGGTCTTCGCATCAATGGCGAACTTCCACGGATTGCGCAGACCGTAGCCAAAGATCTCGGGGCGAGCCCCTTCGTGTTTGACAAAAGGATTGTCAGCCGGGATTGAATACTGTTGATCGGCTGACGGATGATCGACATCAATGCGAAGGATCGCTCCCAGCAGGTCTGTCACAGTCTGGCCGGTGGTTAGTCCATCAGGAGGATTCGGCCCGGAGCCATCGCCTGTTGCGATATACAACATGCCGTCTGTACCGAATCGCATGCAGCCGGCATTATGTCCACCGGAGGGCCAGGTGATGATGACGGTTTCGCTTTTGGGATCCAGAACCGGTACTGCATCATTGGTCATCGTGTACCGGGAGACTCGTGTGTGTGGTTTGCCTCCGGGATGCACAAGGCACAGGTAGACGTAGCGATTGTCCTGAAACTTTGGATGAATCACGGCTGCAAATAAGGACACGCTGCCCCCCGCAACAGCCGCCGCATCCAGAGCCAGATCCGCTTTTGCTGTCTCCGCATTCTTTACAAACGTGACGACGCGGCCTCCAATTTCTGAAACCAGCAGTCGATTCGTTCCAGGAAGCTCCAGCAGACTCGTCGGCAGATCAAACTTCAGTTGCGGGAAGGCCGAGGCGACTCTGAACGGTTCAGGCGGTACCGGAGTACCCTGCAGCTTTGACGTTGTCCACGGCTCGCGTGCTTTCGATACTGGCTCCGTTCCAGAAATGTTCTCAAGAACAATTAAAGACTGGCAAATGACTGCGCAGGCAATCAGCCGAACGATAAAGAACCGTGCGTGCATGGTGACGTCTCTGGAGGAATGAAGTCAGAAGAACTAAAAACGTAGGTTGGACATTCTTGTCCGACAAACCTGCGACGGGCAAGAATGCCCATCCTACCCAATATTGAAGACTTGACGGAGCACTACTTTGCGGCCTCGCTCAACTTGACCCACGAGACCTGAGTCACCAGCTGATTGAGTGCAGCGAAAGAGATATGAGCGTTCGTTGTGTAGCGAGGTGTATTGTTCGACGGGAATGTGGCAAGCGTTGCGTCGCCGACAAGGAACACATTGAAATCCTTTGAAAGGTTGTCGTAACCCGCCGTCGTTTTGCAGAAGCACATGTCGGTGGCATAACCCGTCAACAGAACATGGCGAATGCCCTGCTTCTTCAGATAGTCTCGCATCGGACCGTAGCCATCGGCGTCGTAGATCACGATATCATCAGGATGCACCGTGATATCGCGAGTCACCGGAATCGGCTGCTGCCAGAATCCTGCGTTGTTGTACTTCGCACCGGCATCAAGTCCCGGAAACTGTTTGAAGTAGTCGATAACCGGTGTCTTGCTCGAAACGGAAAACTCCGCCACCAAAGGCTCACCGCGATAATCGAAATTCTTCAGCTTTGCTGATAACTCCTTCGCGCCTTGTTCTCGTTGCTGAGCCGTCGGTGTGGAATTGACGGAGCGATAAACCAGTTTGCGGATCGGATCTTCTGTTCCCGGGAGACTAAACATCACACAGCCGACGTGAGAACGCAGCGACTTGATAAACGGATTGATGACTTCGCTGGTATGGCGCGCCGCCAGATGATTCTTCGTCGGCGTACAAAAATCCGCCACGCCTGCGGGCTCAGGAGTATCCCAGCCCTGCCCGTCGTCAATTCCCCAGGGATGAACCATCACGACGGCCGTTTCTTTGGCCAGCAGATTGTTGGGCATCTCGATGATGCCTCGTGCGTTGTAAGAAAACCGCCAGGCTCGAACGGTCAAGTCTGCCCCTTCGTCATTCACCAGCACCGGCGCTTCGTAACGAGTGTCCTCGATCACCGGCTGCACGAATTCCGGGTGATCATTCAATAACGGCGCTGGATCGACCAGCTTGACGAGACTGTTTTTATAGGTCCTCGTTTCCGGCTGCTGCCCGGAAGCGGATGGCAGAAGAATCCCAAAGCCAATGGCCAGGATTGTGCTCCGTCGCACAAGCGAATTCCAGAAAGAGCTGGTCCAGCGTTCGGTCATCGTTACGGCTCCGTGTATGCAGA
>CAMAXD010000408.1 GCA_945861975.1 Candidatus Kuenenia stuttgartensis | reverse complement strand
CAGGCGTTTGCTCGAGTAACGATCGGTGAGGTCCTGCGATCCGACAGCAAGATGGTGCCGCTTTGCAATAGTTGATAATTCGATAAGAATTGAACCCGGGAGTCTCCTCATGAGAAAAATGATCGCTCGCAACGCATTGCTCCTGTCGGGCTGCACGGGGCTGCTTTGGACGACGGGAATTCTGTCGGCTGCTGGTTTCGATGAGCCGAAAGATTCTGATCAACCGGTCGAAGCCGCTACCACACAGGAACCTGCCGAATCAGGATCGAGCCCTGCCGCCGCTGAAGAAAACGTTGCCCGTGTTCCTGTCAGTGTGGCTCGTGATCGAGCGCGGCTGATGCACAGTATTTATTCGACGACACTGGGTGTCATGCACGATCGTTATTTTCACGTGGATCGGTCCATCGTGCCAGCTCGTGCGATGGAAGATGTGTTTTCGGAGATTGAACAGGAGACCGGATCCAAAGCCAACTGGATTTCCGTCAATCTCAAGGCCATGAGTATTAATCATGAACCATCGACGGAGTTCGAGAAGCGAGCTGCAAAAGAAATTGCGACGGGCGAGTCGGAAGTTGAAACAACAGAAGACGGCTATTATCGTCGAGCGACCGCGATTCCGATGGCAGGCGGCTGCATCAGTTGTCATGCGGGTGTCTTTAGTCAACCTGCGAAGAATCGAAAATTTGCGGCACTGGTGATCAGTATCCCGGTGGAGACGGAGCCGAACGCTCAATAGCCGACTCCTGACTGATTTTTTTCTGGAAGAAAGATTGCCATGACCGAACTGCTTCGTTCTGTATCTCTGTCAGTAATCTTTGTGGCAATGTTCCCCTGTGTCGCAAGTCAGGGAGTTATTCCCACCGACGAAAAGGTTTCGAGCGAGAACTCGTCAGAGACTGCAGCTGCAGAACTGGTGGATACACAGGCTGCGGATACAACTGTCAGCCAAGCGCGGCGACAGGCGGAGATCCTGCATTCGACGTTACATTCATCGCTACGCGTGATTCACGATCGGTACTATCGTGAGGATGAAGCATTGCCAATCCCGGCTGCAATATTTGGTGAAGTCTTCAAAGACGTCGAGACCGAGCAGCACGTCAAACTTCGCTGGTTGGCGGTTGAAGGACTGGCAATGAATTCTGACCATAAACCGGCGGACGAATTTGAACGGCAGGCGGCAGAGAAGCTCAAGGCGGGAGAACGCTTTCATGAAATCATCGCTAACGGCCTCTATCGAAGAGCCGCCCCGATTACGCTCAGCGGTCATTGCCTCAAATGCCATATGCCCGATCGCAGGAGCACTCGTGATCGTGTCGCTGGCTTGATCATCGCAATCCCTGTCAATGCCGACAGTGGTCCGTAAGCACTGGCGCTGATCCTATCCACCGTCAACGTTCGGAATTCGCATTCAGCCCGTCACCAGTGCTGCACTCCGCCATCCGATTCGCACCAATTCGATGCTGCGTCCGAGGGACTCAAACTTTCGCCGTGAAAGATGCACACGACAACCTCGCGTGGCGATCCCAACGACTTCCTTCAAAGCCTTCTTCTGGCCTCTTGTGAATGTCACAGATGGCGAATTCTGATTCGAAGCCAGAAGCTTGAGCCAATCGGACTCCACCTGCGATCCCGTCAGTTCGCGACATAAATCGCGAGCCAGAATCTCCACAGCCGCGCCGAATTCAGCAGTCTCCAATTGGCGAGATGAGTTCACTCCATACATCGACTGCATAAATCTCGCATGCCGATTGGGGACCAAATGCCAGCGATTCTGCACGAGTCGCCAAACCAGAAACAGCAGAAAAAGAATAAAGAGGAGCAACACAATCGTGCGAGCCCAGGCAATGGGCCGCATATTTCGTGGTCGTTCCTTGAGAGTTTCGTTCAGAATGTTGGAATCCTGAACCTCATCCAACACTTCATTGGCCATCCGCAGCATGGTCGCGAGATCCGGTTCCGGCGGGTCAATGTCCGGAGGAATTTGTGGAGGAATGTTTGGCGGCATCTGAGGCGGAATTTGTGCCGGTGTTGGTGGAGGAGCGAGTTCGGCCATGTAACTGGGAAGTGTCTGGCCGTTGTCATAGACGGTCAGCCACTTTCGGTTGCCACGACACAACAGATCCGAAACCTGAATCGCGAACAGAGAATTATCGCCATGCCACAACATGCCGTCAGAGAACAGACTTTGATCGGCCGACAGAATCATGACTCCGATTCCCGGAGCCGCATCAAGCCCCGCCATAATCACTGGACGCTGACGAGCAGCCCCGGGCAAGACATCTTCAGCTAACGCGGCAATGACTTCCCACTGCAATGATGAGTCTTCCGAAGTCGACATCCACCCGGTCTTGTTGACAATGATTCGTCGCAGACCTTTCGATAGTGGATGCGACTGATTCAAATCGGACAGCACAATACAGTCGTCAAAACCCTGATACTGGCTGTCTTTGTCGAGCGAACTTACGGGGCCGCGCGAGAATAAATTCACGCCGGGCAATTTGAATCCGCGTTCCGAAGCCACGAGCAAACTTCCGCCCTGAGCCACGTAGGCTCGCAAATTGCGCCAGTCGGGCAGTGAAACGCGAGTGACATCGCCGAACATGACAATGACGGATTCTTTAGGACGCCGCAGCGTGGCCGACATGTCGGTCCGCACCGTCAGGCTTCGTTCTTCAAGCAGCATACGAAAGCCGTTGTAGCCGAGATACCACTTGTCGGAGTCCGTCTGCTCAGGCCTATTGACAGCCTGAGCATTCGCAGCACCAGCCGACACCACAATCGCCAGCAGCAGACCCAGCGTGGTCATCAGCGTATTCGCCACTCGCTCACTCTGAGCACGGCTTATGTTGCGAAGAAGTGAATAACTCATTCGGCAGCGATTGCTCCCTGAATCAGCATCTCAGGCTTCACAAGATTCAGCATGTGACCATGATCAGCGGTAACGATCAGCAGTGACTCGTCCCAATTGCTGTTAGCTTCAACCCACTCTGTGATGGCCTTCACGGCTCGATCTCCAGAATTGACAGCGCCGATTGAATTATCAATGTTGTCATCGTGATTAGCCCAGTCAACATCGCCAGCCTCGACCATGAGCCAGAACGGCTTCTTTTCGCTTGCCAGGAACTCGACAGAGACACTGGTCATTTCCGCGAGCGTTGGGTTCTCAAGAAGATCCTGCTCGGAGTATTCTTCGGGCTTCTTGTTGACTCCAGGAACAGGGTCGTAGCGACCATCAGCCGTTTCAAACGGAAGATGCCCGGCATACTTGCCAACGCCAAAGAATCCCAGCAGACGTTGCTGCCTGGATATGGCTTGAGCAGCCGCAGTCTTCAACAGATCGGTTCCATCCTGACCGACTGTTCTCACGGCCGTAACGTAGCGTCCGCCGTTCTTCACATCTGAAGCCTGCAAATCTTTGTCAGCCAGATAGATGTTCCCCTGAATATAGTTGTCCCCCTGACTTTCGCCGCCCTTCCTGGGATCTCCCTCGTTTCCGAAACCACCGCCTACAAGCAAATCCAGCCCGGGGAGAGCCTGTTGCGGATGTACGACTGATGGCAGACCCAGCATATCGCGAGTCAGATCCTGATAGTCATCACGAGATACGTTCTGAGCATAGGCCGCAGCAGGTGTCGCATGACTGATCGGCACAGACGAAACTGCACCAACACGCCATCCCTTCTCCTGGAGGTAATGTGCGATCGTGGAGACCGGCTGACCGGTCGCGTCAACGTTCACTCCCCCGTTGAAGGTCTTCAACCCTGCCGTCATGCTGCTTGCCGACGATGAAGAATCCGTATAATCATGCCTTGGATTTCCATTGGCGGGCTTTGCGATCAGGTATCCTGGATCTGCAGGAACGGACCACGGAGTTGGGCCAGCAAGGGAAGCATCGTAACCGCCGCGAATTGTTCCACCAGGATTCTTCACGGCCTGCAAGTTGACGTCGACATCAGTGCCTTCATTATGAGCACTCGTGACCATAAACCCAAACTGAGTCGTCCCGTCCGCGTTGTAGCTCTGGAAGTGCGTCCCATCGCCACGACCTTCAGTGTAGCTGACCTTTTTCTGATTCCAGATTGCGGCCGCTTGCGTGGTCTGCCAATCCATGCCGTCGAAAACCACGAGGAAGATATATTTCTTGCCCGAATCTGCCGCGGCCTTCTGAAGGTCGTAGATGTTGGTCTGGTCCATCCAGTCAGCATCCGGGTTCACGGTTCTCACCGGAAGATAGCCGTAGAGAGCCTGAACTTTGGCCTCGGACCGGTATGGGCTGGCCTCTCCGAACCATGAGTTTAAATCGACGCCCGGCTTTCCACCTTTCGTCCCAAAGGTGTAGACCGGAATCAGCCGATTCGAATGAGACTTCCAGCCTGTGTATTTCTCGGGGTCAGTCCCCCAGTAAGCCACTGGTGATTTGTCATTCACAATGGCCAGCTCCTGAATCTGTCGAGGGAGATCGGCAGCCTTCGCGGAGTCACCGTTTGGGACCGGGTCGGATCCTGAGGCGGCCAGTCTCAGGAGACAGCAGGCAAAAACGAGGGCGACAAGACTCAATCGAAACATGCAAAGCTCCACGACAGATCAAACCAACCCAGACGGCACCGTTTTAACCGCCCATGGCTCAGATCCACAGCGGTTCACAGCGGAAAGCTCAGTAAAATACCGTTCGAAACCCACGTGAAATGTTGTCCAAACACTCCCTGATTCAACGAAGTGTGGGCATTGTTTCGGCTTCACGGTGCGACGACAAGCCATCCATGATCCGGACAATCATGAAATCCCGGTTAATCGTAAGAACTCGTACTCAACCGTAAAAGTGCTAAAGTCTGAGGTCAGCCATTGCGACAACTGATTGTTCGAACTTAGGATGACGATAAATTCAGACTGTGTCGCCGATGTTCGCTGAGTCTCTTTGCTTTGGAACCAACGAAACGAGGCTGTCGCGTATCAGAATCCGGCCCAGCCCTGGGTTTATCACGTCGCCTGAGATCCGAGAACCGGTTCATGAACAAGAAACAATTTATTGCCGTTTCCTTTGTCGCAGCTATTCCTGCGGCTGCTCTGCTGGCGTTTCTCGTGCTTGGATTGCTGCAGGGCATGCTGTCCGATGGTGCGAGGGTCTCGGTTGTTCTTTGGATCGTGTGGGTTCTCGCGGCATTGGCCAGTTTGTCCATGGCCTTCCTTCCCTTCGGAATCATGTTCTTCCCGGGGCTGATGCCCGATCCCGCACTTGCGGCGGCCGCCGGAGCCTCAGGGTTTGCTGCAGCCCCTGGCA
>CAMAXD010000407.1 GCA_945861975.1 Candidatus Kuenenia stuttgartensis | reverse complement strand
CACTCGCCGTGCTCCGCCAGGATTCGCCGCTGCGCGCTGCGCCGACCGGCCGCGATGACGACTAAAAAAAGAGTGAGGCAATCGCCTTGACGCGTCCATTCATTGACAAAAAAAACATCATCGCGCAGGCGAGGGACTAAACTGTTACCGAATATGAAGATGTTGCTTTTGCTCAACTGCGGTTTTGTGCTGATCGGGTTTTCCCCCGGAGTTTGGCCGGGCGATCAGGGGGTTTGCAAGGCACTTTGGAGTCGCATGAAATTGCCGTGGATTCGTTCGAAAACGCTGTTCGACGAATCCTGCAGCGGATACTCACAGAGATCTATCCGGATCACGGTGAATCCAGCCTTGGTGGCGAATGTGGCTGTCGATACTGGATGAAGTGAATTCAGCAGAATGAAACGAGGCTTGTCTTTCGACAGTTTATCCGTGAGGGCCGCTAACTCATCTTTCGCGATGGATGTCAGTTCCTGAGATTCATCCCAATGCACATATTGGGACTCCAGGCCCAGCTTGCTGGTCAGGTAATGATAGTAGGGACTGTCGCCGATCAACGTGATTTTCTGGGCGGGCGTCTTTGCAGAAATCTCAGCAGCGAGTGTTCGAGTGTTTTCAAGCTGCGTTTTGATCATCGTTAAGGCTGCGGTGATCTCGCGAGATGCTGCCGGCTCCAATTCCACAAAGAGATCTGCAACCCGAATGCATTGCGATTCAGCGAGTTCCGGGTCCAGCCAGGTTGCCCACACGGTTCCAGGATGGGCATGTTTACCTTCGGGGCCGTGTTGGTGAGTGATGGCGTCCGGAATGCGGATGAACCGCGAATAGTAGCCGACGGCCGTGTCCTTCAGACGCGAGCCTGGCAGCGAGATTCGATCCTTCCACGGCTCATAACCCGCGCCGCTGATCAGAATCATGTCGGCATTCTGGAGACGCTTCACATCGTCTTTCTGTGGCTTCCAGTTGCGAGACGCGATGTGATCCGGAGTAATCTTGTGCACTTCGATGTGGTCACCAGCGAGTAAGTCAGCCACCTCGAAAAGTGGCTGACTTGTGATCATGACCACTGGCTTCTTGTCGGCGGTGGAATTGTTCGATCGGTCAGTCGATGAGTTGTCCTTGACGTCGCTGCATCCAGAGATGAGCAAGCAGGCCGTCAGAATGAAGCCCCAGGAACGCATCATCAACTCCATCTGTCAGTTGATTTAGTCGCCGTTTCGTTCGTAGTGCTGGCTTCGGCCAGCGATCCACCGCAACCACAAGTGTCGATGCCAACTGTAGCCGGCACCACGAATCGAATCGACGCGCCACTAAAGAGGCTTACTTCAGGTTCTTCGCCAGTAGTTCTGCAATCTGAACGGCGTTTGTCGCCGCACCTTTGCGAAGATTGTCGGAGACGCACCAGAATGTGATGGCATTCGGATTCGACATGTCCTTGCGAATGCGGCCAATGAAGACGTCATCGCTGCCATCACAGGTGGATGGCATCGGATACTGGCTGTTGGCCGGATCATCGATCACGGTAATGCCGGGCGTCGCGGCGAACAGTCTTCGAGCTTCTTCCACAGAGACTGGTCGTTCCGTTTCGACGTTGATTGTTTCGCTGTGACAGTTCGAAACTGGAATACGAATACAGGTGGCGCAGATCTGAATGGATTCATCGCCCAGGATCTTGCGAGTTTCGTAGACCATCTTCAACTCCTCGCTGGTGTAACCGTCGTCCTTGAAACTGCCGATCTGTGGGATTGCGTTGAACGCAATTGGATACTTGAAGACCTGATACTGAAAGTCTTTGCCATCCAGATGCGCCCGGGAGCCGTCGATAAGGTCGGCGGTGCCCTGCAGTCCCGCTCCACTGGTGGCTTGATAAGTACTCACGATCACGCGACGTACTTTTGCGGCATCATGCAATGGCTTCAGGGCCAGAACCATTTGAGTCGTTGAACAATTTGGGCTGGCGATAATCCCTTTGGCATTCAAAGCCGCCTCAGGATTAATTTCCGGGACGACGAGAGCCACATCGGGCATCATGCGGAAGAAGCCGGATTCATCGATTACTTTGCAACCAGCTTTGACAGCGGATGGCAGAAACTCGGCGGCGGTCTCATCCGGAGTGCTGGCGATGAGCAGGTCGATTCCTTTGAAACAGTCGTGAGTCAGTTCTTCCACTGTGATCGAGCTTCCGTTGAATTCCACTTTCTGGCCGGCGCTGCGGGCCGATGCGAAGAAGCGGAAGTTCTTTGCGGGGAATTTCCGTTCCTGCAGAAGCTGAAGAATGATTCGCCCTACGGCACCAGTCGCGCCAACGACGGCCACAGTGTTAAACACGGAATAATCCTTTCGAAACGGAAAGACAGCTCAGGGGAGCGGTGGAAGAAGTCAGCGAATTTTCGGTGGTAGCTCGTTTTCCAAGCCACCAAAGTACATGGGCTGTTCCTTTTGGGAGCGGCAAAATATCCTTCCCGGTGAGAATTTCCAATTCCGGCAGACAAACTGAGCATTCTCCCGACTTTTGACAATGCCGTGAACCAAACAGAAGCCTCCGAATTTCAGGCTCGTTTCAAGATTTGCGTTGGTCGCCTGACGCTGGAGCCGGAGCGCGCGCTGACGGAGATGTTCGACCTTGCGGCGCAGCGACTGGTTCGGTTTGCCGTCACAATTACGGGAAATCAGCCAGACGCGGAGGATGCACTGCAGGGGGCATTTTCCCGCATTGCCTTTCGACCTCGGTTACTGGCGAATGCGGACGCTCCCTGGCCGTATTTGATTCGTTCGGTGAGAAACGAAGCCCTGCGGATTATCCAAAAGAGACGAGGCAGTGGATACGAAACGCCGGATCGAGGCTCCAATGACGAAAGCGTGGAGGCTCAGGTCGTTCAGGAAGAAACGGCGGACAGTGTTCGCAGAGTGTTAAAATCTCTTCCCAAGTCTCAGTATGAGGTTGTCATTCTTAAGCATTGGGAAGAACTAACGTTTGCCGAAATCGCCGAAGCATTGGGATTGTCACAGAATACTGTGGCGAGCCGATACCGATATGCGATGGAAAAGCTTCAAAGAAGTCTTGAACCTCTGATAAAATAGTGATCCCACCTCACAAAATCCTGCCTTGATGTTGTTCTCTTCAATGGACAAGTGAATCCAATGATCGATCCCGTAAAACGAATCACCGAACCTTTGCTTCCGGAGCACCAACTCCTGCGTGAAGTCGGTACGATGCCGCAGTTGTCCGGCGATCTGCGTTCGCGCGTTGTTGTCGATATTCGTCGTCAGGTCCGCTTCGGTCGTTGGGCGGATCGACTGAGAATTGCTGCGGCGGTGTTGGCTGCAAGTTTATTGGTATGCCTCGTCTGGAAGTTTCGCTGGACTGGGCAGGATCAGGTTGCAGAGCAGAAGCCGGTTGAGGTTCAGGCACCAGTTGCTGTTCCTGCTCTGCCTTCCTCTGGCATCTATTCCAGCAGTCCGACTCCACCACCTGAGCCTGCCAATGTACCGCAGGGAGGCCCATCCTCTGTGCCTGATATGCGGGAAATGCAGCAGTTGAATCGGCTGATCGAGGATATTCAGGGGCGGAACAACGTCCTTTGTGGGCTCGTGCCGATCTGGTGAAAAAGCTGGGGCCGGGTACCTTTGAATCCGGGAGTTCTGCGTTCTGCGAACGGCACTCGGAGTGTGCCTTCTACTTTTCGAATGGCAGTCACGATCCGCGAAAACCTGATTTGCGTGCTGACATCAACTCGGTACCATGTCGCTTGGCAGAGCATGAGTCGTTTTACCAATGGTGCGGGTGGCTGGGGACCGAAGTAATTTTCGGAAAGCAATCTCCCGGTATAACGGGATGAACTGATGAGCCTCAATCAGTTTCCAAAGCTGTCGCATCCGAGCGTTTCTCGCAGGACTGCTGTTCAGGCCGGATCCATCGGCTTGCTTGGACTGGGAAGCAATCATTTGTCGGGACTTCGAGCGTCCGACTCTGCTGCCGGTTTCACCGGGACCGCTAAAACCTGCATCTATATTTTCCTTTCCGGTGGCCTGTCCCAGTACGAGAGTTTTGATCCGAAGCCCAATGCTCCTGCAGAAGTGCGCGGCGAGTTTTCGTCGATTGCAACTCAAACGTCCGGTTTGGAAATTACGGAGCACCTGCCGGGGCTGGCAAAACGGAGTCATCTCTGGTCCGTCGTGCGGTCGCTGACGCACTCGACGAATGAACATACGCTGGGGCATTATTATATGCTGACTGGCCGTAGTGGGCTGACGCCGGGATTTCGCGGCGATCGTGAGCCTCGTAGCACCGATTTCCCTTCGATTGCCTCGACGATTGGTGATGCCATTCCGGCTCGCAGCAATTTGCCGCCCGCGATTGTACTGCCCGAGAGATTGGTGCATTGGTCCGGCGGTACCATTCCCGGAGCATACGGTGGCCTGATGGGATCTCATCGAGATCCATTTTTCGTCGAAGCTTCTCCGTACGGCAATCCCTTTTGGCGTGGGGCGTATCCGGAGTACACGTTTCCCAACGAAACCAAAAAGGCTCCGACCTCGCCGGATGATCGAGTGTACCAGGCTCCAAGTCTGGCTTTGTCACCGGGCATGTCGATGAAAAGAATGAACTCCCGAACTCGTCTGTTGACTTCGATTGATCGTCAGCGGCGAGATCTGGAACAATCTGCGGCTGGCCGACATTACGATGAGTTCCGGCAATCCGCGATTTCGCTGCTTTCGGAGCCGACAGTGCGCAGTGCGTTCGATGTGACGAATGCGGACGCTAAGACTCAGGAGCGATATGGACGCAACAGCTTTGGCTGGTCACTGTTGATGGCTCGACGATTGGTCGAGGCTGGCGTGAATCTGATTCAGGTGAATCTTGGCAATAACGAAACCTGGGATACTCACGGGGACATCTTTTATCGCATGAAGAACAAGCTGTTGCCGCCAACGGATCAGGCTTTATCGGCTCTGTTAGATGATCTGCAGAGTCTGGGACTGCTCGATACGACACTGATCGTGATGGGCAGCGAGTTTGGGCGAACTCCGAAGCTGTCGACGCTCTCGGACTCATTTCCTCATGCAGGGCGTGATCACTGGGGTGCGGTTCAGAGCGTGTTCTTTGCGGGCGGTGGTGTTCAGGGAGGCCGAGTGATCGGTTCGTCCGATGAATTGGGAGCGTATCCTGCAACGAGTCCCTTCAAGCCCGAGAACATGGCGGCCACGATGTACAGTGCTCTGGGGATTCCGGCCACTGCAGTCTGGAACGACGAATTCGAGCGACCGCATCAGGTCTACTACGGCGAGCCGAT
>CAMAXD010000406.1 GCA_945861975.1 Candidatus Kuenenia stuttgartensis | reverse complement strand
GCCGACACGGAAGCTCGGCTGATCGACCCCGATGCTCAGGTCATCATTCTGGATATTGAAGGAAATGTTTCCGAGAACAAGGGCGGAAACATTTTTCTGATCGCGGACGGCGTTCTCAAAACGCCTTCGACAGAAAATTGTCTCGACGGAATCAGCCGCCAGACTGTAATAGAGCTGGCTAAGAAACTCAATATCCCGGTTCAGGAAACGCGCCTGCAGATCTACGACTTCTACACGGCCGACGAAGTCTTCTTCACGAGCACACCGTATTGCATTATGCCGGCGACGAAGTGCAATGGGCTGGTTGTGGGGAACGGGCATGTCGGACCAATGACTCAACGCCTGCTGGCGGCATGGAGCGATCTCGTGGGCATGGATATTGTCGAACAAGCTCAACAACAAATTCGTTGAGTTGACCTCATCGTCGCGGGAGTGGCGTAGTCGCGGATGATTGTCAATGTTGGTCCTTGTCTGCCGGAAAAGACTGTCGCCGAAAAAGACTGTCGCCGAAAAGTACTGTCGCCGAAAAGGTGAATCCTGTTTGCCATAGGCTGCAGGATATCGGCCCCCTTCGTTGATTGACGTGCACACAGGTTGCGGTACGCCGCACAGTCCTGCTCGGCAAGCAGTACCTACAACGACTGCTCCTCGGCAAGGAGGAGCTATCCAAATTCGCAACGACACCCGTTGCGCGTCAACCAATGCAGTTCACTTTTTGCCTGTTTGTGCTAGTCTGCGAAGTCGTTGCCAGTTGCATGGCGCCGAGACTGACCAGCACTGCTAAAGGCCGCATCATGACCGAACCAACGATTCAGCATCTGTTTGATCTTACGGGGCGAGTTGCTCTGATCACCGGCGGTTCGGGATTTCTGGGGAACTCCCTGTCGCGAGCACTCGCGGAAGCCGGGGCCAGCGTTGTCGTTGCCAGTCGTGAAATGCCCCGCGCACAGGCGGTGGCTGCTGCTCTGCCAGTGGTCGGCAATGCTGTGCATCATGCGGTTGTTCTGGATCAGATGGACGAAGCTTCGCTGAACAGTGGATTTGATGCGGCTGTAACCGCGGCCGGCAAGATTGATATCGTGATCAATAACGGCCAGCAGGGGCATCCGGTTGATCTGACCACAATCACCGGGGAACAGTTTAATCGAGATCTGCAGAACGCGACGGGATATTTTCTGCTCGCGCGACGATTGCGTGATCATGTCGTCGGTCGTGCGGCCACGGGATCGATCGTCATGATTGGTTCGATGTATGGAGTGGTTGGATCTTATCCGGATGCTTATGAAAACATCTGCGTAGCCAGCCCGGTTCAGTATCACGCCCTGAAAGGCGGGATTGTGCAGATGACTCGGCATCTGGCCGTGTACTGGGCCAAAGATGGCGTCCGCGTGAACTGCCTGAGTCCTGGTCCGTTCCCGTCCGAGAAGGCTCCGGCTGAGATGGTGGAGCGACTAAAGACGAAAAGCCCGATGAAGCGCATGGGCGTTCCTCATGAATTGAAGGGACCGCTGCTGATGCTGGTTAGTGATGCCGGCAGCTATATCACAGGGCAAAACCTGTTAGTCGATGGTGGCTGGACCGCTTGGTAATGACTGGCAACTGGCAACTGACCGCTGACCGCTGACCGCTGACCGCTGACCGCTTCGCATCGATTACTATTCCGCCAGCTTACGAATGCTAAAACACTTCGCGAAGAGCAGAAAGTTCGAACACGCGTTCGAAGAGCGCTGCGGAAGTCTCATGAGGCGAAGTATATCGGCGCGGGAGCCGCAGGGGTCAATCTTCGCCGCCGGTCAGATCTGCAGTGCCCGCAATAGGGTGGCCGGGCTGCATCTTCAGCACATGAGTCTGCATACCGTTGAAGTAGCTGGGAACGGCCGCTTCAAGAACAGGCATCAGTCGCTTGGGTGTCTTTGTTGAACGCAGAACCGTCAGATAGTCCAACAACACCTTGGCCGACTCCTCAGAATCGTTCAGCATGAAATGGACCCACGCCCAGCTCTCCGCGTAGTCGCGTGTCGTGAGATCGCGAAAGTCGGTCAGCATTTCGAGGCGATAGAGATTCGGATTCCACTTTTCAGACTCGGCCATTCGCAGCTCGCGCAAATGGGAAGCGTGTGCCGCCCCGGGAGTCGACGCATCGACCTCAAAATATTCCGCCAGCCCTTCATCAAGCCATAAGGGGACAGACTGCAAAGTGGCGTGCAGCAGTCCATGAGTGAACTCGTGCCGCAAGTCTTCTTTGACCTGAGGACTGATGAACGAGTAAACTGCAAGCTCGCGAGCCGTCCCGACAAAGTAAGCTCTGCGAGGAGGCAGATCCTTCCATGTCGTATGCATATAGAAGCGATAAGACGCTTCATCACTGAAAAGGTAGACATGCACCGGGTCGCGCTGTTCTGGCAGTTGCAGAGTGTCGTAAACCTGGTCGTGCAATTCTTCGAGTTCTTTCACCAGCACGTTGTCCTCATCCAGACGCACGTCACTGTTGATGACGAAATGTCCAGTGGCCACGCTGTGCAGAGACGGACGTTCTGTAGAAAACGTTGTCTTCGGAGTACTCTGGCAGCCGATCGCGATCAACGTCACGGCAAGCAATCCTGCAGTGATGATCAGCGAAGCATTAAGATGCCCGCGCGAGGTCTTCTTGGGGAAAACGATGTCTTGCACGGACGTTCGCGACCAGTCAAAAAGAGAGAAAAGGCACGCTGAGAGACCCTTGAATTCTGCTTGTCCGATTTGGCAGACGTCGGAATCAACAGAACTCGGACAGACCCGTAACTCGGACAGACCCGTACGGATGTTGACAGAAGCCCGGCAAAGCAGCAAGCCGGATGAGGCGCCCGCTTCATGCATCAGTTTGCACAAACCACCCATCTTCCCGCATTCTGCAATCATGCGAAAGTTTTTGCCGCAACTGGCATTTTTTGCCACCCGGCCAGAGCAGCAAATCTAAGCCGTACCGCTGACGACGGTGGTACGCTACACTCTGGTGCGTTGGTGGCGGAACTGGAGATGCTTTGTCAGACCCAGAAACGTAGGTTGGACATTCTTGTCCGACAAACCCGCGACGGGCAAGAATGCCCATCCTACCCAAAACTGAAGACTTGACTAAAACGGTTGTCGATAGTCGGAAGGTTCATAGTCGAAGTCATCCTGGTACTTTTTTTATCCTGAACAGGTTCTTTATGTCTCGCAAAGTTTATGTGGCTGGAAAGCTGGTTCCTGCTGAACAGGCGACTGTCAGCGTCTTCGATCACGGTCTGCTCTACGGTGACGGAATTTTCGAAGGAATTCGAGTCTACGACGGGCGAGTCTTTTTGCTGAAAGAGCATATCGATCGACTTTACGAGAGTGCTCTGGCGATTCGCCTGGAGATTCCGATCAGCCACAGCGAGATGACTCGGGCTGTGGAAGACACCGTGAAAGCCAATGAGATTGCCGACGGCTATGTGCGTCTTGTGGTGACTCGCGGATCCGGTTCATTGGGCCTCGACATTCGCCGCACCAGCAATCCTCAGGTGATCGTCATTGCCGACACGATTTCACTGTATCCACCGGAGCTTTATCAGACCGGTATGCGACTCGTGACTGCCGCAACCATTCGAAATCATCCGGGAGCACTCAGCCCGCGTATCAAGTCGCTGAACTACCTGAACAACATCATGGCGAAGATCGAAGGCACGGATGCCGGCACTGTGGAAGCTCTGATGCTGAACCACAACGGCGAAGTGGCCGAATGCACCGGCGACAATATTTTCATCGTCAAGCGAGGAGTCCTGAAGACGCCTCAGCCGGACGCCGGGATTCTGGAAGGCATCACTCGCAACGCCGTCATGAAGCTTGCCGTTGACGCTGGCATCACGGTTCAGGAGTGCGTGATGACTCGTCATGACATCTTCACTGCAGACGAATGTTTCCTGACCGGCACGGCGGCCGAAGTCATTGCAGTGACCAGTCTCGATGGTCGTCAGATTGGCACCGGCAAACCGGGGCCTGTGACGAATAATCTTCTGGAACGATTCCGCAAGCTGACTCGCGGTGAGTAGCCATGAGAATTGGACATTGCCAACTGGATTCGCAGCTCGGTGATTTCGAGGGGAATCTCGGGAAGTTACTTGAAGGCCTCAAAAAGGCGGATGCGGATCGAGTCGACATCGTGTGTTTCCCGGAATGCTTTCTGACAGGCTATCCGGATGACGGCGAGGTGGCTCGACGAGATGCGTTCACGATTGAGTCGGCGAGGATCATGCAACTGCTGGATCAGACCGCAAAGTTCGAGGCGGCCTTCATTGCAGGCTTCAACGAACTACGGGGCAGTGACCTGTACAATACGGCTGTCGTGGTTCACAAAGGACATTTGCTGGGGCATTACAGTAAGTGTACGGCTTACATGAAATTTCATCGGCAGGGGCGTGAGTTCCCTGTTTTTGAACACAAGGGCCTGAAGTTCGGTGTGGTGATTTGTTCAGACGGTGGCTACATCGAACCCTCTCGCCTGCTGGCTTTACAGGGGGCAAAAGTGATTTTTGCCCCGCATTTCAACTACATTTCCCAGCAGGGACTCATTGGCCACTTTATGCACGTCCGTGCAGACCATACAGCCCGCGCGGTTGAAAACATGGTCTACTTTGTCCGAGGAAACAACGTTTCGCTGGGCAAAGAGGAGTGCATTAACGGTTACGATGGTGTCGGCTACGGAGATAGCTACATCATTGACCCGTGGGGCGAAATCATGGTGCGAAGTCGTCGCCAGCAGGAAGATTTCATCTTTGCGGATATTGATACGAATGTTGTTGATCGTGGATGGAGTATAGGGAGGTCGATGTGGAGTGCTCGCGAATTCGGCGAGCACCTGCGAGAGATTGTGGAGAAGTCCACGAAGCCAGAGTAATGCATTGTCAAACCTTAGGATGTAGGTTGGACATTCGTGTCCGACTGGGTTTCCCCAGCCGGAACGTGACAGTGTTTGGTTCAATGGTCAAGTAAAGACGATATCGTTTCGGAGAAGTGAGTAAGACGCCAATGGCCAGATCGCGTGACCTGTTTGACGATACCACGATGACGTTCGGAGAGCACCTCGAAGTTCTCCGAGTCCACGTGTTCCGCGCGCTGCTTGGCCTGGTGCTGGCGGTGGGTGTCACGCTGTTCTTCGGCGATAAGATCTTTCTGTGGCTGCGTAATCCGATCGAGACAGCTCTGCGAGAACGCGGGCTCGAGGATCAGGTCAAGTTCGATGCTCCGAAAGAAAGCTTCTATTCCTATCTCATGGGAATGTTCTCTTCGAAGAAGAAGGCAGCCCCGAC
>CAMAXD010000405.1 GCA_945861975.1 Candidatus Kuenenia stuttgartensis | reverse complement strand
TGCCTTGAGGCAACTCCTGGTTGCGGCCAAAGACCTCCTCCCAGAACCAGAATGGTCAGAACGGTCACAGCAAAACGTTCCGAAGGACGCGAACGCAGCATCACAGAGGTCTCGAATTTTCGACCGGTGAAGATCCTGAAATAGGCTCGCAGAATTGCGATGCTGTTTAATGCCGCTGCCACAACTACTGCGAGGCCTACCAACGGATAGACATCCACAGCGCCTTCCACCAGCAGTTCCATCCCGATGAATCCGATGGTGCCGGGAAAGCCGATGGAGGCCAGTCCGGTCAGCAGAAACAGTCCGGCGAGAGTTGGCGTGTGCTCATACATCCCATGGTATCGTTTGAGTGAAATTCGTCCGATTCGTGACTCCATGGAACGCAGCGTCAAGCCGAAACCGCCCAGTGACAGTCCCACCGAAATCCACACACACAACGCTCCGGTGAGCCCAATCGTGGTGACGATCTCAAGGCCCGAAAGGACCAGCGAGGAATGACTGAGGAAGAGAAAGGAAAAGAATCGCCGGGCATCGGTCTGAATCGTCGCCATACCGGCCGCATAAACGGCAGTGGTCAGTGACAACACCGCAATACTCTGCATCGCCCACGCAGGAGCAACTGGAAAGATCAAATGCATGACCGCGTACGCTCCGGTCATCGGGGCCACAAACAGCAGCGCTGTCCCGAGCGTTGCATGCTCAAACAAATCAGCCATCCATGGATGCAGAGGACAGGCGCCGGCACGCAGTAGCACGGCCAGCGTCAAAAGTGATGTCGAGAGCAGGGAAGCGCGAGGCTGATCGCCGGTGAAATCGACCAGACTCCAGCCAATCACAAGCAGTACGATACTCAAGCCCATGTGTATCGAGAAGACTCGCGTTGACGCCCCGCGCCGGTAAAGCTCCAGCCATGGTGGAATCACACTCAGTGACAGCAGCAGAATAATTCCCCATGGACTGTGACAACTGAGTGTTCCCAGCGCGATGGCTTCGGAGGCAAGAGTCAGTCCAAAAGAAAACCGGCCCAGCTTGGTCCTTAACGTGGAGACCATTGTCATCAGATACAACAAAGATGTTAGCGGCAGCAGTGGGGCATTCAGTTCATCAATCACAAAGATGTCTTTGTGAAAGATCCACTGCACCATGTCCCAGTGATCATGAGCTTCAAACGATCCGATCATGGCAAAGTCGAGCCATTCTCCGGTCGTGCAAAACAGTGTCACCACGCCGCAGATCACGGCTATTCGTTGCGACCTGACCGGGTCTCGCAACAGACCACAGGCAACGGCGCCCAAAAGCGGTAGTAAGATCGAACATTCCAGCCATGGAAAGTGAAGTTCGGGGATCATGCGTCTGCTCCTGCTTTTTCATTCGCGCTGTCGTCGGTGCTCTTGGATTGCCCCGACAACCAGGTTGTCCAGCGCTGCTCCATCCGATCAGACCAACTGAAAACAAGAACGAATGGTCGGACGATGTATTCATCCAGCAGAGAGTCGAGGTTTCCGCGATCAAACGCGAATCGATAGAGTCGCGAACGCATCGTCGGAGACACATTGCCTGCTCGTGCTTCCGGCAGATAGGCTCCAATGGCATTGATCATCGAGTTGTAGTCCCGCAACAAAGACGGAGCGCGAATCAGTTGCAGCGTTCGCAGGCAGGCATGGCCAATGATGTGAATCAGGGCGATGTATCGCAGACCAAAACCTATTTCCACGACGATGATACTGACCTGCGTCAGGGACGAGAACGCCAGACTGCTTTTGATGTCCGTCTGTACGCGAGCCACCATCGCGGCATAAACCATCGTGATCAATCCCAGCAGGATGACCAAAATTCGCAGCGTCAGCGATTCATCCAATAGTGAGCTGACGCGCAGCAACAGGAATGCTCCAAGATGCACCGAGAGCGCACCGTAAAAAACAGCGCTGCTGGGTGTGGGACCTTCCATCGCTCTGGGCAACCATCCGGAGAAAGGGACAAGTGCCGACTTTCCGGCTGCAGCAAACAGCAGCAGGCATCCGACGAAGAGTGCGGAGCCTTCAGACAGAACAGCCGTCCCGTGTGGCCAGTCGCCCTGACCGGCGATGCCGTCAAAGTCTCCGGATCCCGAGAGATGATGCAAGGTCAAAGCGGCCACCAGAAATGCAGCATCGGCGATGCGATAGACCGCCCAAACTCGCAGGCCGTTAGCCACCGGGGCCGGTCGATCATGAAAGAATGCGACCAGCAATGCGGACGAAAGCCCAACCAGTTCCCAGCCAAAGAACAACGTTTCAATCGTGCCGGCTACGGAGGAAAGGATCATGCCCAACTGAAAGAACGAGAAGTAAATAAAGAATCGATGAAAGCCTTCGTCGCGATGCAGATAACGACTGGCAAACGCCGCGATGACTCCGCACAACACAAACGTCATGATCACAAACGGAACGCTAAGGCGATCAAACACGAACTTCAGACGAAAGTGGAAATGATTTGAATGAGATTCCTCGCTCGATGCCGCAGCATGAGTCACTTCATTTTCCGCCGCTTCTTTTGCAGCCTCGTGTTCAGGTTTCTCTTCGTGCCCTGACAGGTCATGGGCGTGAGATCCGGAGATCCTGACCCAGTCGCCAAGTACCACAGAGACATTGCGTTCGTTGGTCGCCAGCATTACGGCCAGAATGAACAACGCAGAGATCAGCCCTAAGACCGTCGATGCCTCGGTGAATCGGGCCATGTTTCGTTCTGTCAGCGAGATCCGAAGCAGCGTGGCGATTCCAAAAACAGCCAGCAGCAGCAGTGGCGCGGCAACAACAATAATTCCGGCAATTGTGAGCATGAGGGTAGGCAGCGAGTGATGTGTTCTGAAAAATCGGCCAGTGGCAGGTCGCGAAAGTGTGAGTTCGAAACCTGCCGTTCAAGAAGGAAGGATGGAGTGTCATTTACGAAGCAGCAGCAGGAACTCCTCCAGCAGTTCGAATCAACGCGAAGTTCAGATGGTCGCGCCAGCCGCGATACCACTCGAGTGATGAATCAGCGGACGCCAGTTCGGTCGATGTTAGTGAGTAATCTTCGAACTTCCCGTCAATGAATCGCTGGATCCTCGATGAGTCCGGATCAAGCACAGCCAACTGTGCCCAGCCGTTGCGACAGATGCGACCCACCGTGGGATTCTCGGCCATAATCTGCAGCATGGCTTCCGGAGTTGTCTCGACCACAAACAGCAGTCGCACGGGTTCATGGATGTCAACACCCTGCCAGGGAAGTCCCGGCCGCAGATCGCTCGCCGCGCCGTCCATCACTCCCAGCAGCGACGTCACATTGTGCGGAAGCTTGGTGCCCGAGCCCCAGCCGCGATTGTCAATGGCGGACAGTGTGTAAAGCATATTGATGCCTTCACAGACCGGGATCACGGCACCCAGAATTCGAGCCAGGATCATGTTGGCCGGCGTATCCTGCGACTTGTCATACGACATCAGGAACGATCGCCGATCCAGATACAATCCTCGAATACGACTGCGACGGCCAACAAAACACATGGCGTTCGTGCAGTTCCCGTACTCCGGCCGAGTTTGTGCGAGATCTTCTGTTCGTTCCTGAACATGCAACAACGCTTCAGAAGCCGTCAGATCCAGTGGTGCCGATTCGAAGCGTCGACATCGCTCATGAGCATTCCGTTCGGCCACCCGGCTAAACAAATCTCGCGCCAGTCGCAATGATCGGACATGAGATGTTGGCAGCAGTTCGAGGTCGAAGAAGGTGATCTCTTCCGAGCCCGTGTTGTGCAAACCGCCGATGAAGTAAGTCTCTTCCGGGATCTCCAGTCCTCGTTCCTTCAATTGTCGACGCACGCGCACATCATTCAGCATCGCCGCCAGCGCTCGCGCATTCGCGCCTCCCGCGCTGCCGGAACAGGCACCGCAGTGATAGGCCGACTCGTGAGGATTATTGAGGCAGTTGGAACCATGACCCAGAAACATAACCAGTCGAGCAAAATTGGAGATCAGCCCGATGTCTCGCAGAGATCGTTCTGAAATGTTGACCATTTCTGAAAGTGTGAAGCCGATTCCCTCGTCATCCGGACCGGCAGGAGTTCCTTCCGCCCGCTCCAAACGTAGTCGAGTCACTGCGGGTGGTGCGACGAATCGTCGAGCCGTTCGGTGCATTTTTGCCGCGAATCTTGGAAACAGAATTCGCCCCAGCAACGGAACCGTGGCCAGGGGTCCCAGTAACGCCGTCAGTACAGCTCCGCTGAGCCACCGTCGAGTTCCCGCGTCGAAATGATGCGACGCACTTCCCAGCAGGCGTCGCGCTGTTGCTCGCTGACGATGTGAATCTTCCAATGCATAAACGACGTCTTCCACGATCCAGTTTTTCGGCATCACCACGATCGGACAAAGCGCGGTAAAGTGTGCTTCTGCCGCACCGCGATAATACATCGGCACGCAGAAGAATCCGGCATTGCCAAACGTTTCTACGTCCGGGGCCACTTCCTCCAGATGTCGCCGGAAAGATTCTTCCCGGGTATCTATGCAGGTCACGATCTGTAGCTTAGGCGTCTCGGGCTTCGTCGGCGGTTGTGCGACTCGAATTGAAACTGCGTCGAGTGCTCTGTGGACCAATTGACGTTCGAACGCAAAATGGAAAACTCGGCGGCGTTCAAAGTTGGAGAAGCGATCAACTTCTGTGATCAATTCTGTCCATTCGGCCTCAGGCAATTCCGCGAGAGTTTGAGATGACCATCCATGAATCTGAGCGAGTTGAAGGATCTGATAGGCTCTGTGTTCGTCTGTCGAATTTCCATTCGCCGCATGCAGAGATGCTCGCAAAGACGTGCGGAGTTCGTTCAGCGGTCTGCGGAAGTCCATCAACTCTCTGGAAACACTTGCAGCAGCAAGACGATCCAGCAGAAGTCTGACGGCGACAAATTCAATCAACGTTCCCGGTGGCGAATAACGATACACCCGATCCGGACGGACTTCGGTCTGCCAGATCATGCCGGCCCAACCGCGCAGAGCCAGCAATGAATTGCGAAGAAACTCATTCCGCTCGCCATCTTCCACTCCGAGTTGGCGGAGAGAATCGGCGATGGACTGTAAAGGAGTAACCCTGCCGGCCTGTAATTTCTCCAGCTCAGAAGCCAACGGACGCATCCAGCGTCGATTTCCAAACCCGCCAGACTGAAGGAGCGCACAGAATGATGCGAGAAACCCGGCATCACGATCTGGAAGTCTCCACTGTGCATAACCCTGATCCAGATAGGCAGCGCAAAAACGGATCAGAACTTCATGCACAAGGATGTCGGTGTCTTCTCGAATTGCATCCAG
>CAMAXD010000404.1 GCA_945861975.1 Candidatus Kuenenia stuttgartensis | reverse complement strand
CCGTCAGGGACAACCCGGAGGAATATTGAACGGGACGATGCTGGAAACGGCGCTAAATAGCCCCTGGTCAATCGCACATGCCAATGGCAGATTATTTATTGCGATGGCGGGACCGCATCAGGTCTGGTCGCATCAGCTTGGAACGGATCTGATCGGGGTTTATGCGGGCTCGGGACGCGAAGATGTCATCAACGGGCCGCTGGCCACTTCGGCGTTTGCTCAACCTTCGGAGAGTGTGAGTGACGCTGAGGGCAAGTTTCTGTATCTCGTAGACAGCGAGGGTTCTTCAATTCGAAAGGTCCCGACAGATCCCGCCGGGGAAGTGACAACGGTGGCTGGCACTTCGGAGCTTCCGCGAGGTCAATCGCTGTTTGCTTTTGGGGACGTTGATGGGGCCGGAAAGAACGCTCGATTCCAGCATCCGCTGGGCATCGCCATCTCCGGAGAAAACGTGTTTGTTGCAGACTCCTACAATCATAAGCTGAAGATGATCACCCTCTCTTCGCGAAAATCAGCGACCTGGGCCGGTAGTGGCAAGCCCGGCAATACCGTCGATCCGTTGCTGTTGAATGAACCAGGTGGCTTGTCGATCGCTGACGGCAAGTTGTTTGTGGCTGACACCAACAATCATCGTATTCTCGCGATAGATATTGCCAGCAAACAGACAACAGTGCTGACCATCAACGGGCTGACTCCGCCAAATCCTCCGAAACAAACAGCCAAACCCGAAACCGCCGATGCCATCGCTGTTGAGACGCAGAAACTCGCAGCCGGAGAAAAATTGAAGTTCAATGTGACGCTGACCATTCCGGAAGGTCAGAAACGCAACGATCTTGCTCCGGTCACATGGGAGATCTTTGCAGAAACGGAACAGTCACTGATCGCGGCAGACACGCTGGGAGCTCGCGACGAAGCCGTTACCAACGACCAGAATGTCGCTCAGTTTGAAGTCCCTTTGACTGGCACTCCGGGCGAAGCAACGTTCATCGTGCGAATGAGCTTCGGCTACTGCGGTACCGAAGAGAACGCTCTGTGCCGCCTTGCGACGGCTTCATGGAAGATTCCGGTGGTACTTAACACCGACGGTGGCGTCAGCGAGATTTCTCTGACGTTTCCAAAACCATAATCTCCAAAGATTCCATGATCCGACCTGGAACCTTCTCCCCTTCTCCGAGGAAGTCAGTGCTGGTTTTACCATGCGGTCTACCTGGTTTGCTGGGCTTCCAGTGGCAGCCGCAGTTCGAAGGTCGTTCCGGTGCCGATTTCAGTCCGACAACTGATGCTGCCTCGCAGTTCACGAATCCGTTCCGCCACAATGTAGAGTCCCAGTCCGGTCCCCTGTGGTTTCCCGGTGACGAATGGCTGAAACAGTGAATTCTGCAACTCCGGACTGATCCCCGCGCCATTGTCCACGACCTCGACTTCAAGAAAGCCGTTGACGATCTGAGTCGTGATGAGCACTCTCGGCATGGAGCAATTCTGGCAGGCTTCGATTCCGTTCTTGATGAGGTTAAAGAAGATTTCGCTGAGTGTGGCGTCGGTCGCTGCGACGATGGCCTGTGAAGCCTGGAGCTCTGTCTGAACCTCCACGCCGTATTGCCGGGCCAGATGCCCAAGAATTCCCAGAAGCTTTTGAATCACGGTATCCGGTTCTGAACGTTGGCGGGTGTCATCAGCCGGGCGAGCTGACTCGAGCAGTCGTTGTGTGGTCGCGGTGAGTCGATCAATCTCAGTCAGGATCATCTCCACATCTTTGCGATGCTCATCTCGACTCGCCAGATCTTCCGCCAAAAGCGTGGCAATCGTTTTCATCGAAGACAATGGATTGCGAATCTCATGAGCCAATGATCCGGCTAACAAGCCCAGGACCGACAGCTTTTCCTTCTGCATCGCCTGACGCTCGGCTACCCTGCGAATCTCTTCTCGCTGCTGATTGAACAAGACCGCGGCAAACTGATCAAACAGCAGTCCCAGTGTATTCCGCTGCTCAGACGTCAGCCGATCGGATCGTTCTCGGACGCCGATCAGCACTATTCCTTCCACGTCTCGATAGCTGCAGCGAAAAGCACTGCCAATCAGAGCATTCTGCATCCATTGTCGCAGTCCCTCATGCTGAACCGTCAGTTGCTCTGCCGTGATCAAATGCCTCGCCTGCAACAGTTGCCGCAATTCCGCTTCAACCGGAATCGCAGTGGACATAGCCGACGGGCAGCAGACGTCCATGTCTGTACTGACGCGGACGATGATTCGCACCGAAGACACCTGCAGAGAACTCCGCAGGGCTTCGCAGAGCCAGCGAGTCAGTGCCTCAGGTGTTTCCACAGACCGCTGTGAAAGCTGAACTGACAGTTCTCGCGAAGCATCGCGAACACGCGTCACGGAGCTGCTGAGCAGATACTGCATGGATTCACTGACTCGCTCCCGCAACGGACGCCAGGCCATGATCAGAGCCACAAACAGCACAATCTCCAGAACCACGAAATCAAACCGCGATCGTTGTTCCAAAACCGCAGTCAGAGGGGAAATCGTCACGTGATGCAACCAGACAACGGCGATCAGACTGCCTCCATAAACGAGCGTCCGCTCGAAAACGATCGGCATAAGGCGGTGGCGAAAGACATACCACGAAAACATCAAAGCAGGCACAATTGGCGATAAGGCAATCATCATGCGCAGAGTTGGCTCGCCGGGCGATGTTGTCGGAACAAACAAATAGGCTACCACCATGACACTCATTGCCAACAGCATCAGACTGAAGCGACGAATGAACGGCATCAATTGAGGTCGATGCAAACTCTGGCAGGCCTTGTGGAAACAAAAGGCAGCGCCGGAGTTGGCGACCACCAGCCAGATCATGAAGGGCAGTGTGAAGGACTGGACACTGACTCGAAAATCCCTGCCCGGGTTCGAAAACAAATGAGCGGTCACGGGGCCGATGAGCAACAGCGGGAGATAAACCAGCACGTAGCGATAATCGACCGGTGGCCGCGGTCTGTCTCCGGTATGCAGAACTCGTAAACCACCGTGCAGTACGGCGGCCGGCAACAACATCAACCCCGCGGCCATCATCATCATACAGCAGATATCCAGCCGCACGGCCGTCAGCCCAAGAGAGTCCGCCAGAAGGCTATGCAGAAAATCTCCGACATGAAGCAGCCACAGGCCGAGAAACGACCATGTCAACCAGACGGGCACTTCTGGCCGATTGCTGCGTTCCAGCAGGACCAGCAGCAGCACGGTGTCGACCACCGCGGCAAAGCCCAGCAGAAACGTTTCAATGGTCGCCAGCATCTTGAATACAGTTCGACAAGGTCCATGAATTCTTAGACACCAACGCCGATGGCCAGTCGCATTGCCCCTTGGAGCGTAAAGCAACTTCCAGGACTTCCAAACGTACGCGGGATTCTTTCGACCACCAACCGACGCGCCAAGTCCCCAGGCGAATTTGGTATCGCATATCGACTGAGGTACCATCATACCGACAATCGCAAGCCTCCGTCAGTCTGATGGAACAAAGCGATGGTCTTCGAGTATCCTGACCCGGGGGAATGTGAGAGTTTGCCCTGCAGCGACCGGTCCAGATCGCAGGACGGCGAGGATTCCATGGCGTCAGCAAAGCTCAGCATTCGCAGCGTTGGAGACCAATGGCGTTCGTTGCCGGTCTGCTATTCTGCAGCCATGAGCAGCCATTCTGCGGTCTCGACGGCGTTCAGGAGTCTGCCATCGCGTAGGCAAAGACGGCGGGGCGGACCAGTAAAAGGTAGCCTGGCCAAATGCGGCTGAGTTCCGGGCGGCTGATTTTGTGAACGCCATTGGCCGGATCCCCCACGATAACGAGTTCAGCTCCCATCTGATACAGCACGACATAATGACCGGCAGTCAAATGAGCAATCGCGGGAAGATTGACGTCCACCAGATGATCCACACGAACGCGAACGGCATCAGCCTGTAGTCCGAACTGTCGGGCAATCTGACTCAACTCCAGCAGAGGAAAGGAAGCAGCAGTGCTCCGCAGTTTCTCATCCAGCCAATGTTTGAACAACCTCTGCCCCACGGCCTCTGCCGTTTCCCTGTCGAAAACTGCGGGTTGCACGGCTTCCGGAAGTACCAGAACCCAGCCTCTGTCAGTTGAGAAGGGGCCTATCACGGTTCCTTTCTCTGAATCAACGAGGTGTATACGCAGAGCCAACGGTAAAGAAGAGCGAAACGCAGGGTTCATCCTCCTTCCCGATGAGACGTCGATGTTGCAGTTCAGTAAGAAGTAATCGGCAATTCGAGACCTCACTGCCGTGTACGACCGGCAGTTCGTTGCTCGACCAGTAAGCACAGGAATTCCCTGCGCCTGTATCGCTAAATTCGGGCCGAACGTACTCGGGAACTCTGCCTTCAGATTTGTCAAATCAAGTCGATCGGGGCAATTGCAGCGTTGAATCACGAACTCGCCTGACTCGACATTCATTCGACTATACATGCGGGTCTGTTCGGCATGTCGTTCGCTACCGAGGTCGATGTGACCGGAGCAGCGAACGGCTGGGGGCTTCGACGCGTCGGTCGGTCTCACCGGAGCAGATTAGCGGATCACTTTGCATGGTTCGGGTGTCGGACCGATCCTTCGTCAATTCCTGCGAATCTGACCAAAGACACGCCCACATGAGTCATTTGGACTTGAGCCGCATCGGGCACATGGCGCGATCATCTCGGCAGCTATGTCAAACGGCGACTGTGATCAGTCCGACCTCGCAATTTGGCGGAAGTTCGAGCCATCGTAACTCGGTCTGTTGCTAAGGCGTTTTGCCGAAGCGTCAGAGCCGGGCTGGGCCCTGTTTGAGGAAGGATAAGTTGACACGGGTATTTGACATTCAAATTATTCTTCCGACTGACGGGCTGGTCGGGATTTCACCACAGTGACTTTCACAGTCACAGTTCACAGCCTCAAAACGCAATGGATTCTCGGCGACATTAGCAAACGGTACCGGGCGCAAACGCCGCTCTCGGGACTTTCGCGGTGTGCCCATTCAAAGTGAGCGGCTCTGGTTCCTGCGCGCGACATCTGCCCGGCTCGATCAAACCTGACGAGGCTGATGACGGCAATGAACGCCAGCGTCATCGCCGCACAAAGCGATGTCTCCAGAATTAGGGATTGTTTGGAATTTTTCATGATGGCTGCTCTGTTTTCTCTCTTCTTGACAAGCCCATGTCCACCCTGCGAATTCGTAGACCGATAATCGTCGCGGTCCATGGCCTAGGCGTGGCGTCCCAAACCTTCACCGTCTTATCATGACTTGCCATCGGAATCTTGCGAGCATCGTTTACCGCCCAGCC
>CAMAXD010000403.1 GCA_945861975.1 Candidatus Kuenenia stuttgartensis | reverse complement strand
ATGCATGCGAACGTGGACGAGTGGTGCAGTGATTGGTCCGCCCCATATCCACAAACTGCGGTCATTGATCCGGTGGGTCCCGAGACTGGAGAGTTCCGCGTGTGCCGGGATGGCTGTGTTAATTGGGGGGCGGAGTCTGCCAAATCCGCTGAGCGTGGTGCGTCCGCACCCTTTGTAGGATTCTACATGATCGGCTTTCGAGTGGCCATGAGTGTTTCCGGACGCGTTACGGAAGAGCCTGCGCCTCTGGATGCTGTGAAGCCGGTGTCGGCCTCTCGGGCTGCGGTTGCTCAGAGTGCCTGGGCCGATCATCTTGGAGTATCAGTCGCATCCACCAACTCGATCGGAATGTCGTTCAAAGTCATTCCTGCGGGCGAATTCATCATGGGGGATAAAGACGGTGCAACTCCGCATAAAGTGAGACTCACAAAGCCCTTTCACTTGGGGGTCCATGAAGTCACGCAGGCTCAATACGACACGGTCGCCGGGACGAATCCCAGCTATTTTAAGGGATCGCAGAAGCCTGTCGAACAGGTCTCATGGGCTGAAGCAGTCGCGTTCTGCGAACTTCTGTCTGCGCTGCCGGAGGAAAAGGAAGCGGGCCGCGTGTATCGTCTGCCAACGGAAGCGGAATGGGAGTTCGCGTGCCGTGCCGGGACGCACACAGACTACAGTTTCGGAGATGATGTGAAATGGCTTGGGGACTATGCATGGGCGAGTCTGATCAGCAATACGCAAACTCATCCTGTTGGCAAATTGCTGCCGAATCCCTTCGGTCTTTTTGACATGCATGCGAACGTGGACGAGTGGTGCAGTGATTGGTCCACCAGCTATGACGAATATCCACTTGTTGATCCGGCTGGCCCTGGCACGGGAGGGTCACGTGTTGTTCGCGGTGGTAATTATTCAAGCTCCGACAACGAATGCCGTTCCGGCGCTCGGTCATCCGCTGATCCGTTGCATGGCCACTGGTTCCACGGCTTTCGTGTTGCCATGAATCCGTCTGAAATCCGACCGAAAAAAAATCCGCGAACCGTGGAGACGAATGCCACCCCTCAACCCAAAGTTCGTCAGGAAGCGTCCGCTAATGAACTTGGCGTGCCTGTGGAAACCACGAACGCCATCGGGATGTCGTTCAGGCTGATTCCTGCGGCAGAATTCCTGATGGGAAGTCCTTTTACGGGACAAGTGACAGGATATAACGAGACTCCGCATATGGTGACGCTCACAAAACCATTTGCGATGGGTGTCCATGAAGTCACGCAGTCGCAGTTCGAACGCATCATGGACGCTAACCCAAGCCGCTTTAAGGGACCGAATCACCCTGTGGAGCAAGTGTTTTGGGAGGACGCAGCGGAGTTTTGCAAACGCTTATCAGACCTGCCGGGGGAGAAGGCCGCGGGGCGCGTCTATCGTTTACCAACGGAAGCAGAATGGGAATTTGCCTGCCGTGCCTGGACAGAGACGCCCTACAGTTTCGGCAATAATATCGCCCGGCTCGAGGATCACGCGTGGTACAGTTGGAATAGCAACTCGCAAACTCACCCTGTTGGTCAAAAAGAGCCAAATGCCTTCGGACTCTGCGACATGCATGGTAACGTGTCAGAATGGTCGTCGGACTTGTTTGAAGCGAATCCGAGCGGCGGGGCGGTTGATCCGGTCGGTCCCAGTGATGGCTGGGTCCACGTTGGCCGTGGCGGCAGTTGGTCTTCTGATGCCATAGGTTCCCGGTCGGCCGTCCGCTCCCCGTTTGACGCGCCGCGTTTCAACTCGACCATCGGCTTCCGTGTGGCACTCAGCTTTCCCAGGGCCCCTAAATAGCCACAGTCGTTACCTTGCGAATCTCGCCGGTGTAGCCGCTGAGGACTTTGGAGGGTTTGGACCAGAGTTGCCTCTCCATCGCCACCACATGGCTCTTGATGTGATGAGGCAGGTAGATGTCGTCGTCTTGCCAGACGTCGAGGATTTCTCCCTGAGCAATGCCGGCGAGGGCGTTGAACTTTTCGGGAAGCGATCGGAAGCGGCGCGGGATGCTGATTTTTTGTCAGCCTTTGCCGGTTTGGGTCTGCAGTTCACCACTTAAGCCCTTGGCTTGCGTCTTTCGCAAACCAAGGTTTTTTTCATGCGACGACGGAGAGACACGCAGTGTCTCTCCGTAACAACGTACTGCCACGCCAGTTGTTACGACGACTCCACAGCAGTCCCGCTGGTCTCGAACCGCTTTCCCACCAAAGGCGCGACCCCCACTTTGACCTGCCAGACGCTCCATTTGGCCATTGTCTCACCCCCTCTTTAGAGACATCCGCCGCCGTTTTATAACCACGTTCCGGTTCACTAAGAGTACCGGACGGAAACACGGCGCGCGACATTCCGCGCGACATTTCATGAGAGCCTCGAAATCGTCGTCCACACGAGAAGACACCGGGCTCGCCGGGGAAGAAAACTCGCAGTCGCAGACGAACGATTTGGAAGACCTACGTGTTGGGGGAAGCGCCAGGACGTGCCGCCGTATCATCGAAGAGGGTTACTTCGATAACTCCTGCGTCCGGATCGAATAACGCTTCCCGCACGATCTTTGGCATCGACAGCATTTGGGAACGCTCATCCAACTGCTTCCAGAAAGTCAGGAAACTGTCCGTATCAGCATGGATCTCTGTCGAGGCATCGGACGAAACGCTGGCAATCATCGAACGCACAAAACGCTCCGTCTCATAAGCGGAGATTCCCACGCTCCGGCAAGCAGGTTTCCCTTCTGCCGTGGACCGACAGCGATAATAGCGATAGCGGATTGGCCCCTTCTGAGAGATCTTGGGGATCATCAGACGCCCGCATCGACCACACTTCAACAAGCCACGCAGTGGCCATGTATACCGACCACGAGGGCCGTGCCCCACGTGAGAACGTAAGGCGATTGCCTGGCGGACAGCTTCGAACAGATTCTCCTCAACGATTGCTTCATGCTGTCCAGGAAGTTTATCCTGACCGTGACGGATCTTTCCGGCATAAGTCGGATTGGAAAGCAGCTTCAAGATTTGTCGTGAAGTCCACAACCCACCGCTTTTATCCCGTCGTGTTCGCCACCCTCGCTGGTTGGCGATCCTGGCAATCTCTGTCGGCACCGTCCCCGCCGCCGCGAGCTCAAAGAGCGTGCGAACATGTTGTGCAGCCACACGATCGACGATCAACTGCTTCGACTTTCTGTCCACCACGTAACCGTAGGGCACACGGCCTGCCGCCCTGCTGCTTCAGTGCGGCCCGAGCGTCGGTCATTCTCTTACGAGTCAGGTCCTGCTGAAATTCGCTGGCAGCCGCAACGATGTTCGTCATCAGCCGTCCTTCGGCCGAACGGCCAAAATGTGGATCAAGAACGACATGCAGTTCCACATCATGGCGATCAAACACTTCAAGGAGGCGATGCAGGTCAAACAACCTGCGTGTCAGCCGATCCATAGCATAGACGACCACACGATCAATTTGCCCGGTCTCAATTTCCTTCAGCAACTGTTGCAAGGCAGGACGTTCAAGAGTCTCACTGGATTCACCGTCGTCCGCAAACGCCCGTAACTCGCTTCGCCAGCCGCTCTCATGTGCGAAGTCCTTACAGATCCCCTGCTGCATTTCGCAGGAGGAAAAAACTAAGGAGCTCTGCCGCGACTGTCGCACATAGATGGCGCAGCAACGCTGGGAAGAAGGACACGTCGATGCTGCGGTTGTCCTGCCTTTTGCCATCGCCCAACATCACAGAATGATCTGACGGTCGCCATTGAATATGCCTCAAGCAATGGTATTTCCCGGCATTTTCAAACGCCAATGTGCCTCGGCGTTGCAGGAATGGTGCTCCGAGAATACCGCTGACGCGCGTCCCCAAAACTTCGAGACACGCACAAGCTTATTCCGAGAGCTCCTCGGATTCCAAGAGGACCGAATCCAGCAGATCCGTGAGTTGAAGCCGGGAAGCATGGGTGCGCAGAAATGAAACTTCCACTTCAGAAAGTCGCCGCACGATCTGACGGAGATCCTGCCGACTTTTGTGGCTGCCCCTGCTGACCCAGATCAATTTTGAAACGGCGGCATCCGAACGTGAAACGATCGCGATCGAGCTTCCGGGAAAAACCTCAGCCAGAACAGATCGACTCAACTCCCCGGGAATGAGTTCTCGCGGATACACATCGAGTTTAAGAACCTCAACGGGATCCAGCAGCTGAAACGGCTTGCCGCTCTGAACAGCATTCCGCACGCCCTGTTCATCGGCATAAAAACCTGCCGATCGAACGGCGTCAATGAAGGTCTGCACGTTGGCCAGAGTGCTCACACGATCGATCACAATGTCAATGTCCTGCGTCAGCCTCGGTTCACCCCACGCAACACTGACGACACCGCCCGTCAGGTGATGGCGAATGTCGAGCGATTTGAGAATGGCCACAAAACGCTCGACCGGCCCGCGAAACGCTTCAATCGGAAACACGGCACAATGCCTTTTCGATCAGACTTCTGACGGACTCTTCATGACCGTACATCCTCAGGGCCACTTCCAGCCGAAGACGTTCGTCTGACATAGCACCTTTCTCGGCCAGAATCTGACGCATGATCCAGTCGCGAGACCAGTGATACATCTGACCGGCACGTGCGACCTTGACGTGGACGGGCATTGCATCAATCAACTCGTCATATTTTTGCTGAACGATCGACACAAGAGCTTACTTGTTGAAGTGAAGACTGCCTGAATTCTTTTACTGGACCGCGATTCTACGGCCGATGAGAGATAAAACAAAGACGGACGCCGGGGGATCTGGTGATTCCTGTTGAGAACCGCCGCCCCGGAGAACAGCATCTCCGCTGGACAACAGTGCTGGCTACAAAAACACCCCTGATCTCAAGCGGTTTACGATTGAACGAATGGTGAACTTCACTGTTTTGTTGCCATAACCTGGCGGTCCAGATCATCACAATGTCACCATCGAGTCAGCCCGAATTCCCACTTAAACTCCGGTGTCGAAACATTTTTCGACCCCAGGTTTATTTTTTGCGATCTACTTTGAGCCTTGGCAAAAGCGCCGCCCTCGGTCCCGTGCCTCTTGTCTCAAAAAGAGACACCCCCGGCTCGGGTTATGACCCAAGGGCAATCGCACGTTCAAGCCCCTTGAACGTGCGATTGCCCTACTATGACGCGTGTCTATGGGGCCCCACTATTTCATCCACGACGTGAAGCAACTGGGAGGACGTGCAGCAGCGGAGAAGCTTCCGTAGAAGGCCTCAGGCGAGTGTCCGAGCAAGGGACTTCCGACATTGTGATCGATCTCGGACGTGGAGATTTTTTACTGGCAG
>CAMAXD010000402.1 GCA_945861975.1 Candidatus Kuenenia stuttgartensis | reverse complement strand
CGGCATCACCACCGCCGACTTCGGCAGCACACCATCCGTAGAAGTTAATTTCCTTCAGAGCTTTACGCACATCTGCGTAATCAATATCGCCTTCAGAGATTCGAGCCCACTTGTCTTCGGCTCGGTTGTAACCCTTGATGTCCAACTTGAAGACTCGCTTACCCAGTTGGCGAATCCAGTCGCCCATGCTGCCGAACTTCCAGTGGTTGCCGATGTCAAACTGCATCCCGACCCACGGTGAGTTCAACTCGTCGACAAACTTCACATACTTGTCCGCGTTCTGGGTATGATCGCCTTCGTGGTTGTAATGGAAATGATTCCACACGTTTTCAATCACAATCTGAATGCCCCACTGTGCAGCGACTGGAACTGCCTGAGCGATACTGTCGATTGATCGTTTCCAGATCTCCTCTTCTGAGCCATCCTTACCGTGGCCAACAACCAGCAGAACGGAATGACCACCAACAGCATGAGTTTCCACGATCGCATTCTTCAGCGATTCCAACGCCTTCGCACGAACTTCAGGATTCGGATCTGTGTGGCGAACGTCCCAGTGGGTTGAGTTTACCGTTCCGTCGACCGGCAAACCGCTCTCAGCAATCGCCTTTTTGGTCTCTTCAACATCCATGCCGGGAGCATTCATTTCGATGCCCTCGAAGCCTGCCGCCTTCGCCGCCTTGAACTTGTCAGTCAATGATCCCGGCACATTGACCATGCCGATTTTTAGTGTCTTCCACAATCGTCCCTTGAGTCCATCTTCAGCAATGGCCAGCGATGTGGAGATTGGATGCGCGAGTGCAGAAGTTGCTCCATTGACAACGGATCCGGCCGCCACGGCGACGGCGGAACACTGCAGAAAATTTCGGCGTGAAAACAACTCGGCATTCATGGCGAAGTCTTTCATGGAGGAGGGCAGATTGTGCTGGGAGATTATTGAAAAATTGGTTGGCGGCTCTTGGTGTTTTCTTGGAAAACAGTTGACTCGTTCCGAACGGATGTCAATTTCGAGAGAACTCGCGGTTCGAATCTGAGAGTTGCCTCCACGGACAGGGTCCATGCTAGCCTCAATCGCCTGAAGTCGGTAGAGTCGAGACCACTGTTTCCGAAGCTGGTGGACATTTCCCCGGAGAACCGTCTTACCGCTGCGGAATATTTGTCCTGATCCTGAATTCTGCGGAACGATCTGGCATCGATTCCGGTTTGACAGTCGGAGAACTCCCATGCACTTCTTTCCCGACATCGAAACTCGACGACAATTCCTCACGCAATCCGGACTCGGACTGGGAAGTCTCGCCTTAGCTGACATGTTGTCGCCTCAAGTCGCCTCCGCAGAAGTGAAGGACCGAGGCGTTCTGGGAGAGCCACATTTTGCCCCCAAAGCCAAACGCATCATCTACATGTTTATGTCAGGTGCTCCGTCGCAACTCGACCTGCTCGATTACAAGCCGGTTCTGAATCAACGCAATGGGGAACAGTTGCCGGATTCCGTCCGAGGAACTCAGCGTCTGACCGGGATGTCGGGAAACCAGTCTTCAATTCCGCTGGTCGGATCGCCATTCAAGTTTATTCAACACGGTCAGGCCGGCGCTTGGTTCAGCGATCAGCTTCCTTACACGGCCGGAATTGCTGACGATCTTTGCGTGGTCAATTCGATGTATACCGAAGCCATCAACCATGGCCCCGGTGTCACATTTCTGCAAACAGGGACTCAGATTGCCGGTCGCCCCAGCATGGGCGCGTGGCTCAGCTATGGTCTGGGTCAGGACAATGCGAATCTTCCATCGTTTGTCGTGTTGATCACAAAAGATAAAAGCGGGCAGCCGCTGGGTTCACATCTGTGGGGAAGTGGCTTCCTGCCATCGCGTCACCAGGGCGTTCAGTTCCGAGCGGCCAAAGATCCTGTGCTGTACCTTGGTAATCCATCCGGTGTGAGTAACGAGAGTCGACGATTGCTGCTGGATCGTTTGAAGGAACTGCACGAACACCAACTTTCGAAAACGCCTGACTCAGAAATTCAGAATCGTATTGATCACTATGAGATGGCTTATTCCATGCAGGCGAGTGTTCCGGAAGCCACGGATATCTCCGGTGAGCCTAAGTCTGTGCTGGATGATTATGGCCCGGACGTAACAACGCCGGGCTCGTTTGCTGCAAATTGCCTGCAGGCGCGACGACTGGCAGAACGAGGTGTCCGATTTATTCAGCTCTATCATCAGGACTGGGATCATCATGGCGGACTGCCAGGTGCTCTGCCAAAACTTTGCAAAGAAACGGATCAGCCGGCCGCGGCTCTGGTGAAAGATCTTAAGCGTTGCGGACTGCTGGAAGATACGCTCGTTGTCTGGGGCGGCGAGTTCGGGCGGACCAACTATTGTCAGGGCAAATTATCACCAAACTTCGGCCGCGACCATCATCCTCGCTGCTTCAGCATCTGGATGGCAGGCGGTGGTGTCAAAGCCGGATCGGTGTACGGGGAAACCTGTGAGTTCGGTTACAACATCGCCTCCGATGGCCTGCACATTCATGACCTGCACGCCACGATCATGCACTTGCTGGGCATCGATCACGAACGGCTCACCTACAAATTCCAGGGCCGCCGTTATCGCCTGACAGATGTTCACGGGCACGTCGTGCCGGGGATTTTGGCCTGAGGGCGATATTGTGACGATGTCTCGATTTCTTTATTGATTGGCTCGACTCAACGAGGATGATCGCCCCGTTTATT
Source organism: Candidatus Kuenenia stuttgartensis (assembly GCA_945861975.1). GTDB lineage: Bacteria > Planctomycetota > Planctomycetia > Planctomycetales > Planctomycetaceae > SXXK01. The sequence goes on along the minus strand of CAMAXD010000402.1, from coordinate 2,603 downwards.
GACATCAGGGAGCAACTCTCTGGCTGCTTCCACGTTGAATTCGTTTTCCCAGCCGCGTGCCGGAAACTTGTCAGTTAGTACGATGGGCATTTGAGTGGTCAAAACTTTTCGTGGGGTCCAGGAGTTGGCGGGCCAGAATTTTTCTGGCCGTCTACGACTCACTCTGAGCATTCTGAACCAGCTTGCGGTAAATATCGCGGACTGACTTGTGCAGGTATTTCGCAAACGTGCCGTCCAGCTTTCGAATCGCAATCAGCTCCACCACATCAGCGAAATCCTTATGCATTCGCCGAACGTTCTCGGCACCACAGGCAACTTTGATTTCGATCAGCCGCGACAGGCGAAGGACGGGAAGACCTTCAATCGTCTCGACATTCAGATCTCCCGTTGGAGAAGGCAGCCGTACTTCTGAGTCCCTCCCGGCTTGATCACCTGTCATCAGAAACTGAACTGCGATACCGCCAGCGGTACGAAACTCCTTGTTCGCGCCATCCCATTGAAGACCTGCGGACTCAAGAATCTGTCGAAGGTCATTCGCACGTTCGCGTTCGATAATCAAGTCAACATCGGTTGTGTTTCGCTGGTATCCATGCAGACAAACAGCAACACCACCGCACACCGAATGAGGAATCTCCGCATCTGCCAGCACCTGATGACAATAGGTCGCTGCCTGCCAGAGATTCTCGTTTCCCAACATGGTGTAGACCTTTTCGGCGGTTGTCATACTCATGTCCTTAAATTCAAAACCCGAAGACACCCTGAGACTCAATGCTCTTTCTGCAGATGACTGACATCTGCAATATCCTGAGGTCTTCCCGAGGCCTTCTTGTTGCGTATCAGATCTTTCAGGCTGACAAATGCGACCGGCAAATCCATGACATCCACAACGTTCCTTTGAGCGAAGGCTTCTTCAAATTCAAGGCCGGAAACACTCGTCAGCAAATCGATACGATTCGGAGGATTGCCTAACTGAATGACCCAGCCCGGTTTCAGGAAGTCATCATGAGTCAGATTGACTGAACCAAAGCCGAAGTCCGTCAATGCGGCAACTATTCCATTGCTGTTGTCAGGTGCTGGCTCTACCCAGATGTCCAGATCTTTTGTGTAACGCGGATGGCCGTAGACAGCAACCGCATATCCACCAACGATGAGATATCGCACCTTATGTCTGTTCAACAACTCGACAAACTCTTTGAAGTCGGATGTCAGGTCCATACTTCCCCCGGTTGTACTCGTGACGAATCAGTTCCAATGCGGCGATACGTTCCTGCGGCGTTTTCGACAACCAGAAGGAAAGGTCACTCGACTGTTCTTCCAGTCGGACTTTGGTGATCACCTTGTCAATTCCCATTGTCATTCTCCCGCGATTGCCGCTAAGGATTGTACCCCAGATTCGGGGCCAGCCAGCGTTCGATGTCTTTGACAGTCATCTTCATGCGAGATGCATAGTTCTCGACCTGGTCTTTGCTGATGCGGTCCACGGCGAAATACTTGGAGCCCTGGATCATGCGATCCGGCAGGCTGAAGTACATGCCACTGACGGATGCCGCTGGCCACATTGCGAAGCTGCTGGTGAGGCTCATGCCCGTGGCTTTTTCGGCGTCAAGCAGTTCCCAGAGCGGTCCCTTCGGCAGATGGTCCGGACATGATGGATAGCCAAACGCGGGACGAATGCCATCGTATTGTTCATCAACGAGTTGCTCGTTCGTCAGCGTCTCCGACTGACCATAGCTCCATTCCCGCCGTACCTTCGCATGCAGATACTCGGCGAATGCTTCCGCACAACGATCGGCCAAAGCCTTGATCATGATGGCTCGATAATCATCGCCTGCGGCTTCAATCTTCTTCGCGAGTTCATCACAACCGTGACCTGCCGTGACGGCAAACGCGCCAATATAATCAATGCAGCCGTCATCGCTCCGCGTGACGAGCCTTGCAGGGTTATCGTTGTCGGCGAGTGACGTTGGGATATGTGCAGGCGCCGTTGAAGGCTCATCACGCGGAGCGTGATGGCTACTTTTTGGCGCAATATAATCGGCCAGCGACCGATAACTCGTCTGCCCGACTCGTTCCCATTGCTGACGCAGCATCGGGAACCGCATCAGTTCCTTTGATCGCGTTTCATCGGTCCAAAGTACGATGTCATCGCCGTCGGAGTTGGCCGGCCAGAAGCCGTAGACGCCACGAGCTTTGATGCTCTTGTCCTTCAGCATCAGCTGCAGTTCTGCCTGAGCATCCGCGAACAGCTTGCGAGCTTCCTCACCAACAATGGCGTCATTCAGGATCTTCGGATACTTGCCAATCAACTGCCATGAGCTGAAGAACGGAGACCAGTCGATGTACGGAACCAGTTCTTCCAGAGGCAGATCGTCAATGATTCGCGTTCCGAGGAACTCCGGCTTCGGCGGTGTGTAATTCGCCCAGTCGATCGTCATTCGCTTCGCAAGAGCGTCAGCGTATGGAATCAAAGTGACCTGCTGGCGCTGATCGAAGGAGGCTCGGGCTTTTGCCTGAGCTTCCAGATTCTTCGCTGCATAGACGGCCTTCTGATCCGCATCCAGCAGTGCTTCGACAACACCAACTGACAATGACGCATCGCCTAC
>CAMAXD010000401.1 GCA_945861975.1 Candidatus Kuenenia stuttgartensis | reverse complement strand
GATGCGTTTGATGCCGGGCTGCTCTTTGGGCTGACTCATCCCGAGTTCGATCATCAGCGAACGCTGGAATTTGCAACCTCAGCCGCCTGCCTCGCTCACTCCATCGTCGGAGACTGCAACTTCGCGACTCAGCAGGAGATCGAAGAGCTGACGCAGGGCTCGGGGAGCGGACGAGTCGTCCGGTAAGGATCAAGATCAAGCAGGCATTTTGAGTTGTGATTTATCAACAGCCATGCGCAGATAGTTGCCTCAAATTGATTCCCCGGAACTGATCTCGTGATCCATATCCAACGCCGGTGACGAAGAGCACGGCTTGCCAACAACGACAGCAGGAACTCCGGCGACTGTGCAATGCGGCGCGACGTTTTTGAGCACCACGCTGCCGGCTCCGACCTTCGCTCCTTCGCCGATTTCGACATTGCCAAGGATCTTTGCGCCGGCTCCGATCAGAACACCGCGACGAACTTTAGGATGGCGATCACCGGTCGCTTTTCCGGTTCCTCCCAGAGTCACCTCGTGCAACAGCGACACGTCATCTTCGATCACTGCAGTTTCGCCGATGACAATTGAGGTTGCATGATCCATCAGGATTCCTCGCCCGATTCTGGCGGCCGGATGAATGTCGACGGCAAAGGCTTCCGAGATGCGATTCTGGAAATGCAACGCCAAAAACTCTCGCCCTTGTCCCCAGAGCCAATGAGCGATGCGATATCCCGTCAGGGCGTGGACGCCTTTCAGGAACAAGAGTGGCACCAGACTGCATTTAATGGCCGGGTCGCGTTCCTGGACAGCTCGAATATCCGCGCAAATGGCGTCGATAATCGAAGGATCCTGGGTCATGGCTTCCTGAATGACTTCTCGCAGTTGCATGGCTGTCAGCGTGCTGGAGGCCAGTTTTCCGGCGAGGTGGAAGCTGATCGCGTCTTCAAGGCGATCGTGGTTAAGGACGGTAGCGTGCAGAAAACTGGCCAACATGGGCTCCGTCGCGGCACACTGCAGAGCGCGTTCGCGGATGGAGGACCAGATGCAGGTGTTGTCAGAAACAGTAGGGTTGTTCATTGAAGAATTCAGAATCCGGCGACGTTTTGTGGAACAACTGACGGAACACTCCACGCAGTCGGCGTTTTTTTCGCCGTCATTGGGGCGGGCTAAAAAGGAGCCTGCCGTCTGTCTGGTCGAGGTGTTGTCGACAGAGTATGATCATTCTGAGGGGTATCGTCACGGTTGCGGTGCCACGTTGTCGAGCAAAACTTAAAGGCGATAGTATGAAAAATCACATTCTGCGTTCGGCGATGATGTTTACGGCGGGAGCCATCACGATGGCGGCCGTTATGTACGCGGTGCCAGCCAAGCCGGCTCAGGCTCCGGTGGCCCACGGAAACGACAAGTTTTCCATGGCCACGGTTCCATTGCTCGAAACTGGCGTAAATGAAGCAGTCTTTGTCCTGAATCACCTGACCGGAGCCGTAGTTGGTAGCGCGCTGAACGAACGAACCGGCACGTTTACTCACCGATATCTGCACAATGTGGCCGCAGACTTCCAGACCGGCTCCAAGGATCCCAAGTACGCGATCGTCAGCGGTCCGGCGAATCTCCAAAGTACCGGCCCCAATGCGCCGGCCTTCGGTGTGCTCTATATTGCTGAACTTTCTTCCGGGAATGTGATTGCCTACGGGTTTCCACGCCCAACCAACCGCAATACTGGAGATCTGGCCATGGTGAAAATGGACTTCTTCAAGTTCGCCGATTCCGTTGGTAACTGATGTTTATCGGCGCTGCTGCTGCTGTTCCTGATCGCGTTTTCGGGCCCGATGAGGCTGTGAATTTGTTGAAGCAGTAGGGTGGGACAAGTGAGCGTTAGCGAACGCCGGCCCACCAATTTTTGCATTCAGATGGTGGGCCGGCGCTCCGCTTGTCCCACCCTACAACTAATCAACAACCTCGATGGGCTTTGTTCTGATCATCGCCCCGATGATCATCCTTCAGTTGCCTCTCGTTTGGATCCTGATCCGCTTCCAACTGTTGCTAAAGGTCGAATTGGGCCTGCCGGCCGACTCAGCGGAATCGCCCGGCGACAACGCGAATGGCGTGGACTTAAGGAAAATTTGTAGCGGAAGTCGCGTAGACTTCCGGTGATTTGCCAGGAAAGCCGGAACTCTTGGCGAGTTCCGCTACGCTAAGTCCACGCCATTCGGCGACAACGTTGCGGAGTCAACGTCAGAAGCATCGAGCGCTGACATCTGAAACGGACATTTTCTGGTTTAACATCGCGTTGACATGGGTGTCTTGAAACTTTAGAGGCGGCGCCGCAGCACGGCGAACAGGAGCCGCCGCTGATCTTTCGATTACTCATTACACAGAGTTTTTGAGCACTGCGTATTCCACTTCGATGGGCTTCGCGATTCCGGCGCGCGTTGGTGTGCAGGTCGCCAATCGCCAACTTCGTCCGCTGGTCCTGGTCGGAGATGGAGCATTTCAGATGACCGGTATGGAGTTGTCGTCGACCATCCGCCAAAAGTTCAATCCGATCGTCATCGTATTGAACAACAAGGGATACTCAACCGAGCGTTTCATTCAGGAAGGCCAGTTCAATGATATTCACAACTGGCAAGATCACAAGATGCCGGAATACGGGCAAAGTCTTAATCTCCCCGTATGCCCACTGAACAGTTGTTCGTTTCGTGTCATTCAACTCATCGGAATACTTCGGTATGAGCACCTCAAATCAGAATCCTTTTGCGAACGATCCCTTCAATCCGTACGCAGCACCGGAAACTTCGGGATTTGCTGCTGAGAACACTGCTGACGGGCCACCGCTGGCGACTCGTAGCCAGCGGTTCAGTGGAGCATTTATTGATGGGTTGTTGATGCTGCCAATCATCGCGGTTGTGTTTTATCTGACCGCCACTTCAGCAGTTGTTGCTCCCGGAGTTGCGGCACCGGAAGTACAATTTTGGATCACGCTGATGATTGTCCCCGTATCCATTGTCTGGTTTCTGATTCTGCACGGCTACTTACTTGCTACGAAGGGGCAGACGATTGGCAAAATGGCTGTGGGCACTCAGATCGTGGACGCTCAGACAGGGGCGATTGTGCCACTGTTGCCGCTCTTTCTAAAACGAAATGTTTCCATGCAGGCATTAGCAATGATCCCGTTTGTTGGGAACGTCATTGCCCTGATTGATGCGTTGATGATTTTTCGAGCAAGTCGCAAATGCCTGCATGATGATATCGCAGGGACAAAGGTCATTGTTTATCAGCCACGCTGATCTGGGCTGGAAGTAAAAAGGCGACATTCTACTTTTTGCCTCAAGCAGAATGTCGCCTTATGCATCAGGTCGGAACTTTGAACGAAAGACGGACGATAGGAATCCCATGATCGATCGATTCGGCCGGACTGGTGTTTGGCAGCTTTTGACGGCAAGGATTTTCGCCGTTCTCTTTATCAATCTGCCATCGAGCCAACCGGCTCTTGCGCAGGAACCGGGAGACTTTAGTGGCCACAACGGCGCGGTGATGATGGCTGCGTTTGCAGAGGATAATGATCGAGTTGTCTCGGCCAGTACTGATCTGACGGCAAAGCTGTGGGATGTCAAAACAGGGCAGGTTCTGCAGTCGTGGGGCCAGCACACGGGGCCTTTGTATTGTCTGTCCGTGAGTGGTGATGGAAGAACTCTGGTGACGGGTGCTCAGGATAATACTCTGCGAGTCTGGAGCATTCCGCTAAGTCATCCGATCCGGAGACTTGTTGAACCTGGCCCTGCGGTTTCAGATTTGGCCTATTCGTCGGATGGAAAGTCACTGCTGGCTGGTTCCGTCGATACGTCCGTTCGCCTGATTGATATCGCCACACCAGTCGCGTCTGGAGCCTCTATTTTTCCTGAGGCGATTCGTCAGGGGCATGTCTCCGAAGTCGAACAGGTGGCTTATCGCAACGATGGTGTCTGTTTTGCCTCGGCTGATGCATCGGGACAAATCGTGCTCTGGAGCCCTGATCTCGATACACCGCTTGGACGCTGGTCAGCTCATCAGGGCCATCTTGCTTTCATGGGGTTCTCTGCCAACAATCAACAGTTGATCACGGCGGGCGATGATGGCTCGATCCGAACCTGGCAACTGATGCCAACTCTTCCCAAAATGCTGATGACGGCTGATGCGGCAGGTCAGCAACTTGTGCTGGTGAATGGTCAGCCTCAGGCGATCATGACCACGGCGACTGGATCAATACGGCTGATAAATCTTCAGACCGGAGAAACGCTGCGTGAGCTTCCCAGGCCCGAAGTCGCCCTGAGCGATCTGGCGATGGCTCCTGACAATGCGTTTGTCTTGCTGAGCACAGCGGATGGAAAAACACGGCTCGTCAATTTTAACGACGGCACTGTTCTCGGAAGTGTCGCGGGACATGTTGGTGCGGTGACTGATGCCGCCGTATTCGCTGATGCTCAGCGATTTGCAACGGCCGGCATCGATGGCACCGTTCGTTTGTGGAAGCCGCCGGTTCCAGCAACCGCCATGCCAGGACACACCGCGCCGATTCGAGGTGTCGTGAGTGCTGCCAGCGGGCAATGGTCAGCGACGTTTTCCGATGACATGACGACGCGTCTTTGGAACGCCTCCGGTGGAACGGTGTCTCAACTGGGCAACCATACCCAACCGGTCAAAGCCATAGTAGTGCGAGATGACGATGCTCTTGTCGCAACTGGTGATGCCGAGGGAACCGTCTGGATCTGGAATCCTGCGAATGGGTCAGCTGAGGGAGTCGTCGCGGCCCATGCGGCGGCAATCACAGCGTTGGCGTTTTCGGCGGATCGCACCAGCCTGATCACTGCGGCGGCCGATGGAGTCATCCGAAGCTGGACGTTGCCTCTTCCAAAACAGAAGCCCGCCGCTGGTGAAGAACCGCTCAAGCCGAAGTGGGAGTTCAAGGTTCCGGACAGTACCGCGGTCGCTCAGCTCAAGCGACTCTCGCAGGATCAGGGACTGTTGATCGTGTCAGCCGGTGGTGCTCAGATTCTGCGACTCAAATGGGATGGCACGGCGGGGACGGCCATCAATTCATCGGCCGGTGCGATCCGTCGATTGGATGTCGCCGCAGGCGGCGCGACATTCCTGGCGACCAGTGATGCCGGACACATTCACGTGTTTGCTGCTGATGGAATCTTACAAAAGACGATGCCGCCGGTTGCCGGTTTAACGGCTGCAAAGTTCGACCGTGAGGGCAAACAACTGCTGATTTGCGACGGCCAGCCGCGTGTTCGAATCATGTCCATTGAAACCGGCCGTGTGCAGGAAGAGATTCCTCTTGCAACTCCTGTTGCCGATGCTGATTGGCTAGGTGCGGAACA
>CAMAXD010000400.1 GCA_945861975.1 Candidatus Kuenenia stuttgartensis | reverse complement strand
GTCGAAATGGGTTTCTTCGCACCGTCTGATTTCAAATTTGAAATTTGAGATTTCGGACGGGCCGGTGCCGTCTTTCTGCGAGCCATAAATCGTGCGCTGTTCGTTTTCAGTCGCACGTTTCGAGCCTGTCGATTCAGTCGTTCGCCGTTACAGGAGCTGCACGGCACAACTTCCATATGTTTTTCCAGTTGTCGCCGACGCATCGGATTGACGGCGGTGCGATAGCTTTCCAGCAGTCGATTCACCCAGCCTTCCCACTTGCCACCATGCTTCCACGCACCGGCACGAGTCTTCCATGTGAATGTGACGTGGCGTTCGCCGGTGCCATAGAGCCAGAGCTGTTTGGCCTGCTCAGGAATGTCCTTCCATTTCATCTTCAGCAGGGAGTCCACCGACAGATCGCAGTCCTGCTCGATGGCGTTGGCAGCTCCGGACAGAAGATGTCGCGGCCAGCGTCCGATTTTTGTCCACGCCGGCAGCAACAGCGTCGCTCCTTTTTGGATCGACTTATCTTCGTCCACAATCAATTGATGCATCGGGAATCCGTGGCGCATTCCCAAACCATTACAGTCCATGCACATTCCCAGCGGACTGTTGAAGCTGAACAGCTGCGGACTTGGCGGCTCATAGCTCATCCCACTCTCAGCGCAGGCGTAGTGAGAGCTATAAAGACGATCCGATGCTTGCAACGCCAGAGCCGTCGGGCCTGAACCATCGGGCCCGTCGGAATCTCCATCGAATCCGTGTGCCTCTGAGTCCAGCTCCAGACCGTCTTCGGCCACCAGATCGGCATCACCGGGGGCTCTGGAGGTAGCAGCTCGTTTCGCTGACTTCGCGCGTCGAGGCGGCGCGGAGAGGCTTTGCAGACTTTGTGCTTCTTCTGTTGCGATGTTTTCGCCAGACGTCCTGCTCGACGCATTGCCGGTTCGTTCGACACTGCAGATCAACTGTCCGTCGGCCAGCTTTAAGGCCTGCTCGACCGCTTCGGCCACGCGAGTTCGTTGAGTTCCCCCGGCCACGAGGCGATCGATCACGACCTCGATATTGTGCTTGTGGTGTTTTCGCAAAACCGGCGCGTCGCTGAGGTTGATGACTTCGCCGTCGACGCGCGCACGCAAATAACCTTTCTTCAGCAGGTCCTCGAAGAGATCTCGAAACTCACCTTTTTGATTCTGTACGATCGGAGCCAGAATCTGATACTTTGTGCCGGCCGGTTGATTCAGCAGGCTGTCAACAATCTGATCTGTCGACTGCGCTTTGATAGGCTTTCCGGAAACGTAACAGTAGCCCTGTCCGACTCGCGCGTAGAGCACTCGCAGGTAGTCAAAGATTTCCGTGATCGTCCCCACCGTACTGCGCGGATTGCGGCTGGTGGATTTTTGCTGAATGGAGATCGACGGAGCGAGCCCGGAGATCGAATCCACATCGGGCTTGGGCATTTGTCCGAGGAACTGGCGCGCATACGTCGACAGTGATTCGACGTAACGACGCTGACCCTCGGCATACAGAGTATCGAATGCCAGAGAACTCTTGCCGGAACCGCTGACTCCGGTCATCACGATCAGTTTGTTGCGCGGCAGCGACAGGCTGATGTTGCGAAGGTTATGTTCGCGAGCCCCTCGAATCACAATATCTGAACTGGCCATGAATCCTGGTACACCGACAAAGGCAGCGGAATGCGGTTGTGGAATCTCCCGAAGATGGTGCGGGAGCACTGGGGATTATAGACCACCACGGCAAACTTACCCGTCATGAGCAAGGTCAGTTGCTCAAATGCCAATGCTCAGAATATATCGTCTTCAGTAACCTGCGGCCCGGGTTCCGGGCAATTCCAGCAAACAACGAGGTGATTCAGGATTTCGCCGACTCCGTCCAGTCTCCGGATTGCTCGACAAACATCCACGTCGTCACCGTGGACGTGGATCACTCCCTCCAGGCAGACGCCATTGGGAATGCGACGAACGACAAGCGAAGCAATGTCGAGTCCATCTTCAGTCAACAGGGCTTTGCGGACATCCGTCGCCAATTGATGTGACGAATCCGCCTGCGGTGCGCGAGTCGCCGGGATAAGAGCAACCATGAAATCCTCCTTGCGTGATTGAGAACAACTGCCAGCTCAGAACTTGAGACCGCGGGCAAACCCGATCGCCTGGAGCAATCCTCCAGCGAGTTTGGGGGGTGACGGTTTCTTTCCCTTGGATAAGTCGCGTTGAGTTTACCCGTGCAAAACTGGTCTGCCAGAGGGGATTTGTTCCGGGGAACGATTTTGAGGGAACTCTGAGTGCATATTTTGGCTGCCGAATTGCCAAGCTTTCCCTGCTTATCGTTTTCAGATTGATCCCAAGGGCTCGATCATTCTTCGGCAAATGACGGATCACATGAGCAACCATACGCCACCTGGTTTTACCCCGGTGGTTTATTGGCTTCTGCACCACTCGCGTTTCAACTCGAGGCCAAACAGTGTGTGGGTTTGAATTGCAGGAAGAGAGTCGGCGAATTTGCGTGCTGGAGTCATTGGTGCAGAAGGTGGTGCAAAAGCCCGTAGACCACCGGGGTAAACCCGGGTGGGGGTGGATTTTTGCCTGTTCGCGGGTGTTGAGTGCACCCGCGAATTGCCTCGATTCCTCGCTTTGCCGGTTGATGTTCGAGAGGATTGTTCACCCTCGCATTGGGGCGAATCTTGTGAATCGACTTGCTACAAACGCCTGGGGAGAAAACAATCCGTGTAAGTTGGGCTGAGCTTCGGCTCAATGGAAAACACTCTCTCTGTGAATTGAGCTGTCGGGTTATGGCAAACAGAACATGTCGATGGGCGATTATACTCGCAGGTGTCGTGGGATATCTTGCGATGACAATTGCGTCAGCTCCCGCCCAAGCCGACGAAGAGATCGACACGGCAGTTGAGGAATCTCTGGATTACCTTGCAGGTCTTCAAAAGCGACAGGGATATTGGGAAGCCAATGGTGGTCAGTATCGCGTGGCGATGACTGCTCTGGCCGGAACGGCAATGCTGGCAGAAGGTTCCACGACGACGTCCGGCAAGTACTCGCGATATATTCGTCTGGCGGTGGATTATCTGTTGTCAATGAGTCGTCCCAATGGACTCATCGGATACCGCGAAGATTATCACTACACCTACGGTCATGGCTTCTCGATGCTGTTCCTGAGCCAGGTCTATGGCGAAGAAGAAGACGTACAGCGGCGTGAAGAAATACGAGGCGTGCTGACCAGTGCGGTCCAATTCTGCGCGGATGCTCAGACACCCGATGGTGGCTGGGGATATGTGTCAGCCAAAGAAGGCAGCAACTTTGATGAAGGTTCAACCTGTATTACTCAGGTGCAGGGATTGAGAGCCTGCCGCAATGCGGGTATTCCGGTTTCCAAAGAGATCATTGATCGAGCCAAAGTCTATATCGAGAAATGTACGACAACTGACGGCGGCGTGCAGTACAGCATTCGCGGCGGTGGTGCTCGACCGCCGATTACAGCCGCGTCACTGGCGGCGATGTTTAATGCGGGTGAGTATGACACCGAGTTAACGGTGCGAATGCGGAACTTCTGCAAGACGCATATCTGGCCGGACAAATCGGTTGCCAGCAACAATGGTCACTGGCATTATATGCATTTCTACTTCGCACAGGTTGTGTATCGTACCGGGGGCGAAGACTGGACGAAGTATCGTGACGAACTGAATGGTAAGCTCGTGCGAGAAATGCAGGCTGGTGGCGGCTGGCCGGATCCTCAGGTGGGCACCGTCTATGTGACAGCCTTGAGTTGCATCATGCTGCAACTGGATAAAGGCTTCCTGCCGATTTATCAGCGATAGCCGCGTTGCTGACGAAGGCTAAGTGGCTGATGGGGCTGCACTTAGGACTTGCCGTGATCCCTTGATTCACTCGCTGCGTTTCTATGTGCTTCAGTTCTGCACGCCCGCGGCAACTTGGGTTGCCGTTGATTCGTGTGCTGAGGCCCGCAGTGAGATCTGCCGTGTTTACCGTGATGTTGCATGAAGTCAGTGGTCGAGGTTTGGGTGTTCTGCTTGGTATGGCCGTTGGTAGCCTGACCACCGCGTTTATTGCAAGGCGGCGACGGATGAAAGAGCGGCAGTCAATTCTGAAAGGTGATGCTCGCGATACCATTGTGTGTCATCAGCATGTGCTGGAGCCGAAACAGGTCACAACCGCTTCCGGTGAGATCAAATCTGTGACGGCACTTCGAGTTCGAACGCTGGGCCAGTCTGAACTGAATCGAGTTGTTCCCAATGGGCACCTTGCCGGAATCCTTTCGAAGCGAGCTCAGCATGTGACTGCACGGCAGACGCTAATTTCGATGGACGGCGCGGAAGGTTCGTATCTTCTGGAGACGTTGACCAACTTCGTCTGTGACCGCGCGTCGAATGGTCAGTTTGCTCACGATGTTTATGTGATGACGGCCTGCTGCGAACCAGCAGCGTTGTCTCATCACCAACCCATCACGATCATGCTGGTCAGAATGCAGGATCTGTCGCAGTTCGAAGACTGGTCGAAGGCTCGCCAGATATACGTGGAGCACGGCTCCGATGGTCCTCGGATTCTGTCCCTGATGGAAATGGCCAGTCGCTTCCGGAAGGAGCAGGCCAATATTCAGAGCCTTCGTGCTGCACGCAAACGTACGGCCTTTGCGGAGACGATGTACGTGCTTGATCTGTCACTTGACCCACGTTGCGCCGCGCTGCCTATCAAACCTGTTCCGTGGGATCGGTACGCAGACGTGTTGAAAGATCTGAATCTTGCAGCCGTTTGAGTCCCTGAAATTTGAGATTTGAAACTTCAGATTTGAGATGGGAAAAGTGCGACACGACGACGGTTGAGCGGCCTCGCTACAGAATCGCGTGAATCGGTTCGCCGTCGCAGATTTGAAAGGGTCGGCCCTGCAGGTCCTGGATCATTCGTGAAGAATCCAGACCGCAGGCATGGCAGACGGTCGCCAGATAATCGCCCGGCGTCACGGGATTCTCTTTGACGTAAGCCGCCTGTTTGTCGCTGCTGCCATACGTTGATCCGCCCTGAACTCCGCCACCGGCGAGCACTGCGGAGTAGCAAAACGGCCAGTGGTCTCGACCATTGGCCGGATTGATTTTTGGTGTCCGGCCGAATTCTCCGGCACAGGCGACCAGTGTTTCGTCGAGCATATTGCGAAGCGACAGATCTTCAAGCAACGCCGAGAAAGCTCGATCAAAAGCCGGCAGGCAATAATGAGCTTTCAGCATGCCGTATCCCGTGGCGCCGTGTTCAAGGTCGTTGAGGCCGCCGTGAGTATCCCAGACGTTATAAACTTTTGCTGCTGGAGTAATGAACATCCAATTGACTGTGACCAGACGCACGCCCGCCTCAATCATGCGTCG
>CAMAXD010000399.1 GCA_945861975.1 Candidatus Kuenenia stuttgartensis | reverse complement strand
AGCGGAAACCCATGGTCAGGTTGCCAAAGAAGTCCAGCGTAAAGCGTTTGACCTTTTTCTCGCCCGCCATGGTGACACCGGCAATCGTTGTGGCCAGAGTCCACGCCCAGCCACCGAATCCCAACTGGAATACGAGGGTCATCCCTGTCCAGAACAATGCTGGTGGTTCGCGCTGAGCCATCAGTCGAGGAATCGGCAATTTGATGACAGACTTGGTGGTCGTGTAGTAGGTGCCGTCGTATAAAACTTTCGAGCCCTTTTCCTCCGGAACGGTAATGACAACCGAGTTCCCTTCTATTTTGATGTTGGTTGTATCGGCCGCAACCATCGCTTCCAGAGCTGCCGTTCGATTCGTGACGTAGTATCCCAGAGCGAACAGGCAGGTACATGCCATTGACAGACATATTGTCCAGACCATCGCAGTCTGAACTCCGAACTGCCAGTGTTTTTTCAGAAACTTCCAGCCATTGCCCCAGACCGCTCCATAGAATTCGGCCGGTGGCGGTCCTTTCCGAGCGATCTTCAGTCGTTGTCTTTCACTGAGTGCTCCGGTTGCGATCGTGACGCCACACTTCGGACAGTCGATGTCTTCTTCTCGTACTGGACGAGCACATCCAGGACAAATTCGGCGATTGGTATCTTCAGCTCGGTTCAGGTCGACACCAAACAGAACATCGTCGGGATTTTCGGAAGCAGCTTTTGATCTGGCTTTCGGACGTGGTCGCGCGGGAGTTGCAGCCTCGGACTCACCTCCGGGAACAAGAACTCGACCGCCACACTGTTTGCATTTCACAGCTTTACCGGCGGCTTGATCCGGCACATTCAGGACCGTTTGACAACCTTCACATCGTACCTTGATCGGCATATTCAATCTCGCCCGGCTCGTTTGGCCGTTTGGGGGCATTTGTCTTCTACCACATCGCAGCCCCAGTTCTCATCGGGCAAGTCGTCGAGCATAAGGATGACCTCAGCCCAAAGTTCGCCAGAAACCACCAGAGGACGCGGCCCTGAATCGTACAGGGCATCTTGTACCGGATCGGCAAAAGTCCTGTTCGGAGTACTCTGCCAGGACGTGAAATCTACCAGACCCGCATTCCCGAGCAACATACCGCCGAAAGAAACCTCTGGGGAGACTTTTTTTCGATCCGGTACTCGTGAACAGCATTCTATGCTCTTCTGTAACGGTGAACCTGTCGCCGCAGCCCGCTCAATTGGCGATTATCCCGGCTATGATGCCTGAGACTGGTCAACGTTCTTGTCCCGGATTTTCAGAGCAACGCCTATTCTGCCGGGAATTACTTGGTCCAGTTCGGGACTCTGGTAGAGTTCTGACGTGGTCGCAGGTTGGCGCAGAATGGTCGGACAGGGGAATTTTTGTGGCAAATAATCCGTCTGATACGGAACTCATCAGTCGCGTTGCAAACGGCGACCAGAACGCTCTGGCCGAGTTGTTTTCTCAACACCGCGACCGCCTCTGGCGTTTGGTGACGTTTCGCATGGATCCACGGCTGCATGGTCGAGTGGACGCGGACGACATTCTTCAGGAAGCCTGGCTGTCGGCGGTCCAGAGGATCGACCACTTTCTGATCGATGCGTCTCGCTCAATTTTCGTCTGGTTCCGCCTGATAACCTGTCAGACCCTCGTCGATATTCACAGGCGACATCTGGGAACTCAGAAGCGTAACGCGGGCAATGAGTTCTCCATTGATCGAGGCTGGTCCAGTTCGTCCACCTCATCGTCACTGTCATTTCATCTGATGGATCATCTGACGACTCCCAGTGAAGCCGCTGTGCGTGAGGAGATGTCGCAGCAACTCAACCATGCTCTGGAAGAGATGAAAGAGATTGATCGCGAAGTTCTGGCGCTGCGGCATTTTGAGCAACTGACAAATCGCGAGGCCGCTCAGGTTCTTGGAATCTCAGAACAAGCCGCCAGCGATCGCTACATCCGCGCATTGGGACGACTGAAGACGGCGATGACGTCACTGCCTGGGTTTATGGCTGAGTAATTATTAATCAGTCGGTGGCTCCTGTGATGAGTGCTACGGCTGAAATTCCAGCCGTCACAAACAGCGCTGTCTGGAAGACGGACTTCATCGAGCCTTCAGAAAAATGAGTCCCCATGGCTGCGGCTACAAGCAGGAAGAGCAATACGATAAGACGTTTCATTATGAGGCTCCGAAGAAAAGACCGCGGCGACTCACGACATGCCACACTTAACGCATGGACATGGCAGAGCACGGAGACTCAACATCTCCGCCGAGAATCATCAGGAAGCAAGTGGCCGAAGACGAAATGCAGGTCTCGAAAGCATGAAGCGACAGTTTCGCTTCTTCGTTTGACCTGAGGGCTCGCGACGCTGTGCGAACATCACCCCACGCTGTGCGAACATCATTAGAGCGTTGGAGCCGTTTTTGACAGCTTTCAGAAAATCGTCATGAGTACGTCTGCGTCGAGCTGGGAGGTTGCTGTCGGCGATGAAGGCGATACCCTGACCCGCTGTCGCCATGGTACCTGTACAGAGTATCAATGTCTGTATCGATCTGGCGGATTTGCCTGACGATTCGCATTGCTGTCCTCACCTGCGGCCTGTTGCCTTGGTCGTATGGCCCAGAACTGCAGATCGCGGCCGAGGCGAAAACTGTCGTCTCTGGCTGGGCAGTAAACGGGCCCCGGAAAGTTGTCATTCGTACCCGGCGATTCACTTTAGCCTGCCAATGCCTCCGCTGTCTGGAGTTGACGGCACGGATGTTGCGTTTTGTTCAGGCCTCTTGTGATTATTAGCGGAAGGTGCCTAAACTCCGTGCACATGAGCACAGAAATGCCCATTTCCGTAACAAGATGGCGATTCCCGCTGCCAAATGAGAAAGATACGAGGACGTGGTAACCACTTTTGATGAACTTTTGACATCTGATGGAACTCCTCGACATCCGGCCTTGTCGGAATGTCTCTCATCGCTTTCCTCCGAAGTTCTCGCGGAACGCCAGCGGCACGCCGAAGAAGAGCTGTTAGAGAAGGGGATCACGTTTGCCGTCTACGGACATAATGACGGCAATGAGAAAATCTGGCCGTTTGACGTGGTTCCGCGCCCGATTTCGTGGGACGAATGGGCCTCGATTGAAGCCGGTCTGAAGCAGCGTATCCGTGCATTGAATCTGTTTCTGGATGATGTCTACGGTGCAGGACAGATTTTCAAAGACGGAGTTGTCCCTGAGGAGCTGGTCAAATCCGCCAAGACTTATCGTCCGGAGTGTGTCGGGTTCCGGCCGCCAGGCGGCGTGTGGACTCATGTCGTCGGAACAGACCTCGTTCGCAATCATGACGGCACGATTTACGTACTTGAAGACAATTTGCGTTGTCCGTCCGGCGTCAGCTATGTGCTTGAGAACCGCGAGATCATGAAGCGAGTTCTGCCCGAAGTGTTCTATGGATCCACAATCGCCTCGATCGAAGATTATCCAGAACGACTCCTGGATGCTCTGCTAAAAACAGCACCGGCCGCCAGCTCTTCGACACCGACAGCCGTGGTCTTGACTCCCGGCGTTTACAACTCGGCGTACTTCGAACATTCGTTTCTGGCTCAGCAGATGGGCGTTGAGCTGGTTAACGGAACTGACTTATTCGTCGACAGACGCGATGTTGTGTGGATGAAGACGACTCATGGACCACAGCGTGTTGACGTCATTTATCGCCGAATTGATGATGACTTTCTCGACCCGGAAACATTTCGTCCAGACAGCATGCTTGGTGTTCCCGGCCTGATGCGAGCCTATCGAAGTGGCAATGTAACGCTGGCCAATGCTCCCGGAACCGGAGTCGCGGACGACAAGGCCGTTTATCGCTATGTGCCTGAGATCATTCGCTATTATCTGAATGAAAACGCCATTCTGGAGAGTGTGCCGACGTATTTGTGTTCTGAACCGGATCAGTGCAAGTATGTGCTTTCGAATCTTGATAAGTTGGTCGTTAAGCCCACGAATGAATCGGGTGGTTACGGCATCCTGATGGGTCCACAATCCAGTCAGGCAGAACGTGATCAGTGTGCCGAGTCGATTCGCAAAGATCCTCGCAACTATATCGCTCAACCCATGTTGACTTTGTCGACAGTGCCGACGGTTTTGAACCGCAGCCTGGCTCCCAGACACGTCGATCTGCGGCCTTTCATTCTGTTCGGTGAGGATGTGTTCGTCCTTCCCGGCGGGCTGACGCGCGTGGCTCTGAAGGAGGGATCGATGATCGTCAATTCATCGCAGGGCGGTGGAAGCAAAGATACCTGGGTTCTGCTGCGAGACACACCTTTTGCCCGTCTGCACCGACCTTGACGCGTAACGGCGAATGCTTTCGGGTGCTCTGTCAACCTTTAAAGTTGCGGTTGAATTGTATTTGTACGACGGACTTCCAGTCCGTCGGCGGTAACCTTTGTCGACGGACTGGAAGTCCGTCGTACCCGAAAATTGAGCCTTGACAGAGCACTAGTGACTGTCTTGATGTTCTGTGTCATACCAACTCCTTAATGCCGTTTCGATTCAACAGCTTCACGGCTGATGAGAATCTCGGCGAGCTTTGAGAGCGTCAGCGGCGGCTCGGGCGAGCTGACCCATTTTAGGGGGCGAGGCTTCCGCATGGACATAGAAGCCGTTGTCAATCAGAGCTTCACTGCAGGTCGGACCGATGGAGACGACGAGCGTGCGGCTTGAAGTTGCGGCGCGGAAGTGATCGAGCACGCCGATTCGTTCGGCCACAGTCAAGACGCTGCTGACCTGATTGGCACTTGTGAAGAGCACGGCATCAACCTTGCCGTCGGCTGTCTGGCGAATGGCGGATTCGAGAGGCTCAGTGTTCTCCGGCAGAGCCCAGCGATAAACTGGGCAGGCCGTGACGGTGACACCTCGGCGCTGCAGTTCGTTATACAGTCGAGTATTCGGCAGGCCATATTCCTGAACGACAACTCGTTTGCCATTGAGTTCGAACTTCGCATCATCGATTGCAGTCAGCAGTTCTCGCCACGTGTTCGGTTCTGGAGCCCGCACCACATACTTCAAACCAACTTTGCTCAACACCGCCGCCGGTTTTGGGCCGCGAATAATGATCGGTGTTTTGGCCAGCACTTCAATAAGCTGATCGTATAACTCCTGTGACCGAGCGACATCGAACAGAGCTTCGGTGCCGACTCCCGTGAGCAAAATAATGGCATCAAATTCTTGAGCGAGAAACCCCTGAATGATTTCGATGGCCTCGGGGTTATGCTCGATAGGAATCTCACGCATGGATGGTGCAGACAGCGGTAGGCACCCCTGGCGAGAAATCAGTGAACACATTTCTTCTGCACGACGACTCTCAAAGGTGCAGACAACAAACGGATTGGCTTCTGACATGCGGATCTTGCTTTTGGCTGAGGAAAC
>CAMAXD010000398.1 GCA_945861975.1 Candidatus Kuenenia stuttgartensis | reverse complement strand
CACCACCACATTCCAGTCATCGGACTGAATCAATGGTTGAACGTCCAACGCAGAGGACGCTTCGGGATTCGTTCCACCAGCAGCCTCAGTCTTCGCAATTGCCGCTGCCCCCAGCAACGCGTGCGGCGGAACATCTGCGGCCATTGGCAGGGACATCGCATCAGACATCGTGCGCCCATGTTCCCTCATCGCTGCGCTGTCCGTGGGAGACGCACTCCCTCCGCGAGCTTCCATCGTCCTGTGCAGCCTCTCGGCCTGTGCCAGCAGTGGCGCACCAGCGTTGTCCGGTCTTTGACTTAAAGCGAGCAATAACCCCGCACACAGCAATGACGTCACCGCCCCCACGACAACTCGCTGTGCGCCAGTTCTGCGCGGAAGAATTGCCGGATCTGGGACTGGAGTCGCGCGGGGAGTCGTGATCTCCGGCGTCTCGAAAAGCAATCTCTGGACTGAACGGACCGGGATTCCCTTGAGCAGACAACTGACCGCACCGGCCTGACGACGGAAGTTATCTGATACTTCCCGGTGACCGGACTCAAGAGTCGCAAGACGCTGAGATTCTGCCACCCCCAAATCCCCGTCATAATGCCGAGACAGAAGCTCGAAAAGCGCTTGCTGGTCCGCAGATTCTGGCGTTTGAGGAGTAAATTCTGGCATGGAAAGCATTCGGCGGGACAAGTTCGGGAGGGAAACACACTGACAGATATCACGGAGCGCGTAGTGATTTTTCTACCGGACGTCGCCTTTTGAGCCGTAGTTCCACGGATTCGTCAAGAATTCCCTTCTCGGCAGGAATAAAATTGGAACATAGAGACACTCCTAAGTCATGTTTGGGTAGGCTGTCTCTGACGGCCTGACAACGGCCGGGTAGAAGCGTCAAGTCGGGGGGCCGTCTCCGCTACTCCGCAGAAGTCCTCTCGAGTCGAGGGTAAACCGGACAATTCAGCTCGCCGAAAAGGGGGGCCGATCGAATTTCCTATGGGTCCGGAGTTCCACGTCGATTTGTCGGCGCTTGCTCGGATGACGTGCGGCACGCTACGCTTCCGCGACTCCACCTGTGTTCTGAGACGCCACGCTCTGAAAAAACGTCCCTGGTTTCCTGCCGCTGACTGCACTGACAATCATGACCAACGAAAAGATCGTTTCGCTTTATCGCACGATGCAGATTATTCGCCAGACCGAAGAAGAACTGGCGCGATGTCATCAGCGGGGACTGATCCATGGAGCCTGCCATACGTATGTCGGACAGGAAGCCATCGCCACGGCTGTCTGTGCTCATCTCAACGCAAACGATTCTGTCTTCAGCACTCATCGAGGCCATGGGCATGCTCTGGCCAAAGGTATGCCACCCCGAGAATTGATGGCGGAGCTTTTTGGTCGCTCAACCGGCTGCTCGCGTGGCCGAGGCGGTTCCATGCATCTCTTCTCGCCGGAGATCGGCATGATGGGAACCAGCGGCATTGTGGGACCATGTATGCTCCAGGCCTGCGGTGGTGGGTATAGCTCAAAGATTCTAAAGAACAGTACGGTGGCCGCCGCGTTATTCGGCGACGGAGCAGCCAACAATGGCGCGTTCCACGAAGCGCTGAATATGGCGAGTATCTGGAAGCTGCCCACGCTGTTTATTTGCGAAAACAATCAGTACGCGACCGAGGTTCCTTTTTCCTACTCCAGCGGTTCACCATCGGTCGCGGCCCATGCCGCAGGCTACGGAGTTGCCGGATATGAACTCGACGGCAACGATGTGCTGGAGATTCATCGAGTCGCCGGAGAAGCTATCGAAAGGGCTCGCGCTGGCGAGGGACCGACGCTGATCGAATGTCGCACGTATCGTACTCGAGCTCACGCGGAAGGTATGGGCGACTTCACCTATCGCACCCGCGAAGAAGTCGAAGCATGGAAGTTGAAATGTCCGATCGCACGGCTGCGAGCAAACGCTTCGAAAGACTTGTTGTCGGAGTTTGATAAGATCGACGCCGAGATTCCGGAACTCGTCCGTGCGGCGAAAGAATTCGCTGAACAGAGTCCCGTTCCGGAAGGCAGCACCGCGACGAATCATGTCTACGCCGCATCATCGTTCCGTGAGTCGGCCCCGGAATTTCGCAAGGCTGTGGCCGCGGTCAGTCAACCACGAGAGATTACGTTTACTCAGGCGACCGTTGAAGCTTTGGCCGGTGAGATGTCTCGCAACCCGGGCATTTTTGTCATGGGCGAGGGCATCGGAAAGCGTGGCGGGAACTTCCGCACAACTCCTGGACTTTACGATCTGCACGGACCCGATCGTTTGTGTGATACACCGATTTGCGAACGAGGATTCGTCGGGCTGGCTGGCGGGGCGGCGATGACGGGGACTCGGCCCGTGATCGACTTCATGTTTGCCGACTTTATTCTGGACTCCGTCGGCGAGATCATTAATCAGATCGCCAAAATGCAATACATGTCCAGCGGGCGTCTGAAGATGCCGGTGCTGATGCGCGGCTGCATCGGGATTGGTCACTCGGCAGCAACTCATCATTCCGGAAGTTATCACGCGTTGTATGGGCAGGTGCCGGGATTGCGAGTTGTCGTACCATCGAATGCTTATGACGCCAAAGGCTTGATGCTGCGAGCCCTGCGTTGCGATGATCCCGTGATGTTTCTTGAGCATCGTGAGATTCTGACCATGAAGTGCCATGTGCCCGAACATGACTATGAGATTGAATTTGGTAAGGCAGCAGTGGTTAGGGAAGGCAATGACATTACCGTTGTCGCATTAGCTCGCATGGTGCCAATGACGTTGTCGCTCTGTGAGAGTCTGCACCAGTCGGGGGTTTCGGTTGAGTTGATTGATCCTCGCACCGTTTCACCACTGGATACGGAGACGATTTGCCGATCCGTAGCGAAGACCGGTCGACTGTTGATCGTGGAAGAAACGCCGGCAGCGTTCGGCTTCGGAGCAGAAGTCGCAGCTCAAGTGAGTGATTTGGCGTTCAATGATCTGGACGCCCCGATCAAACGGCTCAACGGAGCGTTTGCACCAACACCTTACAGTCCGTCACTGGAAGCCGCTGTGGTTCCTTCGGTGCATGATATCGAGGCTGCGATCCGCAAGTTGATGAGTGAGTGATCAAGGCGGAGATCATGCACACGCCACTCCTTACCTGAAGCAGGCGAACTCGCGCACTACAGGCATGGCTGCGTCATGCCTGCAGTCTCGTACGTCAGAATCAAAACGCGACTACGCCGCGCAGCCCCAGCAGCACTGAAGAGTCCACAGATTCCCGAGCTGGTGTAATGAACTGAGCGTCGGCGGTCAGACGGAACCATTCTGTGACCGCAATGTTGTAGTACAACTCCGTGCCGTACCCGTCACCGACACCACCCAGTGCCACCGCCAACAGTGGCCCAATTTCTGAACTGGTCCCCGCGTAATAGTAGCCAGCTCCGAATGTGTCATTGCTCCGGCCCGGAATCATACTGTTCCCGCCAACACCTGCACTTAGAAACCAGCCAATCGGATTGGTGGCCTGATCAGCCAGTCCAGCGCGTCCAAACAACCCCCAGCCCTTGGTTGGATCGGAAGAGTCGACAAACAAATGCTGATCGAAGTTGTAATACATTGACCAGGAATCGGAACTGCGGGCGATTGGAATGTTCGGTAGAATAATACGAGGGTCCTGATCCAGACTGACATAATTACGACTGCTCCAGGTGCCCCCGAACAATTGATGTCCGGGCATCCCCAGGAACTCTGTCGGAATTCGTAATTCCGGTGCCAGCGTAGCGCCGTCGTTGAATAGCTCGTCGAAGCCCGAACGATTGATCGTGTTACGAGCGTTGATCACCGTGAATGTAAAGATCGGCTGAAGGTCCTGCAGAATGACGAAGCCTGTCCCCAATGTGGAATACGGAATCGTCCGCAGGCCGATTGGCGTTCCGACAAATGCTATGTTGGAAAACTGAGTCATCCCACGACCACTGGCGAAGGCATTGCGGTCACCATCCAGTGAGTCCAGCTTTCCTGCAAACACTCCGAATGTTTCAGAAAACATCTGAGTAAACAAAACGTTCGTCAGATAGATCTGATCGCTCTCTGGATTTGGCAAATCGGAAGCCACGGCCGATGGCAAAAGAGCCCCCGTGACGCCACGCAGCGACTGCCCAAATCGATGCTCAGCCCGCAACTTGATAAACATGCCCTTCATGCCTAATGCTTTGTCGCCGTCGATGTTCATGACATAATCGCCATGGCCGGCGTATCGTCCGCTGTTGTCCAATCCGCCACTCACAGCTCCCATGTAGAACTGGGCCACATTGGCGTCGACGGTGACTCCCGATTCCTGCAGATGAGGCCGAAGTCCAAGCCAGTCACCGCTGGCTTTGCTGCAGCTCTGAGGCTCAATGCATCCGAATAGTGGTTCCCCACAGGATTCTTCTGCACAGGGATCCTCAGTTCCGCTCTGCGTCGAAAGGTCGCCACAGCTCAAGGCACTGCAGCTTGCCTCGCGGCAACGCATAAATTCCGGTTGGTCAGCGAGCAATGTGAGTGAAGAAGCACTTAGCCCCAGCCCAAGAAACGCGGCTCGAAACAAGGATCTCGTGGTAACAGGCATGAGAACGCTCCAGACAATCTCAGACGCTATGGTGAGAAAACAGGTATTCTCAGATCGACCTCCGAAACGTCGGGATTGCGACGGCTGCCGAATTTGCAGTGAAGCTTGGGAGAACCCTTACAAGCAAAACGAATACGTGATGCAGGCGGCAAATTTAAACATTAGGCAATCGGCAGAAATTGCGGATTGGAGCCCCCTGAGAATGATCAAGTCGTCGACTTTTGGATCGCCTTTAGGAGAGCCGCATCACCGCCGGCATCCTGCCCGAGTTTCCTAACCATCACCCCGCCCAAGCCGCACTGAATCACAGGCCGAGTCTTTCGGCGGCCCCGTCCGCTTCGTCTCGAGGTCGCTGCTTGATTTTTGAAAACGCCTGCTCGATCGAAGCGTCCGGCGGGGCGTCAGGCAATGGCGTGGACTTAAGGGAAATTTGTAGCGGAAGTCGCGTAGACTTCCTGTGATTTGGCAGGAAAGCCGGAACTCTTGGCGAGTTCCGCTACGCTAAGTCCACGCCATTGGGGCGAGAAGGGACTGCGTTCATGCGGCAAACTTTGATCAAAGGGCAACTTCGGTGAATCCGACTCTTCAAACATGGCGCTGACCAGTTAGACCCGGAAAAGCCCTCGCATCGCACTCCACAGACTGCGTCATGGCCGGTGGCTGGCACGTCGTGTCTCCTCCCAAAGCCATCCTGCCGCAACGACACAAAGAACGTAGTGGTATGTAATAAGTACCCCTCGATATCCACTCTTACTGTCGACTAATTCAGTGCCTTCTGGCGTGGTTGTCTCTGAGGCGGAGCCGTTTAGTTAAATCGAGATGAATACGGACAGAAAGAAAC
>CAMAXD010000397.1 GCA_945861975.1 Candidatus Kuenenia stuttgartensis | reverse complement strand
GGGTTTGCAGAGAAATTGTCCCGTCGGCGGAGCGACGGGTGTACGGTAAGCCCGTCGCTCCGCCGACGGGACTTTGCTCCGATCACGACAGCGTTGTATCGCTCAGGACTTTGTTCATGTCAGAAGAGTGCTCACCGAGCCTTACGGCTCCCGTCAACTTTGAGCAATTGGCGGCTGCTCGTCGCGAATGGATCGAGTCGGTCCTGCGCGTCTGGTGTCGTCAGGCAACATTGAAGGAGTTGCGAAAAGCGGAGCAGGAATGGTTTGATATTGCTGGGCGCGTTGACGTGAATCCAACTCTGTGGACATGGGCTTGGGAACGTTTCCCGGACATCGTGCATCCGGATTTACCAGGAGTTCATGAGACCTTCGAGACCCGCGTAACACTTACCGACGGCCAGCAAATCGTTGGCTACCCCGACGGCCGCAAAAGTCAACGGGGCATGCTCGTCATCGTCGGCAAAACCCAAGCCGGCGATCTGAAGTTTCACGACCCGATCAGCATCGATCTGGTGGCAGCGGTAGAGCGACCATAGTGCGTATCGCCAGGAACGCACCTTATCGCAATGAAACAACGTCTACCTGTGACCCAACCGGGATCATTGGCCAGAGGCGACCCACAGGTTCGATGCGGACGGCGGCGAGAGTATCTCCCGAAGAGCCGATGGTGTCGGCGAGCATGGGTACGTCCACGATCTGGCCTCGGAATTCCTGATTGCCCGGAAACATCAGTTCCACTTCTTGTCCTGCCTGCATCTCAGTGACGCGGCGAGTTGGCAGATGCACCATGATGTAACGGCGATCAGTGTGAAGAATTCGCACCATGATCTCGCCGTTTGGCAAGTCGTCGCCCTGGCGATAACGAACCTGTCCCACGACACCATAGACCGGTGCGTTCACATGGATCTCGCGGCTCACAGACTTCATGGTTTCCAGATGTGATGTGGCATCGTCCAGTTGTTCTTTGAGCGAAGTCACGCCCATGGCTTCATTCACGGTCGAGGGCAATGCTTCTCGCAACGACAACAAACGAGTTTCCTCGGAATGCAGCTTCTGTGACTGTTCATCGACGGGTACGGCTTCAGCGGGAGCCAGCACCAAACCCATTGTCGGAGAATCAGACACGACAACTTCGCGAGGAGCCATTGCGGTTCGCGCAGGGACTGACTGCTGTTCCGGAGCGATTGGTGTCGGCGAAGTTTGGCCGCTGCCACTGAAGAACATCAAGCCGCCAGCACGGGCTTTGGCTGGCAGCGAGGCCAGTGTGGCTCGAGCGGAAACGTAAGTCCCGCGACGGCTGTTTGTTGATGCCTCTATGCTGCGAGCCTGCTGATAGAGCAGTGGTGTTTTGCGTTGAGCAATCTGCAGACAAACGTCCGTCAATTCGCGGTCGAGTTCACTAGTTCGCCATTCGGCTTCGATTTTGGCTTGAGCTTCAGCGCGTTTCAATTCCTGAGTCAGCTTGCGAACAGTTCGTTCCTGATCTTCCAGAATCGACAGATGTTCGAGCTTTTCGAGCGTCAGCAGTGGCTGCCCCGAGAAGACTTCCTGTCCGGCTTTCACATGCACGGCCGTCAGTCGCGACGGCGCGGGAACTCGAATGGAGGTGATGTCAGCGGAGAGCACACCGGTCAACGGCTGATTACGATGACGTCCCAGCATATAGATTGTGAATACGCCCACCAGCAATGCGCAGACCAGAAGGCTGATCGTGCGAAAGGCGGAAGCCGGCAGATCATAAGCGCTGCCGGTTGGAACAGGATGGCTCATAGAGCGAGCTTGTTCCATCCAACCCTCATCCACAATTCGAGCGACGGGAATCTGCAGTTCACCGGCGATCTCAACGATTTCGCGGTGACGCCAGAGTGCAATCTGCCCGAACAGGTAGATGCCTCGCTGATTCAGCAGCACGGCTTCGCGCGTCCGGATGCCGTCGATCAGAGTCAGGTCATCCGCCTGAGACGGAGCGACGTCGTACACGATTCCGAATTGTCGATCCATGCGGTGTCCGCGTGGCAGTTTCGCGATAATCGGCGATTCCATGGTTCCATCCATTCCGTACAATTCGCGTAGCGCAATCCATGCACTCCATCGCAACATGCTTTACCTTTTTTCGGCCTTACGATCCTCATCCGATGATCAATTCCGAAAATCAACAGGAAACGAATTGATGGCTGGACTTCTCCAATCCCCGCCAATCGCCACTCGGGTCTTCCAAAACCCCCTGAACCTCCCTGAATTATGCGATTGGGAACTGGTAGATTGTGCCGGAGTTCATCTTCGCGGCTCCAGTGCCTAGAATATCGGGGCCGCCGTTCCGGCGTGATATCGTGATTTCCGTGGTTTGCCTGATCGCTCCATGCTGTACGAGGGTGCCTCGTTCAAAAGGAATGGTTCGGGGCGAACTTTTATCGAAGAGTCATCCAGCATGTTGATCACCACCTTGCTTAAGTCCGGATCCCTGGTTCTTTTGTTCACAGTTTTGTCCGTTAGCATTGGGCAACTGAATCTTGTGACTTTGGCCGACGAAACGAAGAAGCCTGAATCAGAAGCCAATGCAACCAATTCGAAGGATGAGAGCTCCACTGTGAAGCACCCTGCGAATCGCCTCGCGAAAGAATCCAGCCCTTATCTCCTGATGCATGCTCACAATCCCGTAGACTGGTATGCCTGGGGACCGGAAGCTTTTGAGAAAGCGAAGAAAGAAGCAAAACCTATCTTTCTGTCTGTAGGCTACAGCAGTTGCTACTGGTGCCATGTGATGGAGCGAAAAACGTTCTCCAACGAGCAGGTCGCTGAGTTTCTGAACCAGCACTTTGTCTGCATCAAAGTCGATCGTGAAGAGCGACCGGATATTGATGATATCTACATGACGAGTCTGATTGTCTACCTGCAGGCTGCAGGAAGTCGTGGGGGCGGCGGTTGGCCGTTATCGATGTTCCTGACTCCGGACGGACAGCCGATTGCCGGCGCCACATACCTTCCACCAGAAGATACGGCCGAAGGAGGAACAGGATTTTTGACCGCAGCCGGACGTATTCAGGATCTGTGGACCAATCAGAGAGAGTCCATCAACAGCACTGCGACGATGATCGCTCGCGAAGTGCGACGGCTTTCCGGTCCATCCGTTCTGGCGGAGCCATCAGAACTGAAGCGCGAACAATTGAAACTGGTCGCGGACGAGATTGGCAAGCGTTATGACAGTGTTCATGGAGGCGTCGATTTTAATGAACGCAAACCGGACGGACCTCGATTCCCGAACGTTCCGCGTTTGATTTTTCTGTTGAGTCTCTCTGAGGAAAACAAAGACCCTGCCCTGCTGCAGATCGTTGACCATACGCTGACGGAGATGGCCAAGGGCGGTATTCGCGATCATCTGGGCGGTGGGTTTCATCGGTACAGCACCGATCGACGCTGGAATGTGCCGCACTTCGAAAAAATGCTCTACGACCAGGCTCAGATGCTGGAGGTTTATGCTCACGCAGCTCGGGTGACAAAGAATCCATTGTACGATCAGGTCATTCACGAACTGGTTGGATTTCTGACTCGTGAGATGACTCTTCCCGACGGAGGCTTTTGTTCGGCTCTGGATGCCGAAACGAATGCCATCGAAGGAGAATACTATGCGTGGACTGAGCCACAGGTTCGAGATACTCTGAAGGCTGAAGACGCTGATCTGTTTCTCGAAGCCTACGGGTTTAAGCAGCCTCAGTCGTTTGAGCATGGCCGTGTCCTGTTTTTGCCGACGACCATTGCGGAGCTGGCGGCAGCTGGATCGCGAGATGTAACTATGACCGAACAACAGCTCGCTGCCATGAGAGCTCAGTTGTTGAAGGTTCGGTCGGAACGTCCACGTCCGATGCTGGACGACAAAGTGCTGACGGAATGGAATGCCCTGATGATTCAGGGGCTTGCCGTGAGTGGCCGACTGCCCGGACGCGAAACGGACCTGAAGATTGCTGCCACGGCGGCTGATTTCCTGCTGACGAAGTTGCGAGATTCTGATGGTCACTTACTGCGATCCTGGAGAAACAACACACCCGGTCAGCGCGGGTTTCTGGACGACTATGCGTGTCTCGTGTCAGCGTTGCGAGCGTTGCATGAATCCACTGGAGAAGTACGCTGGTTGACGGCGGCGTCAGAATTGATGAATCAGCAGATTGCTCAGTTCTATGATGAGACGCAGAAGACGTTTTTCTTCACGGCAAATGATCAGGAACAGTTGTTCGCTCGCACAAGCACACCGTATGACTCTGTGACTCCGTCTGGCAACAGCATGACCATCCGCAATTTGCTGGCGCTGAGTCAACAGACCGATAACGAGTCGTTCCGGCCGCTCGCGGAGACGACCCTGCAGAGATTCAGCGGGATGCTGGAATCATCTCCTTCGGCATGTTCCGGCCTCGCTTTGGCTCTGCAGGACTTGTTGAAGCTTCAAGCTGCGGAGTCCGGCAAAGCTGTCAGTGCAACTGCTGGCGACTCAACGAGCCGAGCTTCCAAAGATCGTCGGCCCTATGTTCGTCAGCTTGTTCGTCAGGACATGCGATTTTGCAGTCTCGGCGATGAAAACCCAGTCGTGGAAGAAAAGAGCATTAACAGCCCAGCGGCAGTTGAGGAACAGCAATCGTTTAAGCCTGTGCTGCCGGATCCGGCCAAGCCGTCGCCATTCAAACGCAACTACGATGAACGCCCGATTAAGGCAAAGATCTACCCTTACTTTGACAAGCTTCAGCGCGGAGGCAAATGCCCGGTGGCGATTGAGCTGACGATTGCCAACGAGTGGCACATTAATGCGAATCCAGCTAACCCGGATTTTATGATTCCAACCGAGGTCAAGATCACCAGTGAGCAAAAGGTGAAGATGACCAAAGTGAAATATCCGGAGCATGAGCTTCTGGAAGTCGACGGTCAGGACGAGCCTTCTCATGTTTACGGTGGAAAGGTCATCATCTACGCCTTGCTGGAAACTGATGCGGCCGAAATGGCTGAGAAAGCTGATGTGGAAGTGGAGATCAAGTTCCAGGCTTGCAATTCAAAGACCTGCGAGCCGCCTGATTCCATCAAGCTCAAGGGGAAGTTGACGCTCGCCGATCCGGGGGACGAGATCAAACACATCAATGAGACAAAGTTCCCGAAAGATGACGAAAAGAAGGGGCCGAAAGAGGACGTGAAGGGCGACGAAGAAAAGCAAGAATAGCTCGCGGGTTTTCCCCCAGGCGGGCTAGCCGGCATTACGCACAGAACTGGAGCAAATGGGACTGGCTCCGCTCGCAGTGCAGCCTGAACAGTGCGTAATAACACTCGGGATCGGTGCCTGTCCCACTCCAATCCGATTTGATCAATCACTCTGTGCAATGCAGATTCGTGAATTACGATGACTCTGCGGACTGTGCCGACTGACAACGTGGGTTTGTCGTGTGTGCTGTCAGGAATTCTGACAAGTCCAGCCCACTGGC